>CAYYYX010000117.1:0-1885 GCA_964476065.1 uncultured Verrucomicrobiota bacterium | reverse complement strand
GCTTAATTGAGACGATGGTGGCGATGGTTCTATTGATGATCATCTGCCTCTCCAGCGCCTATTTCTTTGCCATTCCTCCCTTCCGCAAAGAAGCCCTCCGCTTCGCCGCCCTCGAACGTGCCGCCGGCATGCTGGATTTGGCTTGTGTTTATGAGCAGCTGACAGGGAAAACAAAACTCGGTTATGTGCAAATCAATGATAGTCCTTTGGTTTTTCCTGATAGCACTGCCTCTGCTACCAATAAGATGAGTTTTGGGCATGACATGCCATCGGTTTGGAATACGTTTCATGTTACCAGTACGAATCTCACCGCGCCGTCTAGCCAGATTGTAAAAGAGGCAGAAATTAAGCTTTATGACAATCAGAATGATACCAACTCGCTATTTGCGACCTTAAAAATGATTTTACCGCCTAAGCGGGTAAATCCATGAAACGGAACTTGAACCAGTTTAAAACAGATGTGTTTTCCTCGGAAGAAGAAGGCAGACAGGAATGTCTGCCTCACGACACCTGTGGAGCGGACATTCCTGTCTGCTCAGATTCCCGCGCCCTCGGGACGCGGCTACAGGGGGATGGTTCTTCTGTAGGTGCGATCCGGGATCGCGCAGATTCCTGTTGTGTGCCTTTTGCGCTTTTTTGCGGCGATAAAAAGAGAGTTCCTGACCGGATAACAGGATTTCAAGGATGTCTTTTTCATGGCGGAATTAATCCGGTTAATCAGCATGCTTCCCCCATAAAAACCCCTTCTTTATTGCCTCTTTTACTGTGCGGCAGTTTATCCAGTAGGATAAAACGATCACTGATAAACCGGATCAAAATCTTGTCCATCCTGAATATCCCGTCAAAAACACCCTCTATGTTTACGGTCTGCCCATTCAAAATGACGAAGAGCCAAATAAATTCCCGCGCCGGGTTTTCCCTGATCGAGGTGATGGTGTCGGCGGTGCTGGCTATCATTGTGGTCTGGGCGGCAGGCACGCAGATCATCAATGTGCTTCGCTATCACAATGAATTCCGGATCGACGCGATTCTATTGGAAGATCTGACCCGCGTGGCCAACGGCGTGCAGAGCCGTGTTGAAATGTGTACCAGCTGGGTAGAGACGCCTCCGAATAGTGGCATCTGGAAGGGAACCTTTCCGATTCAAGTCAACGGGGTGGCCTTCGAAACCAACCGCTTTACCAACGTAACGGGTTATCGGATTTTTGCGGAGGACGGAGCTTTTGTCGAAGAGCTGATCCGCAACCCGGACGGTGTGGATGTGACCAATACCGTCACCCGTTTTATCGCCAATGAGCCGGGGTTTTCTAGTGTAAGTACGGCGGCTTTTTTCAGCGGCACAAATACACTCTCTTTTTTTCCTCCAAATGATCCACATGGATTTTCAAATCAGATTTTCCGCGCCGAGTTTTCCGTAACGGCGGAATGGCGCTGGGCGGGGCGGACGCACACAAACAGTGCAACAGTGCCGAGGATCATCGTTTTGTATAATAAAAATTGACCTTCGTCTTTTAGACATTTGACTGAATACATGAATATTGAACAACGAATAACGAAGTTCGAAGGGGTGATCCCCTCCCTGGAGGGGTGGCCGACGGCCGGGGTGGGTTCTCTTGTCGGCTCTATGAGCCAATTTTCCAATAGTTCGACAGGCTCACTACGGGTGTTTGGGAAAAATAAATTTCGTGTTAATTAGTGGTTAAAGCATGCAAATAGAACGAAGAGATAAAAAGAGCAAGGAGGGAGCCGCATTGATCATGGTGATGATCTCGGGAATGCTGATTATCATCATCGGCATCGGCATGCTTTTTTTCTATCAGAAACAGGTTGAGCGCCGCATGAAGTTTGAGTTCGACATTCATCGCCGCCTCGCCGCCAAAAGCGG
>CAYYYX010000116.1:0-1965 GCA_964476065.1 uncultured Verrucomicrobiota bacterium | reverse complement strand
TCTGCACCTGTTTTCAAGGCTGGTTTCCCACGACATAAACGAAAGCTGGCGTGCTGGCCCTTCGACTCCTTTTAGTCGCTCAGGACATTCAACTCGTTCGAACAAAATGGCCCGCCATCGAGAAAAAGAAGTTTATAGATGACGACGGGCAAACTCACGCCCCGAACCGCTTTTCAGGTAAAGCTCAAAAGCAACTGCCTTTTCTTCGTCCCGAAAAACAATGCTGGTTTCGATATACCATGGACAAAACTTCGCCGTATGAGGAACCTCGCCTTGATTGTGTTTTTGCAGGCGGGATTTTAAATCTCTCGTGCGGCCAACATAATGATGATCACCCTGCTCGCTCCTTAAAATATAAACGGTGTGGTTTGTATTCATAGCTGGCCTGCCAAGCCGTAGACTCGAAGCGATACTCACAGTCCGCCTTCGCATACTCGCAACCGCTCGCATGACTACGGCGTGACAGCCTCCGCTCTTCGCTCCGCTTCGAGCGAAGGCTGGTGCGCCCAACAGGAGTCGAACCTGTATCAATGGCTTCGGAGGCCACTATTCTATCCATTGAACTATGGGCGCAAGAGAAGAGAGAACGTACCGATTCCCGTTTCATTGGGAAACAGAAAAAGACAAAAACAAAACGCCCCGCAGTGCGGGGCGCTCGGCAAACCGTCCGTAAAGACGATTAGGCGTTGGCGGCTTCGAACTCTTTCATGAAGTCGATGAGCGCATCGACGCCTTCTGCGGGAAATGCATTGTAAATAGAGGCACGGATGCCACCCACGGAACGGTGCCCTTTCAAGCTAGTCATGTTCTTAGCGACGGCTTCGGCCACAAACTGCGCTTCGAGCTCTTCGGTCGGCAGACGGAACGTGACGTTCATCGGCGAGCGGTATTCCGTCACGGCAGTGCCTTTGTAGAAGTCGGACGCATCGATCGCGGCGTAAAGCTTGCCCGCTTTCTCTTCGTTGCGCTTCTGCATCCCTTCGAGTCCGCCGTTGGCCAGCAACCAGCGGGTAACGAGTGCAATGATGTAGATCGGGAACGTCGGCGCGGTGTTGGACAGCGAGTTGTTTTCCAGAACGTGCTGGTAGCGGAAAAGCTCCGGAAGAGTTTCCGGACCCTTGGCCGCCAACTCATCTTTAATGATCACCAGTGTGACACCGGCACAGGCTAGATTTTTCTGCGCACCCGCGTAGATCATGTCGAACTGCGATACGTCGAGCGGGCGGGAGAGAATATCCGAAGACATATCCGCGATGAGCGGCGCGTCCGTTTTCGGGAATTCTTTCACCTGTGCGCCGGAGATCGTCTCGTTGGAGCAGATGTGCACATAGGCCGCGCCATCGGTGAAGCTCAGGTCGTTGCCCGGTACGCAGGTCGGAATCTCTTTCGCTGTGTTGGCGATCTCGTTGACCGTTCCAATTTTCTGCGCGGCCTTAATCGCCTTCGAGCTCCAGGCCCCTGCGGTGATGTAGTCCGCGGTCTGGCCTGCGCCGAGCAGGTTCATCGGGATCAACGAGAACTGAGTGCTCGCGCCGCCGGTCATAAAGAGAACGCTGTAGCCCTCCGGAATCTTCAGTAGCTCTTTGAGGTTATCGATGGCCTCGGTGTGAATGGCAGAGTAGTCCTTGCCGCGGTGGCTCATTTCCATGATGGACATGCCGGTTCCGTTAAAATCGAGCAGTTCAGACTGAACCTGTTTGAGAACCTCTTCCGGCAGAATCGCCGGCCCTGCGCTGAAATTGTATGCACGTGCCATGATGAACCTTTCCTTACTATTGTTAAAACAGACCGGAAAGGTACCCCTTCCCTGCCCGCCCATCAAACGGATTTTCCAACCATTAGAACCCGCTACGCTAGATTTCAGTGCTTCGCATCCCAAGGGCCACGCTTTTTGGCTCTTCTCGGATGTTCGTTTTTTCACTCGCATCAAATCATTGAGGTACCCCGGATGGCCGTCGCGTCCCA
>CAYYYX010000115.1:0-2186 GCA_964476065.1 uncultured Verrucomicrobiota bacterium | reverse complement strand
TTTATTCCCATGGTGGGCTCCATTCTCGCCACGATTCCTCCTGTTCTCATTGCGCTCGTGCAGTTCTATCCGAACGGCTGGGCCGCCGCCGGTGTGCTGGCCGGGTTGCTTTTGATCCAACAGACGATGGGGAGTTTTCTAGAGCCTAAATTGACAGGGGAACGTCTCAACTTGAGCCCTGTCGTCATTTTGATTTCCCTTATTTTCTGGGGGTGGCTGTGGGGAATCATCGGTGCGCTGCTGTCCGTTCCAATTGCCGTGGCCATTAAAATTGTTTGCGAAAATTTTGAAGCTCTCAAGCCGATCAGCGTTCTGATGGGTGCAGGGAAGAGCTGTCCTAAAGAGGCGTAACGCCGGAGTTCCTGATGAATTTTCCTGATATCCTTTCCTTTTCTGATGTGAAGCAGCGTATTCGCGAGGCGCTGGCGGAAGACCTCGGCCCGAAGAAGTTGGACGTCACCACCTTTTCGCTTGTGCCGAAGGACAAGCAGGCAACGGCGAACCTCGTCGCGCGAGCGGATTGCGTCCTTGCGGGCGGACCGGTTGCGCACGCGGTGTTCAATGAAGTGGATCGTCACCTCGGTGTCTCGACACAGGTCAAGGACGGGGCCGCACTTCGTGCAGGCGATGTGATTCTTTCCATCACCGGTTCCGCGCGAAGCATTTTGGTCGCGGAGCGCACCGCGCTCAATTTTATTCAGCGGATGACCGGCGTTGCGACGCTGACTCGGCAGTATGTCGATGAAGCCAATAACCCGGATGTCGCGATCCTTGATACGCGCAAAACCACCCCCACGCTGCGCACTTTTGAAAAATATTCCGTGCTCTGTGGCGGGGGAACCAATCACCGCATGGGGCTTCACGACCGCGCGATGCTGAAAGACAATCATCTGGCCTACTGGGCGGAAAATCACGACTCCGGAATCTGCGGAGCGGTGCAGGCGGTTCGCGAACAATTTCCGGATCGGCTGGTCGAGCTGGAGGTGGATACCATCGATCAGCTTCGCGAAGCGCTTCCTTCCAAACCCGATTGGGTGCTGCTCGATAACATGCCTCCGCTGGTTTTGCGTGAATGCGTAAAGCTCTGCGAGGGCATTAGTAAAACCGAAGCCTCCGGCGGCGTGACCCTCAACACGATTCGCGAGATTGCGAAGAGTGGCGTGGACGCGATTTCTGTTGGTGCGCTGACGCACTCCGCGCCCGCTGTGGATCTGGCCCTCGACTTTGTCGAATGAAAACGCTTGTACTAGATATCGGAAACACCAGCACGTCGCTCGGCGTTTACAGCAATGGGCGGGTGAGTTCGGTTCAGCGCACGGAGTCTCTGAAGCCGGCGCTAACACTTAAAACGGTTCCAGAGCGCGCGGTGATCGCTTCCGTCAAACCCGGTGTCAATGCCCGCTGGAGGCGCTGTTTGAAAGAGCAGGGTGTTACTGATATTTTATGGGTTGATCACACGGTGGATCTGGGGGTTTCAGTTTCGTATCCGAAGCCCGAGAACATTGGCGCGGACCGGTTGGCGAATGCGTGTGAGGCGGCCGCAACCTGCGGCGCACCCGTGGTCGTTTGCGACTTTGGAACTGCGCTCACCTTTGACATCGTCAAAAAAAATGAAGGCTACGTCGGCGGGATTATCTGCCCGGGCCTGCCGTTGATGTTTGATTACCTCGCTGAAAAGACAGAGCTTCTTCCGCATATCCAGCCAGTGAAAACCTCGCGCGTGATCGGGAAAAGCACCGCGGAGGCGATGCGCATCGGCGCGCGGATTGGTTATCGCGGCATGGTTCGCGAAATCCTCGGCGATCTCAAAAAAGAGCTAGGGCGGGGGATGAAAGTTTGCGCCACCGGCGGCTTCGCCAAATGGGTGCTGGAAGACTTCAATGGAGCTATTTCCATCGACCCAAACCTAACGCTGAAGGGCCTTGGGCGCATCGGTCAGCTGAACTGATTTTTCCAATCCTTGGAAAAACGGGTGAATAAGCTTCCAATGATTGGAAATATACAGATTCTCATTTCAGTATTTTCTGGTAACACAAATAGATTATGAAGCGCATTAGAATCATTATTTTAGGTCTGTTGATGATGGTGGGGCTGTTTGCATTATTGCAACGGTTGCAACCTGCCTCAATTGATTCCTATGAGGCCATTTCTAAACGACCTGTGCCGGTGGGGGTAATTGTTTCGAC
>CAYYYX010000114.1:0-2463 GCA_964476065.1 uncultured Verrucomicrobiota bacterium | reverse complement strand
CTATCTGACCACCGCCTGTCGCATGTTTCCGCCCGGACCCTACTGGGAAAACGACGAGCCGATGCAGTGTGCGCCGGAGTGGGCGAAATCCGGCGATCATGATCTCGGCAAAGCGGCATCTGAAAACTATACCGTCAATGTCTTATGGGAAGTGAACCTCGACGAGCTCAAGGCGCGCCACTACGCGGAAGCCTTCGTGTATGTGGAACAGATAACCAATGCCGAATTCGGTGAAAACCGCGATGTCTTTCCATTTCCTGAACGCTTTATGATCGACGGTGAAAAGCAGGTGGTGATGATCCACCGTCCGGTTACGCCCGCCGCGCTCCCGGGAGGCGTGGAACCCAATCTGCCGTGCATCTACTTTTCGCATGCAACCGATTTAAAAACCTTCGCCAAACCGAGATGCAGTCAACACTTGATGGCCGCGCCGTTGTTTGATTGGGAAGATGAACGCGTCGGGGCCAGCACCGCCCCGATCCGTATTTCGGAGTCCGAGTGGCTCCTGCCGGTGCACGGCAAAAAAGACAAAGTGATGGGCTACTCGCAGTCGTTTGTGATTCTGGAGGATGTCGAAGGTTCATTTCCAAAAATCAAGCACCGCTGTCCGGAGCGTTTGTTTGTGGCCGATACGGATTGGGAACAGCCAAAAAAGTTTACGATTCCGTGTGTGTTCACAACGGGCGCATTTATCGACGGCGATAATTTAGTGATGAGCTACGGCGCGGCCGATGAGCTGTGCGGTCTCTGCCGCACAAACCTGAACGACCTGCTGGTTGTTGTGCGCCAATACGATGAACGTGGAGAAGCGATATGAGCATCAAGATGAAAAAATATGAAGGCAACCCGATCCTTAAGCCGCTCGAAGGCAGCACATGGGAATCGATGGTGGTCACCAACCCGGCGGCGTGGATTGATGAAGAAACCGGCAAGGTGATGATGCTCTATCGCGCCGCAGGTCACGACGAAAAGCACCAGGTCTGGTTCGGCCTGGCCGAAAGCGATGACGGTCTGAACTTTACCCGCCTTTCCGACAAACCGGTTTTCTCGCCGGGCGAAGACTGGTTCGACGGGGGTTGCGTGGAAGACCCGCGCGTCACCAAAATCGGGGGCTGGTACTACCTCACTTACGCCAGCCGTCCGTTTCCGCCCGGGCAGTACTGGCTCATGGCCGACAACGCCTGTCCGCCGCCCAAATGCCCAGAAGATTTCCCTGTCAAATATCGCGAAAACAAAACCACCACCTCGCTGGCCATGACCCAAGACTGGAAGTCTTTCTATCGCGCCGGCCCGCTCACCCATCCGCAGCTCGATGACCGCGACGTTTACCTCTTCCCCGGAAAAATCAACGGCAGGTATTATATGATTCACCGCCCGATGGAATGGTACGGCGAAGAGTACGGAACCGAACATCCCGCCATGTGGATTGTTTCCTCCGACGACCTGCTGACCTGGGATTACTCCCAGTCCAGGCTGCTCGCCAAAGCCGAATACGATTGGGAAGTAAAAATTGGTGGTAACACCCCGCCGATGGAAACGGAACACGGCTGGCTGACCATCTATCATGGCAAAGGTTCAGACGGTTACTACCGCCTCGGCGCACTGTTGCTCGACAAAGACGACCCGACCCTCGTAACGCATCGCACCCGCGACTGGTTTCTTGAACCGTCCGAAGACTACGAAACAGAGGGTTGCTACGATGAAGGCGGGGTGGTCTTTCCCTGTGGAAAAATCGTCAAGGATGGCCAGTTGATGGTCTACTACGGCGCGGCCGACAAATATGTCGGCGTCGCCACCTGCAACTTCGCTGACTTCATGGAATCCCTGCTCTCTTGCCCGGGTCAGTAGCGTCTGTTTTAAAAATATGGCACACCTGCGCAGGTGTACCATATTGTGGTTTTCCGAACCTTGGAACACTATTTGGCCGTCGGAACTTCCGACTTCCAATGGTTGGAAACATGTTTTCCAACCATTGGAAATTTTTAATTCAGTGTTGCGCAGATGCTCTGTTCACCGGTTGCAAAGGGAATTTTGATAAAGGCGATCTTGCGGTCGATGGAAAAATCACACTGAGAATACGATTGGAAGAAAAGAGACACAAATGATGCAAAAGTAATTTTGCTCTGTTTTTATGGCTAAATCAGTGGGTCTTCTGATTAAGGCACTTGTTCGGTGCCCGGATCGTCTGAGGGGCGTTTTTCGATTACCTATTGTCCCGGCCCAGACATGAGTTTGGAAGAAATCCGCTCCGTTGGGTTTGAGGCCGCTCCGTACGATGAGATGGTCGCGCGCTATAACCCGGCGGAACTCAAAGACGGATTCAATACGCTACCCGATGGAGAGGAGATTTTCTACATTTCCAATCCCGCCCTTGGCCTTTGGGCGTATAAGGAAAAATTTGAGGAATAGTGCGCTTACCCCCGATTTTAGGGCCACCGGCTAAGGTGGAGTTTGCATCCAAAA
>CAYYYX010000113.1:0-2610 GCA_964476065.1 uncultured Verrucomicrobiota bacterium | reverse complement strand
CGTCAACCGGTAAGTGTAATTGTCGTTGAGGTGACTTTGTAATTGTCGTTGACTAGCCAGCAACTGGATGGTCATTTTGCATGCTGCAAATCTATATGCAGGGGCCACTTGCGTCAACTTGATACCCCGCTTTAAATTATATCGCGCACTTCATACCTTCCTAAAATCCTTCCCAATGCCGCCGACTTTTGCCATTTTCCCACCATGAATGAACTTCCCGAAACTTTAGCCCTGATTGCTGGACGGGCTGACTATCCACTACTCCTGGCGCGCGCAGCCCGCACGCGTGGCGTCAAAAAAATCATCGCCGTTGCTTTCAAGGGCGAGACGAGCCGCGAAATCGAACAGGTTGCGGACGAAGTCACCTGGATTCATGCGGGGCAGCTCGCGCCTTTGCTGGACGCACTCAAGCGTAGCGGTGCGCGCCACGCCGTCATGGCGGGGCAGGTGAACCCGAACGTTCTCTTTTTATTCCGGATGGATAAAGCTCTTGTCGGTCTCCTCAAAAGCCTTCCGGTCAAAAATGCGCACACCATTTTCGGGGCGATTACCCAAGAGGTTGAAACGGCTGGTCTGGAACTGCTTCCCGCGAGCTCTTTTATGCAGGACTACATGCCGACCGCCGGATGTCTAACCGCGCGCGCGCCGGATACTCGCGAGCTCGCCGACATCGAAATTGGACGGCGCGTCATTAAAGACACGAGTCATCTGGATATTGGTCAGACGGTCGTCGTCAAAGAGGGAATGGTTCTTGCCGTCGAAGCGTTCGAAGGAACGGACAAAGCCATTCGACGCGGCGGGAAGCTCGGCGGGAAGGGCGCGGTGGTCGTCAAAGTTCCAAAGGTCGAGCACGATATGCGGTTCGATATTCCCGTGATTGGAATGCGCACGCTTCAGTCACTCAAAAAAGCAAAAGCCTCCTGTCTCGCCATCGAAGCGGGCGGAGCCATCCTGCTGAACAAAGAAGCGGTTGTTTCTCAGGCCAATGCGATGGGAATTGTCATTACAGTTCTTGAGGAAAAATCATGAAATCCCTCTTAGTCATCGCCGGTGAAGATTCCGGAGACATGCATGCGGCCGATGTAATCGCTGCGCTCAGAGAAAAGCGTTCGGATTTGAGCTTCTGGGGGATCGGCGGCGACAAGCTCCGCGCGGCAGGGGTGGAAACACTCCATGATACTCAGGAAATGGATGTCCTCGGGTTTGCGGAAGTCCTCGCGAAATACTCATTTTTCAAAAGCGTTTTCGACGAAGTGCTCGCCGAAGTCGATAAGCGGAAGCCAGACGCTGCGTTATTGATCGATTACCCCGGGTTTAACCTGCGCCTTGCTAAAGAACTGAAACAACGCGGTGTCAAAGTGCTCTATTATGTTTGCCCGCAGGTCTGGGCGTGGAACCGCGGGCGCATTCCCAAAATGGCAAAAATCATTGATCGCCTCATGGTCATCTTCCCGTTTGAAGTTGAGGTCTTTAATGATGTGGACTTAAAGGTCGATTTTGTCGGCCATCCCATGGTGGATGAGCTACGCGCCTTTCGCGAAACAGAGCCGGCACCGATCCCGTGGACTGGCGAAAAGAAAATTGCCTTGCTGCCCGGAAGCCGGAAACAGGAAATCCGCTACATCTTGTCGCCGTTACTTGAGGCCGCCCAGCTGATGGAAAAGTCGCGCTCGGATGTTTCCTTTGTGATTCCCGTGCCGGAGCGCCGCATTGCATGGGTTGAAGAAATTTTGCAGAAAGCAAAAAAAGCGCCACGCAATATTTCCATTGTTGTCGGGAAATCCCGCGAAGTGCTGAAGCAGGCCGACGCCGCGTTTGTGGCATCTGGAACTGCGACGCTCGAAGCCGCGCTGCTGGGCTGTCCGACCGTGCTGGTTTATAAAACCAGCGGGTTCAACTACGCCATTGGGCGAATGCTCATCAAGATTCCATGGCTGGGTATTGCGAACGTCATTTCCGGAAAAGAGATTATGCCCGAGCGGATTCAGCAGCGCATGCGACCGATCGAACTGGTCGCCACAATGGATCCGCTGATGAACAACACGCCCGCGCGCACCGCGATGCTCGAAAACTTCCAAACCTTGGAAAAAAAGCTGGGTGCCGGATCGCCCGCCGCCCGCATCTCAGAAATCATTAGCGCTGAAATCGTCTAACGTTCCACCAACTTCGTTGGGATATAGCGCCTCCGCCTTCGCCAAAGAGTTCGGCGGGACATGTCGCCTGATCAATCGGAATTTTTTCAACCCCTGGAAACGGCTTTGCCGGATTTCAGGGCTTCGCCTCACAAGGGCTATCAGTTTTCCAAGGCTTGGAATAATTCTTTCCACTCGACTGTCGGGAGAGAGGCTGGAGCCTGCGACAGCAACGTAACGCAGTGCAGAGGCAACGTTTGGAAAAACAGTTTTACTTCTGGCAAACCGGAGCGGCACTCGCTATTTTCGAGCTTCCTTCGATGCGGAATATGATTGAACCGAAAAAGACCGCAGAGAACTCACAACAAAGGAGTACTGATGACGAATGAAAAGCAAAAGGGGAAGTTTGATGGCCTGAAAAGTTTTTGCGGGGTATCAATTTAACGCAAGTTGAGGTTTGATCACCCCAAGATGTTGT
>CAYYYX010000112.1:0-2666 GCA_964476065.1 uncultured Verrucomicrobiota bacterium | reverse complement strand
GTGAGCTACAGCTACAAAATCAGCGACCACGAAGTGACGATCGCGGAGTTCACCGCATCGGGCGCAGGCGATGGCGACGAAGGCTATTGGAATGAAACTGCGAACGGTCGCACCGTGGGAACCGCAGCACCGGCATCCTACGTTTCGCTCTACGAGGCGAGGCAGTATTGCAACTACCTCACCACCGGGGATGTCGATAGCGGCTATTACGGAGCCGGTGGAAACAACATGAGTGCCCTGAGCCACCTCGCTTATGCGACGGCGAATGGAGCCACCTATTTTGTTCCGACCGAAGACGAGTGGTACAAAGCCGCGTATTACACAGGTAGTGGGTATTCGGACTATGCCAACGGCGATGATGTGGCTGACGGCGCGCCCACTGAGGGCGGAGGTTCCACCGGTTGGAATTATAATTTTGTGAATTCTTCTCCAAACTATACCCGCGATGTAACACTGGGTACGGATGAGCAAAATGGAACGGTCAACATGATGGGCAATGTTTGGGAGTGGATGGAAGATTCTGCGGGCGTGCTTCGCGGGGGGAGTTACGGCTTTAGTGAGACGGACCTGCGTTCCTCGGGTCGCGGCGGCATCAATCCGTCGGCTGAGCTCTACTTTGTCGGGTTCCGCCCCGTCGAAGTTGTCCCTGAGCCGGCCACCATGGGCTTGCTTGGGATCGGTGGAGCGATCGTGTTTCTCGTGCGGATGAAACAACGCCTCTAATCCCTTTAACCTGTAACCCTTTTTCCCTTTAAAAAATCTGATCCGCGAAGCGGATCGGATTTTTTTTGGGAGGAAGGGACCCCTCCGATGCAAAAAATCGACGAACCTATTCTGTTGGTGAAGTGGCACGAGACCGCGAACTGGTTGTTGGACCGCGTGGACTCGTTCCCGAAGAACCAGCGGTTTATTTTTGGAACACGCTTGGCGGATCGGACGTTGGGGATTTTGGAGTTGCTGGTGGAGGCGGCCTATTCGCCTCGGAAGCGCAAGGTGGATCTGCTTCGGCAGGTGAATCGTGATCTGGCGGTGTTGCGCTGGTTGGTGCGCATGGCGAAGGAACGCAAGCTCCTGAGCGTGCGGCAGTATGGCTATGCCTGCGAACGGCTGACGGAGTGCGGCCGCATGGCGGGCGGCTGGCTGAAGCAGGTGGAAGCGGGTGCGAATATCGAATAAGGAATATCGAACAACAAATGTCGAAGGAGTTTTATTTTTGTAGGGCGGGAATGGTTGAGCTTGCGAATCCTTCCCGCCGTTCGGTGGATGTACAGTAAAGCCATCCGCTACGAGGTGGCTTCTGATCTTGCTATGTTCAAACCCTTCTACATTCGAAATTCCTTGTTCGATATTCGATATTTTGAAGAGCGAAGCGATGAAACGTCACAACCATTTATTCGAGCAGGTCTGCTCGTTCGAGAATCTGCATGCGGCGGCAATTTCCGCCATGCGCGGGAAGAAAGGAAAGCGTCCGGCCGCCACGTTTTTCGCCAATTTGGAGGAGGAGTTGATCGCGTTGCGCGAAGAGCTTCTGAGCGGAACCTATCAGCACGGGGACTATCACTATTTCCAGATTCACGAGCCGAAGGAGCGGACGGTTGCGGCAGCTCCCTTCCGTGATCGGGTGGTGCATCATGCTGTAGTGCGTGTGGTGGAACCGCTGTTCGAGAATCGGTTCATCGAGGATAGTTTTGCGTGCCGGAAAGGGAAGGGAACCCATGCGGCGATGCGGCGTGCGGCGCAGTTCGCCCGAAGGTATCCGTATGCGCTCAAGTGCGATATCCGAAAGTATTTCGCGAATGTTGACCACGAAATCCTCTCGAACCAGCTAACACGGGTCATCGGCGACCTGCGGTTGCTTGACCTGATGAAAGGCATTCTTGCCAGCCATTCGGAGAAAACGCGTATTGCATGGGGTGACGATCTCTTTTCGGCGCGTCGTGTGGTCGGGTGCGGATTGCCGATTGGCAACCTGACAAGCCAGTTTTGGGCGAATGTTTATTTGAATGCACTGGATCATTTTGTGAAGCACACATTGCGTTGCAAGGGGTATGTTCGGTATATGGACGATTTCCTTTTGTTTGGACACAATAAAGCGGAACTCAAGGCGCAGGGGCGAGTGGTCAAACGCTGGGTGCGCCATCAGCTTCGTCTGGAGGTGCATCCGGATAAGTATCGGTTGCTTCGCAGTTGCGCCGGGGTGGATTTCTGCGGATTTGTGGTGTTTGCCGATGGGCGCATCCGGGTGCGTACCCAAACGGCGCGGCGGTTCCATAAACGATTTCGCCATCAGCTTCGTTTGGCAAGAAGCGGGCAATTCGATTTTTTGAAGGTGCGCGCAACCGTTGCTGCGTGGATCGGGCATGTGAAACATGCCCAGAGCATTGGACTTCGCCGTGCGGTTTTGTGCGCGGCAAGCGGGCGAACAGGATGAAATAGAGGGCGTGTTGCGGGCGTGATTCGCGGGGGGAGTTACAACAATAATGAGACGAACCTGCGTTCCTCGAATCGCAACGACAACAATCCGTCGAATGAGAACAACAATGTCGGGTTCCGCCCCGTCGAAGCCCGTGAAAAGAAGAAAGGGCCAGAATCGCAGTCGCAATCCGGCGACGGCGGCAGTGTCCACTCAGGGACTACCTGTTTGTCCGGCGGCTTCGCGAATGCGA
>CAYYYX010000111.1:0-3119 GCA_964476065.1 uncultured Verrucomicrobiota bacterium | reverse complement strand
CTCTTCATCCGTGGGACATGAGTTGTTCCTATAAACGCAAATCCGAGATGAACCCAATTCACACGAATTGGAGATTTCTGACGCTGGATTCGCGAAAATTCGTGAAATTCGTGATCAGGTAAATCCTGTGCGGTTTTTTTAATATCGGGCTTGCGCAGGGTGGGGTCAGCGGTTATCTTCTCGCCTTCAAATTTTCCCTTCTCAAATTGCTCGGGTGGCGGAATTGGTAGACGCGCTAGGTTGAGGGCCTAGTGACCGTTAAGGTCGTGAGGGTTCGAGTCCCTCCTCGAGCAGGCCATTAAAAAAAGCAGACCGTTCGGTCTGCTTTTTTGTTTACCCACCCGCCGTTCCGGCACCCCTCCCGTGGAGGGGATTCTGATTAGATGAGTTTAATTTCCCTCCACGGGAGGGGTGGCCGCAGGCCGGGGTGGGTTTGTGCCTAGCCGAAGTAGTCGGGTTCGTTGCCGGGGTTCCATTTGATGTTGCATCCGACCGCAGGGTATTGGTCTTTGGTGATCGGCTCCCCGGCGAGTAATGCATCGATGGCGGCGCGCAGGTTTGCACCGGTCACGGGCAGGTCGTTGCCGGGGCGGCTGTCGTCGAGCTGCCCGCGGTAAACGAGTTTGAAATCATCGTCGAAGAGAAAAATATCAGGGGTGCAGGCCGCGCGGTAGGCCTTGGCCGTTTCCTGTGACTCATCGTGGCAGTAGGGAAAGACGAACCCGAGGTGTTCGGCCTGTGCGGCGAGCTTTTCAGGAGAGTCATCGGGGTAGTTTTCTGCATCGTTGGCGCAGATTCCAACGATTCCGAGGCCTTTGCCTTCGTAGTTCTTTCCGATGCGGGCGAGCTCCGCCTCTACATGTATGACGAAGGGGCAGTGCGCACACATGAAGATGACAAGCAATCCGTGGCCCTCTTCAAAATCGCTGAGGGATACAGTTTGGCCGGTGCGGACATCCGGCAGCGCGAAGTCGGGCGCGCGGGTTCCTAGTTCCATCATGGTCGAAGGTGTGAGGCTCATCGTGCGCTCCTTGTGGATGGGGAGATTGGATTAATGGAGTGTTGGAGCATTGGGTTTCTTGCATTCATCCACCACTCCCATACTCCATTATTCCGTTCTCCTGTTATTCTGGAATGAAAAGTTTCTGACCAATCGACAACCGGTTGGCGTTTTTGATCCGGTTGGCCTCGACGATGGCTTTGGCGGTGACGTTGTAGGCTTTGGCGATGGTGGAAAGCGTTTCGCCTTGCTGGACGACGTGCTCAAAGCCGTAGACGCTTCCGCCGGAGGTGGCGGGGGCGGCCGAGGGCGGCGCCGCCTGTACCAGAAGTTTTTCGAGTTGCGCGGTGAGGCGGGTGATCAGTTCGCGTTTGTCCTCCTCGCTTTTCCGCTCAATGGCGGCACAACGGGTTTCAGTGTTGCGGCGCAGGCTGTCGAGCTCGCGGCTGATGCGTCCGATTCCCATTTCGAGTGTTTCGAGTCGGCCCGCCATGCGCCGTTGCGCTTCCTGCTCAATGCGCTGATCCTCTGTCCGGCGGGTTTGGGTGGTTTGGCTCTGATAGGGTTGGCACCCACTCAGCAGAAGGGTGGCGCTCAGGGTGATCAATAAAGTATTTTGCATAAACAGGGTCTCCTTGGTTCTGATGCGACATTCTAAAAGGGAGAGATGCAAAATCGAGTTTTAATGGAAAGCAATTGACGCGGCGCGCTCCTTTGAGTACAACCCTCCGCACTATGGGACAACAACTAAGACAACGTAATAAGCAACGCCGCCGAGTTCTCCGCAAGAAACGTATTGCAGAGCGCAACCGGGCCGCCGCGACCAAAAAGTAAACCCTTTTTGCGAATCGGATTCGAAAAACCTCACAGAAAACGTTTCTGTGGGGCTTTTCTGTTTCGGCTCGCTTTGATAGGCTTCAGAAATGATTACTTTTTTAGACGGCAAACTCGAAGAAAAGCAGCCCGCGCGCATTGTGATGAACGTTGGCGGGGTTGGCTATGAAGTGCTGGTTCCGCTCAGTAGCTTTGACCTTCTGCCCCCAGAGGGCGATTCGTGCCGCATTTTGATTTATCACCACATCACAGATGCCTCGCAGGTTTTGTTTGGCTTCTGTACCGATGAAGAGCGGGGCCTATTTAAGATGTTGCTCGGCGTGAGCGGGATCGGTCCAAAAACAGCCGTGAGCGCGCTGTCGGGGCTTTCGGTGCGCGAGCTAAAAGCCGCATTGGTGGAGAGCGACGTAAAACGAATTTCATCGATCTCCGGGATCGGGAAAAAGACCGCCGAGCGCGTGATCGTGGAGTTGCGCGATAAATTTTCGGCAGGCGATACGCTTGAAGCACTGGCCGGAGCGGACGCAGAGCCGGGCGACCGTCGCTTGCGCGACGCCGCTCTCGCTCTCGTTTCCCTCGGCTACAAGCAGGATGATGCATGTAAAATGATCAAAAAACTCAGCCCGACCGCCGAAGCAACGGTTGAGGAGATCATCCGCCAGGTACTGACGGGCAAGTAGGGGCGCAGAATCCGGGCCGCTCGATAATCCTTCCTGAGTGTTCGCCGGAGAGGGGGTTTTCTCAGCAGTCTGGCCATTTCTTGCAAGGACGGGCTCACCGGAATGGTAAGAATCCAGCCTTAGCTGGATTCTTTAGTTTGTACGATTTTCTTCTCTCCGGAAAACCGGCGACCCTGTAAGTGAACTTCTGCCTATACTACAACAAACTTCTCGAACTGTAAGATCCGCTTTCCAAGGGTTGGAAAACTTCTGATTTTTCTTGTTGACTACCCCCCCCCCCCTTTCCCCCCTAATAAAAGGACTGTTGAAAGTTATTTAGGAATGGGAGATCCAGCGCAGGGTGCGTCCGGATAGGGGAAACAAGGAACAGAAAGGGAAAATAATGAAAGTATGCATAAAGAGTAAAGTGCTTGGAAATATGGCGGTTGTGGCGTTGGCTGGAATGCTCGTAATGGAGGTCCAGGCAGAAGTCGTGCTGTCCAATATTGGTTCGACATGGGACGCTGGCAGTGGTTTTGCTGGAGATTCCCGCCGTGGCCTGGTCTTTCGTACAGGCTCATCCGCGTCTTCAATCGATGGACTTTCGTTTAGTTTGTTAAACGGCT
>CAYYYX010000110.1:0-3284 GCA_964476065.1 uncultured Verrucomicrobiota bacterium | reverse complement strand
CATTTTCGGTGAGTTTTCCGCGGCTGAAGATGCGGCGGAGTCCGAGCATCATGTGCTCGAGTTTGTCGAGTTTGCAGAATCCGGTTTCAAGCATCATGTGGCTCCACGAGTCGAAAAGCCGGTCGCGCATTTCTCCATTTGCCTCGGACGAGCGTTCGCGCGGTGGCTGGTAGTCGCCGCTTCCCGCGAGCAGGAAGAGTTCGTAGCAACAGACCATGACGGCGTGGGAGAGGTTGAGCGATTGATAGATTTCGCTCGAGGGGATGTTGATGATGTGGGTGCACAGCGCCAGCTCTTCGTTGGTGAGGCCGGTGTCTTCGCGCCCGAAGACGAGTGCGGTGGGGTGGTGCGCGGCGGAGTCGAGGATGAGGGGGGCGATTTCGCGGGGCAGGCCGGCATGGTCGCGGTGCATGCCAGTGCGGGCGCTGGTGCCCGCCACAACGGTACAGTCGGCGATGGCTTCTTCCAAGGTTTGGAAAACCTTGCGCGCCTCGAGTAATTTGTTGGCATGACAGGAGAGGCGACGGGCCTCTTCCCAGTCGTGCCGGTCATGCGGGTTGATGATGGCGAGGTCGGTGATTCCCATATTCATCATGGCCCGGCAAACGGAGCCGATATTGCCGGAACTCTGGGGTTCAACGAGTACGATTCGGATGTGTTTGAGTGGATTCATGAAGATTGGAAAGTTGGAAGAGTGGAATGTTGGATTAATGGAAAATTGGAGTGATGTCGGGGCTGGGGAATTCTGGAGTGGAGCTCATGGTGTGGGGGTTCGTTTTGTGGGAGCTATTTTTACAATGTTTTATGATTCTTCGTTCCAACATTCCCTTCCTCCATGGTTCCAATATTCCACGGCCTTTGGCCGATTTCCAATTTGAGCAAACTGTGTGCGAACGGTACAGTACAAAAAGCGAAAGGCCGTAGAATGAAGCGAAAAAACATTATTTTTGGATGGGTGTGTGTCGCTCTCCTTGCGGGGTGTGCGACGGTGCACCAACGCCGGGCGATGGTGGATGGCCGGGTCATCAGTAACCCGTCTCTCGGGTTTTTCGGGTTTTCTTTTGAAATGCCCGAGGCGTTTGATTTGTACAATCCGGCGGTCGGGGTTCCGGATCAATACGGAGAACTTCAACAGCTGGCCATTCGTATTTATAATCTGAATCGAGCCTATCATCCCCGTGGGAACGAGACGTTTTATGACAGCTTTCTGATGCTCTCAGAAAAGACTGGGGTTCTTCTGATGACCTTGAAGGTGGATGCCGAAGCGGTCTCCGCCGCGGATTTTTTTGCGGAGGACTCCGTGCCGCAGGTCGACTTGATTCCTTTGTATAACGTGAGCGGGCAGGAGATTGTCGAGGTGGGGAAAAACCAGGCGGAGGCCGTTTGTACTCGTGGCCATGCATATGAGCACAAAGGCTGGTACTACGCAGAGGACCGCAGGAAACGTCTGCGCTTTCAATACGAGGCCTGCAAGGTTTCCGGAAACAATCGCGACCACTACGTTCTTCTGGGATTTTGTCTGCCGGGCGATGAGGCGCTCCTGAAACTCCAGATGCAGGACATGATACCGACCCTTCAGTTCTGAAAACGGGTTGAATTTGGATCCGATCTTCTGGATACTTCCGCGCAATGATTGATGAACCCAAATCTGAACTTCGTCCGCTTTGTGTGGATCTCGATGGGACGCTCGTTAAGACCGACACCTTTGCTCAGGCCTTGCTTCTGTTGATCCGAACCCGACCCACTTCGCTTCTGTCCATTCCTCGCTGGGCGGCGGACGGCTTAGCTGTTTTTAAGCAGCGGGTTGCGGCGGAGGTTTCGCTGGATCCGGCGGCACTTCCTTTTCACCCGGCGTTACTTGTGTTTTTGAAAGGCGAGCACGAGAAGGGGCGCAGGTTGGTGTTGGCCACGGCTTCGGACTGTTCTGTTGCCCGTCGTGTGGCGGATCATCTTGGTTTCTTTTCAGAGGTGATCGCCAGCGATGGGGTGACCAACATGAAAGCGGTCCATAAGCGGGCGGAATTGGTTAAGCGTTTCGGCGAAAAAGGCTTCGACTATGCAGGTAATGCCTCGGACGACCTCATCGTTTGGGACGCCGCGTACGAGACGATCGTCGTGAATCCCTGTGGCTCGGTGCGGCGGGCGCTGCGCGGGAAACCCATTCGGATTTTTGAGGATCGTCCGCCGAAGTGGAAGGCCTGGCTGAAGGCGTTACGTGTTCGCCAGTGGATAAAAAACACACTGGTTTTTTTGCCGATGCTTTTGGCGCATGACGTAACGAGTCCCGAGAAGTTCGGTGCGGCGTTCCTTGCATTCTTTGCATTTAGCTTTGCCGCCTCGGCCATTTATGTGTTGAACGATGTTTTTGATCTTCATGCTGATCAGCACCACCCGCGGAAACAAAAACGTTCGTTTGCTGCGGGGAATCTGAGCTTGTTGGGCGCGGCGGTGGCCGCTCCGCTTCTGGTGCTGGCATCCTTTGCAGTTGCAGGGCTTCTCCCCGCCGCCTTTACGGGGATTCTTCTGTTTTACTTT
Organism: uncultured Verrucomicrobiota bacterium; assembly: GCA_964476065.1. Lineage (GTDB taxonomy): Bacteria > Verrucomicrobiota > Kiritimatiellia > Kiritimatiellales > Tichowtungiaceae > Tichowtungia. Next base: position 749 of record CAYYYX010000110.1, on the reverse strand, counting down.
GTCATCACCACGCTCTATTCGTGGCGCCTCAAACAGCTCGCATTGCTGGATGTTGTGACGCTTGCCGGCTTGTATACCGTTCGCATCCTCGCGGGGACGGCCGCCTATGGCGTCGAAACATCCATTTGGCTGATTGCTTTTTCTGTTACGATCTTTTTCAGCTTGGCTCTCGTTAAGCGTTACGCTGAGTTGCGTGAGGCGCTGGAAGCACACCCTGAAGAAATAGGAGCCCGCGGTCGTGGCTACCACACCCGTCACCTGCCGTGGCTGTCCCGTCTGGGGGTTGCTAGCGGTATTCTTTCGGTGGTGGTACTGGGGCTCTACATCACTAGTGAGAAAGTGGTTCAGTTTTACAAAACGCCGGCGATCCTCTGGCTGCTTTGCCCCATGGTGCTCTATTGGATCGGGCGCATTTGGTTTTTGGCCCGCTGCGGGGAGCTTTCTGACGACCCGCTTGATTTTGCTGCCCGCGATCCCCAGACGTGGGCACTGGGCGGATTGGGCACCGTTATTTTAGTGATAGGAAGCATACTGTAAAACCAACCTCAGGCATGGGAAGCCGCTACGGCGGACCCAAACAGATCGCTCCTGAAACCCTTTGGGCGTGATTCTCTTCTTTTAATCTTCTTCTTTGGCGGGCATATTACCCCCTCCTTTTTCCTGCCCGGGTGGCGAAATCGGTAGACGCAAGGGACTTAAAATCCCTTTTCAGCAATGAAGTGCGGGTTCGATTCCCGCCCCGGGCACCA
>CAYYYX010000109.1:0-3332 GCA_964476065.1 uncultured Verrucomicrobiota bacterium | reverse complement strand
CAGCCTGTCACGCTGGAGGTTGCGAGTTCGAGTCTCGTCATCCTCGCCACCTTTTTGCACATCCTTTTGGGTGTGCTTTTTTCATTTATGAGATAAACGCTCGGGCGTTCGTTCGCTCCGCCAGATAAAATTACACATAACTCATAAGGAATTTGTTTTTTTTAAACTTTTCAGTAATTAGGAACAAATAGTGCTTAACTATTTATAGAAACTAAAACAGGATCGAAAAGATCACAATTAAAGGGCAAAAATGATGTTACAGGGCGACAGAGTTCCGATGTACAAGATGAGACCTAATAGGGGTCTATTATGGGCTGCCTTGTTGATTTTTATCATCGGCGGGTTGCTGGCGGCTTATTTTTATAATGAGGATACCTATTCCTCAGAGAGTTCTCGCGGACTGTTCACCCTGGTCGTCACATCGGTTTTGGCGCTGTTTTTTGTCATCACAGCGACCTCCCATTTTTGGTTCCGCCACCTCTGGCATCGTCGCCCCGGCTATAAACGTGGATAGAGAGTGTTTCGGCATTTGACTTTCTTTCGCAATTTCGCATAATCCCGCCTCTTTTTTAAGCCAGTGTAGCTCAGTGGTAGAGCACCCCGAAGCTTCGGGGTGGTCGGGGCTGAGCAAGATTCGGGCGAATAGATTTTTAATGGGCCAGTGTAGCTCAGTGGTAGAGCAGCTGATTTGTAATCAGCTGGTCGGGGGTTCGACTCCCTCCACTGGCTCCAAATTTTACCGACATGAACGGGTTTTTATATATTCTTTGGTCGGAGACAAGTGGACAGTATTACGTCGGCTCCTGTATTGATCCCGCTCGGCGGTTGATCCAGCACAATTCAAATGCGGTTGCATCAACGCGCGGCAAGGGGCCCTGGTTACGAGTAGCACTTGTTGAATTCGAAACGCCCACAAACGCTAAGCGAGCGGAGAGCTTTATTAAGCGCCAGAAGAGCCGGAAGATCATCGAATTGGTCATTTCTGGCGAGTTTATTTGGCCAACTGAGTTCAGCGGGTAGAGCACCCCGAAACTTCGGGGTGGTCGGGGTTTACTGGCTCCATTCTTTAAACCCTCGCTTTTCCGGCGGGGGTTTATTATTTTCTTCCGGCTATGAAACCCGCAGTTCAACAGGCTCGAACGATCACGATCGAGGGATTCGCCATCAACTTTTTGTTGGCGGGGTTCAAGTTTGTGGTCGGCTTCTTCGGCCGATCTCAGGCCGTCATGGCCGATGGGATTCATAGCTTATCCGATATGGTCACCGATTTGTTTGTTTTGATCGGCATCAAATTCTGGTCTGCACCCGCCGATGAATGCCACCCCTATGGGCATCAACGCATTGAAACCATCACCACCGTCGGCATGGCGTCCCTCTTGGCGTTTGCCGCGGTCGGGCTTGGTCTGAATGCGGTGTTCCGATTGGCGAATCCGGTCTGTCCGTCACTTTCCTATGTTTTCATCGCCCCGCTCGCATCGATCATTATTAAAGAAATTCTATTTCGCCGCACGCGGTTGGTGGGTCGGCGCATTAAGTCGCAGGCCGTCATCGCAAACGCCTGGCATCATCGGAGTGATGTGATCAGTTCGATTCCGCCGCTGATCGCGGTGGTGGCCGCCGCCATCAACCCCAAGTGGGCGTTTCTCGACCCGGTCGGCGCGTTGATCGTGGCCCTGCTGATTCTGCGGGTCGCCTGGAAAATCGCCGCGCCGGCCCTTGCCGAGTTGACCGAGAAAGGGGCCGGCCCCGAGGAGCTGAAGATGATTTCCACGCTGGCGGGCGAGGTGCCGGGCGTTTATTCCGTTCATAAAATCCGGACTCGGCGCTTGGGCGCGGGCCTTTTTGTTGATTTGCACGTGGTGGTCGATGGCGACCTCACCGTGCGTGAGAGTCATGATATCGCCAGCGCGATACAGAAAAAACTGATGGGCGACGGGCCGTCGGTTATGGATGTCACCGTACATATGGAGCCAGACGACGAATGAAGAAACGAGCAGCAGTTGGAATGAGCGGGGGTACGGACAGTTCGGTGGTAGCGGCGCTGCTGGCGGAGCAGGGCTACGAAGTCATCGGCCTGACGGCTCATATGTGGAAAGAGGGCTCGCGTTGCTGTTCGCTTGAAGATGTCACCCGCGCACAAAAAGTCTGCGCCGCGCTCGGCATTCGCCACTATGTGGTCAACGCGCAGGATCGTTTTGAAAAGCATGTCGTTTCTCCGTTTGTCGATGGGTACGTTGCGGGCGTCACTCCGTCGCCCTGTATTTCCTGCAACCAGTTCATCAAATTTGGCTTCCTGCTCGACCGCGCCGTCCAGCTCGACTGTGAAATTCTCGCGATGGGCCACTACGCAAAAGTGGAAGAACGCGACGGGCACTATCATCTGTTGCGCGCCACCGACCCCAAAAAAGACCAGTCCTACTTCCTGCACCGCCTCTCGCAAAAACAGCTCGCACACATCGCCTTTCCGCTGGGTGGCTGGACCAAAGACGAGGTCAAAAAATGGTCGGCCGATCATAACCTGCCGATCGTCCCGCGCGGCGAAAGCCAGGACCTTTGTTTCGTTGAAGCCGGACGATACGCCGAGTTTGTTGAAAACCGTGCGCCGGACGTCAAAAAGAAAGGCCGCGTGCTGGATGCGGCAGGCAACGTCCTCGCCGAGCACGAAGGCATCCATCGCTTCACCGTCGGGCAGCGCGGGGGAACCGGCGTCGCCACCGGCGAGCGGGTTTACGTCAGCGGCATCGACGCGCAGGAAAACACAATTACTCTTTCCCCGCGCGCCAACGTCATGCAATCCGAATGCATCGTCACCGATGTGCATTGGATCTCAGGAAAGTTTCCCGAACGTATCGCAAGCGTCTCGCGTGCCTCAGAACAAATTGCGAGTCAGGCACCGCAACCCACCCCGGCCTGTGGCCACCCCTCCGAAGGAGGGGAACTCTTAAATTCCCCTCCTTCGGAGGGGTGCCGGAACGGCGGGGTGGGTTCTTCAATATTTTTAGTTCAGCCGCGCTACGGACACGGCGGCGCGCCCGCAACGATTGAAAAAATCAGCGACACCAAAATCCATGTCATCTTCGATGACCCTCAGTTCGCTCTCACCCCCGGCCAGGCCGCCGTTGTCTATGACGGGGACGACACCCTCGGCGGCGGGTGGATTCAGGGAGTGGAATAGTGGAATAAGGGAATGGTGGATTGCCTAATGTCGCTGGTGAGGGGCGGCGCATTAGTGATGTACCTCTCCACCGCTTTGTTGGAACAGCCTCATTTAATTGTTATGCGGGGTATCAATTTAACGCAAGTTGAGGTTTGATCACCCCAAGATGTTGTGG
>CAYYYX010000108.1:0-3561 GCA_964476065.1 uncultured Verrucomicrobiota bacterium | reverse complement strand
TTTTTCTAAGTTATTACTCAGCAAAAGGTTGGTTGCTCACGACAATTCACCCTGGCACCTCGTCTGCCACCTCGTCTGTCATTGCTCCATATAACGATATCATGGCTATCCGAGGAGATTTTTGTGCATGTAAAAGCAAGACAAACTGACAGAACCGCTGAACTCTGAGTAACTTTATGAACATTGGTTTCCAACAGATAAATGACAACGTTCTCTGTTTATCGCAAAACCACCTATCAGTCAATGTTTTTAGCTGAGTATTTTTAAAAAAAGATAGTCATTGAGGTTTTTCGATTGATGCACACTCACTCCGGCGGGTCGCCCCGATGCATACCCATCAGCAAACAACCTTAGCCCGCGTTCGAGCCCCCCAAAAACACCGCTGACGGACGTTGAACTCAACGGGCTATTGCTCTCAAGTAGATTCTATACGGTCGGCGCAGGGCATTGTTCTGCGAGGCATCCCGTTCATAAGCCAACGGCGGCTCCGTTTCCGATCCGACATTCTGAGGGGAAAGAAAAACGGCGAACCCGATGCGAGTTCGCCGTCAATAATTTGGTCGGCCTGTCAGGATTTGAACCTGTTGCGCCAAGAACCCCAGTTCAGTCACATAAAACAAATTTGGTTTCATCTCCTTCACCGGGGAAATAGGCCCGAGTGCCCATGACACACCGCAACCACGTGGGTAATATCGAACGCGGAGAGCAGAATATCACGGCCAACAGTCTCTGCCGATTCTGTGGGGTGTTCCGGTGCAAATCATTCGAACTCATAAGCGAATCAGGGCACATCACCAGCTCAACCACAAAATCGGCAACATTGTCGTTATTCTGGGCCTTTGCGTAGACATTCCAGCCTCATAAGAGGAATTGATTCAGAAGAATTCTCAACCTCCTCTTCGGATGCGAAGCGCTGAAATGCAACGCAGTTGATTTCCAAGGTTTGGAAAAAAATCTTCCAGACATTGGAAAAACGCTTTGTTATGTTGTTCGACTTATGGCGAAAAAGACAACACCGATGATGGAGCAGTACCGGCGGATCCGCCGCGACCTTCCCGACGACACCATTCTCTTTTTTCGCCTCGGCGATTTCTATGAAATGTTTCTGGGCGATGCAAAAGACGCCTCGCGCATCCTCGACATCACGCTGACGAAACGCCACGACATTCCCATGTGCGGGTTCCCGTACCACGCGGCGGAAGGCTATATTGCCCAGCTGATTAGCGCGGGCAGAAAAGTCGCGATCTGCGAACAGGTCGAAGACCCCGCCGCCGCCAAGGGCATTGTCAAACGCGAGGTCACACGCGTGATCACGCCCGGAACCATTCTCAACGAAGGGTCGCTTGACCGTAGCCGCAACAACTATCTCGCAGGACTGGTGCGCGAAGGCAACCACTTCGGCCTCGCGATGCTCGACCTGTCCACCGGAACTTTTTGGATCGAAGAGTCCACCAGCGCGGAGGCCCTTTCCAATAACCTCGCCCGCTACACGCCGCAGGAATGCATCGTTCCAGAAGCGTCGATCGAAGACGACCTGATCGATCCAATCCTCGGGAACACGCTCAAAACGATCTGCGAGGACTGGACGTTTGAAGCCGACAACGCCGAGGATGTTTTACTGCGTCACTTTAAGGTGCATTCGCTCAAAGGCTTCGGCTGCGAAAACAGCCCGCTCGGCCTGCGCGCCGCCGGCGCCGTGCTCTACTATGTCAGCACCGAACTGCGCCGCAACCTCGCGCACGTCCGCCGCATTCAGGTGAAAAATCCGGAAGACTATCTTCTGCTCGACGAAACGACGGTGATGAACCTCGAACTGATCGCCCCGCTCAACCCGGCGCGGCAAGGTCCGAAAGCCACCCTCCTCCATGTGCTCGACTCGACCCGCACGGCGATGGGCGCGCGAATGCTTCGCGACTGGATCGTCCGCCCGCTCCGCGAGCTATCGGCCATCCACGCCCGGCACGATGCCGTCGAAGCCTTTACCAACCAGCGCCCACTCCTTTCCAAGGTTCGGAACACGCTCGGCGACATGCGCGACCTCGAACGCATTATGTCGCGCCTCGGCTCGGGAAGCGGCAACGCGCGCGACCTGCGGTCCGTCGGCGAATCGCTCGACCAATTACCACAACTCAAAGAACTGCTAACCGAAAACAAAACAACAAGCCGCAACTCAGTTGCTTTCCAAGGGTTGGAAAAATCGATCACGAATCTTCCAAGCCTTGGAAAAAGGATCGACGAAGCGATCGACGACGAACCCGCCGTTTCGATCAAAGAAGGCGGCATGATCCGTAAAGGCTTCTCCCCAGATCTCGACGAACTGCGCGAGGCGGGAGCGAAGGGTAAACAGTGGCTGGCGGAATTCCAGGCGGCGGAGCAGGAACGAACCGGTATTAGGTCGCTGAAAATCCGCTACAACAAGGTGTTCGGCTATTTTATCGAGATCACCAAATCCAACCTGTCGATGGTGCCGGAGGAATACACCCGCAAACAGACGATGACGAATGCGGAGCGATTCATTACCCCGGAACTCAAGGAATACGAAAATAAAATTCTCGGGGCGCAGGAGCGAGCGGTCGCGCTGGAACTCGAACTCTTTACTCAAATCCGCGAAGAAGTGGTGAAGGAAATCGACACCATTCAGCGCAACGCGCGCGCGGTCGCGGAAGTCGATGTGCTCGCCACATTCGCCGAGGATGCCCTGACTCGTCGCTATGTACGACCGATCATGAGCGAAGGCGACGAACTCGAAATTCACGATGGCCGCCACGCGGTGGTCGAGCAAATGCCGGATGCCGAACGGTTTGTACCCAACGACACGACGCTCAATTGCATTGATCATCAGCTGGTGATTATTACCGGCCCGAACATGGCGGGAAAATCGACCTATATCCGGCAGGTGGCGCTGATCACCATTATGGCGCACATCGGTTCGTTCGTTCCGGCAAGCGAAGCAAAAATTGGACTGGTCGACCGCGTCTTCACCCGCGTCGGCGCCAGCGACGACCTCGCGCGCGGGCGCTCCACCTTTATGGTGGAAATGCAAGAAACCGCCAACATTCTCAATAACGCCACGCCGAAAAGCCTGATTGTGCTCGACGAAATCGGGCGCGGAACCAGTACCTTCGACGGAATCAGCATCGCGTGGTCGGTCGCTGAATTTCTCTGCACCAACCCTGCCGTGCGGGCCAAAACGCTCTTCGCAACGCATTACCACGAGCTGACGGATCTGAGCCTGACGATGCCGGGCGTTCAAAATGAGAGCGTCCTGGTGAAGGAGCGTGGCGACCAAATCACCTTCCTGCGAAAAATCGTGCCGGGATCAGCCGATAAAAGCTACGGCATTCATGTCGCGCGCCTCGCAGGGCTTCCCGGCCAGGTTCTTGACCGCGCCAACGAAATCCTCCGCAACCTTGAAGAGGGAGAATTCGAAGCGGAAGGCTCCCCAAAAATTGCTCGGCACGGCCCCCGAAAGAAAAAAGCAAACGACTCCCAAATGGACCTCTTTTAGGGCTCTTCTCGGATGTGCGTTTTTTCACTCGCATCAAATCATTGAGGTCCCAC
>CAYYYX010000107.1:0-3724 GCA_964476065.1 uncultured Verrucomicrobiota bacterium | reverse complement strand
ATTCTGGCATGGGGCACTCAATTTCCAAACTGGGCATTTTAATTTACAGTCTACCCTGTGAAAAGTGGCAAGGAGTATCCCGTTTATTGCGCTTGACGAAGTGGGCCTTCCCCCTAAACTCTTTCGCTCTTCCGGCACAATAGGTGATCTGTGCCCTTAAATGGTAAAAAGGATATTTTATGGCTGCTAAAAAAGCACAACCCGCAAAGAAGAAAACGGTTAAAAAGGCTGTGAAAAAGGCTCCAACCAAGAACGTGGCCGTTAAAAAATCTCCCGCAAAAAAAGCGGTCGTCAAAAAGGCTCCCGCTAAGAAAGTGGCCAAGAAAGTGCCTGCGAAAAAAACGACAGCTAAAAAAGTGGCTGTGAAAAAGGCGCCCTCAAAGAAAGCCGCTTCTAAAAAGGCTAAACAATCCATTGAGCTCCCGCCGGAGGACGCCCCCGTTTCGATCATGTCGCGCGAAGAGCGTAACGAAAAAATCAAAGAGCTGATCGCGCTGGCCTCCGATCATGGATTCCTGACCCACGACGATGTGGAAGAAGCCCTCCCTGAAGATCTGGTGGTGGTCGACGATGTCGAAAAAGTCACCGCACTGCTTAAAAGCATGGAAGTTGAAATCATCCGCTCCGATGAGGTAGAAGATTTCAAGGCTCGGATGGAAAAAGAAGAGCGCGAGAAACAGAGCGCCCGCAGTGATGTTCTCGATGACCCGGTTCGGATGTACCTCAAGCAGATGGGGCAGGTGCCCCTCCTGACCCGCGAACAGGAAGTGGAAATTTCCAAACGAATCGAAGAAGCAGAAATCCACACCACTCGCCTTTTCAATCGAATTGGGTGCGCCACCGATGCCTATCTTGGTGTGATTGATAAAATCGAAAACGGTAAGCAGCGCTTCGACCGGGTCGTGAGCGATAAACATGTCGAGTGCCGCGAAGACTACTTCAACGTGCTTCCCCGCATCCTGCAGGGAATCCGTCGCAATCAGGATCTGGCCGAAAAGTACTTCCTGGAATCCGTTCGCGCCAAAAATAAGGCGGCCCGTGTCAAAACGGATAAGCTTTTCGACAAAGCACAGGATCGTCTCACCGACTACTACCGTCAGCTCTTCTTCAAGCAGAAAGCCATTGAGGATATCGTTCCGCAGTCGGATCATTTCTACAAAGAAATGCGCGTTCTTCAGAATGAAGTGGTGAAGCTCGGAAAAAGCCGTGCCAAAGATGCATCTACAAAATTGCGCGAAACCCGTAAAGAAATTCGCGAACTAGAGAGAATCGTTCAAATGGAAGCCGACCCGTTTGTCGAGCACTTCCGTTTGCTTCGCACCTGGCTGGCTAAGGGTCTTCAGGCCAAAACAGAGATGATTGAGGCCAACCTGCGTCTCGTCATCAGTATTGCCAAAAAATATACCAACCGTGGACTCTCCTTCCTCGACCTGATTCAGGAAGGGAACATGGGCCTCATGAAAGCGGTCGAAAAATTCGAGTACCGTCGTGGATACAAATTCTCCACCTATGCGACCTGGTGGATTCGGCAGGCGATCACCCGCTCCATTGCCGACCAGGCCCGCACGATCCGCATTCCGGTGCATATGATCGAAACCATCAACAAACTGCTCCGTGTCCAGAAGCAGCTTCTTCAGGAATTTGGCCGGGAGGCGACGCCCGAAGAGCTGGCCGACGAGATGGAATTGGCCGTTGAACGCGTCCGCGCGATTCTAAAAATTGCTCAGCAGCCCATTTCCCTTCAGGCACCGATCGGCGATAGCGACGACACCAGTTTCGGGGACTTCATCGAAGACAAATCTGCCGAGAACCCCGCTGAAATGACAGCCTTCAGCCTCTTGCGCGAAAAAATTGGTGATGTGCTTGAAACGCTCACCACTCGCGAGCAAGAAGTCCTGGGTCTGCGCTTCGGTCTCGAAGATGGCTATCCCCGTACCCTCGAAGAAGTCGGACGCAAATTTAACGTAACGCGCGAGCGTATTCGTCAGATCGAAGCCAAAGCGCTTCGCAAAATGCGTCACCCGACTCGTATCCGGAAGCTCGAAGGCTTCCTCGAACAGGGACGGTAGAACAGAAGAATATCGAATAAGGAACATCGAATGCCGAAGGACAACTATTTTCCAAAGAGTGGAAAATCTAACTTCCTTCGATATTCAAGATTCCCTGTTCAATATTCGGAGTTCCGGAGGGCGAAGGCATGAGCCCTCTGAAGCTGATCATCAAGCGAGATGGAGCACCGGTCGATTACGACCGCGACCGCATTGCAACCGCCATTTTCAAAGCCGCCGCCTCGATTGGGGGAACCGATCGCGCCGAATCAGAGCGTCTGGCAGCAGTGGTCGAGGTCCGTTTGAACTCGATGTATGGCACGGAAGCCCCGACCGTTGAAGACGTGCAGGACGTTGTCGAAACCGTGCTGATCGAAGAAAACCACGTCAACACATCGCGCGCCTACATCACCTATCGCAGCCAGCGCACCCAGCGCCGCGGAAGCCGCGCCGACCTGGCCGCCTCCACCTTCAACAACATCCCCTATAAAAAAATATACGACGTGCTTCGCTGGAATCTCGACCACGGGTGCGAATCGGTCGAAAGCCTCAATCGCATTATCGCAGAAGACCGGTTCACCGAACTCATCGCCGCCTGCGAAGAGCGCTACCTCGGCGAATGCCGTTCCGCCGCCGCCAACGTCTTGGAGCGCATCGAAGATATCCGTATCATCATCGTGGCCGGCCCGTCCTCCTCTGGGAAAACCACCACCACCATCAAAATGATGGAACATCTCGAGCGGGAAGGGCATGCGCAGAAAGCCATCAACATCGATCACTACTTCTTCAACCTCGAAGATCACCCCAAAGATGAATTTGGCGACTACGACTACGAAACCCCGCAGGCGCTCGATTTGGAGCTGATCAATCAGCACCTCGGACAGCTTCTCGCCGGCGAAACCGTCCGTACTCCTAACTACGACTTCCAGACCGGCCAGCGTACGCTCGACGTGCACGAACTCAGCCTCGCACCCAACGAAATTCTGCTCATCGACAGTCTGCACGGTCTCTATCCCGATATGACCGCCAGTGTGCCGTCGGAAAATAAATTCAAACTCTACATCGAAACCCTTGGACAGCTTCGCAGTGCGGACGGCGAACTCATGCGCTGGGCCGATCACCGTCTCCTGCGCCGTATGATCCGCGACAGCTGGCACCGCAATCATACCCCCGAAGATACCATCACCCACTGGCACTACGTCCGCAAAAGCGAGCTTCAGCACATCATCCCCTACAACGCCTCCGCCGACTTCCTCGTCAACTCTGCCATGCCTTACGAAATCCCGATTTTGAAGAACAAACTCTTCCACTACTTCCCCGCCGCCATAAAAACGCTCAAAGACAACCCCAAACGGCAGGATGCCTACATCCGCGCCCGCCGTGTTTTTGAACTGCTCGACCCGCTCGACGTCTGGGCCGACGAAGCCCTCGTTCCAACCACCTCCCACCTGCGCGAGTTCATCGGCGGCAGCGACTACGAATACTGATTGCTTGACCTGCATAGCCTTTGGCGACGCGGGTTTCCAACCCTTGGAAAATGTAGACGCGACGTCCTCGTCGCGTTTTCAGCCATTGGAAAAACGGATCGAAAAAGTTCCAAGCATTGGAAGGTTTCGTGTATTTCGGGCTCTTCTCGGATGTGCGTTTTTTCACTCGCATCAAATCATTGAGGTCCC
>CAYYYX010000106.1:0-3779 GCA_964476065.1 uncultured Verrucomicrobiota bacterium | reverse complement strand
TGGTTATTCAGCACGGGGAAGCCTGCGGCGGCGGGTCACAAATATTTCTCCAATGCTTGGAAAAATCACGGAAATCCGTAGTCTGTTGCGGTTTACAAGGAATGAATTATGAACGAGAAATACCCCTTTTCAGAAATTGAACCGAAGTGGCAGAAGAGCTGGGCCGATACCGGCCTGTTCAAAACCGATCTGTCAGACACGGCAAAGAAATATTACTGCCTGATGATGTTCCCCTATCCGTCCGGCAAACTGCACGTCGGACACGGCCGTAACTACATCATCGGCGACGCCGTCGTGCGCTATAAAAAGATGCGCGGCCACAACGTCCTCTCCCCGATGGGCTGGGACGCTTTTGGACTGCCTGCCGAAAACGCCGCCATCAAAACCGGCACCCCGCCGCGCGAAAGCACACTGGCTAATATTGAAGTGATGAAGGAACAGCTCGCCGCCTGGGGCTGCTGCTACGACTGGGACAAAGAAGTCGCCTCCTGCGAGCCAGAATACTACAAGTGGACGCAGTGGCTCTTCATCCAGATGTTCAATCGCGGACTGGCTTATAAGAAGAAAAGCAACGTCAACTGGTGCCCCGACTGCGCCACCGTGCTCGCCAACGAGCAGGTCGTGGATGGAGCCTGCGACCGCTGCGAATCGACCGTGATTCAAAAAGCGCTCGAGCAGTGGTTCTTCAAAATCACCGATTACGCCCAGCGCCTGCTCGACGATCTCGACACCCTCGACGGCTGGCCCGAGCGCGTAAAAACGATGCAGCGCAACTGGATCGGCCGCTCCGAAGGAACCGAAATCGACTTCCCGCTCGTCGCCCGCGAAGACGGCGTGAAAGACAGCAAAGAGTTCGTCCCCTGTTTTACCACCCGCGTCGACACCATCTACGGCTGCACCTATATGTCCCTCGCCCCGGAATATCCGCAACTCAAGGAATTGATCGCGGGCCTCCCGCAGGAAAAGGATGTGCTTCAATTCATCGTCGACAGCGCCAAGCTCACCAACATCGACCGCGAGTCCGATTCGATTGAGAAAAAAGGCATCTTTACAGGCCGCATGGTCGTCAATCCCTACACGGGCGAAGAAGTCCCGCTATGGGTCGGCGACTACGTGCTGATGTACGGAACCGGCGCCGTGATGGCTGTGCCCGCGCACGACACCCGCGACTTCGCCTTCGCCAAAAAATATGACTTGCCGATCAAGCTCTCCATCCAAGACCCAGCGGGGTCTTTACAGATTGAAGAGATGACGGATGCGTATACAGAAGACGGCACCTGCTTCGACTCCGCCGAATTCACCGGCCAGCCCAACCGCGATGCCATCGATACGATGACAAAATCCGCCGAGAAAAAAGGGTTCGGAAAAGGCACCATCAACTTCCGTCTGCGCGACTGGCTCATTTCCCGTCAGCGCTATTGGGGCGCGCCGATTCCGATCGTCTATTGCGACCGATGCGGCACCGTTCCCGTCAATGACGAAGACCTGCCTGTAAAATTGCCGGAAAACGTCGAGTTCACCCCAACCGGTGAATCGCCGCTCGCGGCGAGCGACGAGTTCATGAACTGCGCCTGCCCGAAATGCGGCGAACCAGCCCGACGCGAATCCGACACCATGGACACCTTCGTCGATTCGAGCTGGTACTTCCTGCGCTACCTCAGCGCACAGGACAACACGCAGGCCATCGACTCTGAAATCGCCAACAACTGGCTTCCCGTCGACCAATATATCGGCGGCATCGAGCACGCGATTCTGCATCTGCTCTACGCCCGCTTCTTCACCAAAGTCGTCAACGATCTCGACCTGATCAACTTCGACGAACCCTTCGCCCAACTCTTCACGCAGGGCATGATCTGCAAAAAAGGGTCCGATGGAAATCTCTATAAAATGAGCAAATCCAAAGGCAACGTCGTCAGCCCCAGCGAACTGATCCGCGAATACGGCGCCGACACGGTTCGCCTCTACACCCTCTTCATCGGCCCGCCCGAAAAAGAAGCCGAGTGGAACGACACCGCCGTCGAAGGGTCCTACCGCTTCCTTAAACGCATCTGGACCCGCGTTTATCAGCATCAGAACATCTTATGCGCAGACAGGAATGTCCGCGCCACGGGTGAAACCAATTGTGGGGCAGACATTCCTGTCTGCCATCCCGGTGGAGCAAATTGTGGGGCAGACATTCCTGTCTGCCATCCCGGCGGAACAGATTGTGGGACAGACATTCCTGTCTGCCATCCTGACATGGAAAAGATGGAAAAACCGGAGCGCGACCTGTTCCGCAAGGTTCACGAATCTGTCCAGAAGATCACCCATGACCTTGACGGGGCGTTCCACTTCCACACCGCCATCTCCGCCATCATGGAACTGATGAATGCGGTGGATGAATTGAAAATTTCAGACGCCAGCTCCGAGCAGGCGAAAGCCGTCTTCCGCGATGCCATGGAAAAAGTCGTATTGCTGATCTCCCCCTTCGCACCACATATCGCCGAAGAGCTATGGGCCGAACTCGGGCACGACGGCGGCGTCCTCGCCGCTGACTGGCCGGAAGTGATTGAAGAAGCTCTGCACCGCGACGAAGTTCAAATGGCCCTGCAAGTGAACGGAAAAGTCCGCGGACAGCTACAGGTTCCGACCAGCGCATCCAAAGACGACATCGAAGCACTCGCCATGAGTGATGAGGCCGTCCTCAAATGGACCGAAGGTAAAACCATCCGCAAAGTCATTGTGGTACCGGGCCGACTGGTGAACATTGCGGTTTCATAACGAACCACGAAATACATAAAACACACGAAAACCCCGCTCAACCGAGCGGGGTTTTTCTTTTCCAAAGGTTGGAAAAAATTTAGCGGCGCAGGGCGGCGCGACGCAGGCGGTGAACCGCTATGCCGATGCCCGCGCCGAACATCAGCATCATGGCGCTGGCCGGTTCGGGAACGGCGACGGCGGTGAAGGTTGTAACTCCGGACGTACCGGTAATCACCAAGTCTCCCTGATCGGTACTAAAAAAATCAACCGGGCCATGATTGATATCGTAAGAAAACAAGACCTGCCCCTCCTCCGATTGCGTAAGGGTCCCCGTCCCCGTTAAGGTGCAGGGCGCTGAAAGGTCATAGATCGGAGCCAGCGGCACCGCAACCGCCAAAATATATTCGAACCCTTCATCGCTGCTTGGATGTACAAAACCTACCATACCAAGTGATACGTAAGGAAAACAATCGACAGACCAGACGCCGCAAGGTTGAGTCAATCCCGGAACGATCTCTCCGTTAAATGTAGCCAGATTCAGACCGTCAATTTGAATGGTCAGGGTGTCGGGAAGCAAATAACCGTAATCTACGTCTGTCCCATCCATAATATTCGTGGTGTCGGCGGTTGTGGTTAATGTGACGAAGGCGTCGGTAAAGTCCGTTCCGTCCAGAAAGCCGGACAGGTGACTCGTCATGGTGTAAACAACCGGATCAGCCGAAACCGGAGTGACCGCGCCCAGCAGCGCCAGCCCGCAAATGAGTTTAATACTGCTTTTCTTCATCATCCTATCTCTCCTGTCTGCTTGATCAATCGACCCAAAACCCTTACGCCTTTAAATACGTATATTATTGCCCGTATTTTAGCCAAAGCAACACAATTAGCGAATCAGCACCGCATTTTCTTCATAAAGAACCGCTCTGACAGCACTGAAGTCGGTCCTATCTTTTAACCTTTTACGATCTTTCGCGGGACCGGGATCTACGCCTACCCCCAATCTTGAACCACGACCCAGCGAATTTAAGGTGGAATCCGCA
>CAYYYX010000105.1:0-4008 GCA_964476065.1 uncultured Verrucomicrobiota bacterium | reverse complement strand
TACCGCCGCCATCTTGGCGGCCTTGTCCCAGAAACAAACGGAAGAATATCTAGGGGGCAGGGGTCGAAGGGATTCGCTCAAAGCGGAACCGTTGGGCGAGTAAGAAAACTTGACGAGACGTATAGATTTTGTTATTTAGTACGTCATGAATACGAAGCTAACATTACGAATGGATGAGGCCGTAATCCTGCACGCAAAAGAGGAGGCCTCTAGGCGCGGAAAATCAGTTTCTCAGATGGTTGGGGATTTTTTTGATTCACTGGGCACCTTCCCGGCAAAAAAAACGGCGCATCCGCCGATCACCACGTCACTGGTCGGCGTATTGAAAGGCCGGCGCGTTTCAGAAGCTGATTACAAAAAGCACTTAAAGGAGAAATATCTTTGAAGGTGATGGTCGACACAAACGTGGTGTTAGATGTGTTGCTGGCTCGTGAGCCGTTCGTTGACTCGGCGGCTGAAATTTTCGGATTGATTGAACAATCGAAATTGGAAGGGTTTCTCTGCGCAACCACAATTACTACGGTGGATTATCTGCTGACCCAATCGATAACCGGCGCAGAGTCTCGCAGAGCATTACAACATCTCATGGAGCTTTTTGAGTTAGCTCCGATCAATCGCCCCGTCATAGAAGAGGCAC
Organism: uncultured Verrucomicrobiota bacterium; assembly: GCA_964476065.1. GTDB lineage: Bacteria > Verrucomicrobiota > Kiritimatiellia > Kiritimatiellales > Tichowtungiaceae > Tichowtungia. The sequence continues at coordinate 3,371 of CAYYYX010000105.1, read as the reverse complement.
TCCGCAGTCGAATTAGTGATTTCGAAGATGCGGTTGTTGAGCAGGCGGCGCGTCTCGCCGGGGTGGATATAATCGTCACTCGTAACACAAAAGATTTCCGCAAGTCGGATGTAAAGACGCTGGATCCTGAGGAACTCCTGTCCACTCTAAAAGGATAGGTATGTTAACTCTGGCTTGAAAATTAACTCCACAAATGATCTAATTTGCGCCTGTTTATGAAAATTCTTCAAACTAGTCTGGCTTTGATCGCGCTTTTCGCGCTGATGACCCCGTGTGTTCACGCGGAAGAGCATTGTCACGATGAGGTCGCGTTAGCAGAGCTTTGTGCAACGGATCATGCCGAGTGCCACACCTGTTCGGATGAGCCCTGCGCGGACACCTCGGTGGCGGCTTCCATTGTTCCGGTGTCAGAAATTCCGGTTCGACAGATTCAGCTCATCACCATTTTCGAAACCACCCGCCCGATGTTTGTGGCGGCATTCCGTCCTGCCGGAGAGCTTCAGCTTCTCCAAACCGTTCAGCTTCTGATTTGATCGGCTTCGCATTCTGCGAAGCAGTTATCGGTTAGCGGTTATCAGTTATTCAGTAATTGATTCGCAAAGGTCCCTAACCCAATAGCAGCCCAATAATCGCAAGAAGTCTCCCTCTGCGAGGAATAAAAGCCGTGAATGTTTAGGAAGCAAAATCTTGGAAAATCAGGAGAATATGAATGATCAAAAAACTTATATGGACCGCCGTACTCGGCCTGTCCCTTTCCAGTCAGGCACTAACGCTGGATGAGGCACATGAAATCGCCCGTAAAAACTCACCCGGCTTGCGCGCGGCGCATGCCGATGAACAAGCAACTCAGCGTGGCGTAGAAGCCGCCGGGTTATGGGATAACCCGGAGTTGGAGTTTGAGGGCGAAGGCCTGGGCGGAGACAACGACGGCTTCGATGATGGGGAATATGCTGTGAGTCTTCAGCAGGCGATTCCTCTGCGTGGAAAATCGAAAAATGAGAGGGCGGTTGCGCAACAGGCGTTACAGATGATGTCGCAGAGGACCACGGAGGCCGAACTGGCTTTAGTGGCCGAGGTTCGCACGGCTTTTGTGGAAGCGCTGGCTCAGCAGGAAATTGCGAAGGTTCGCGATGATCAGGAAAAGCTGGGTCGTGAGTTTGTGACAGTCGCGAAACAACGCCATGAGGCGGGGGGAGCCTCCGAGCTAGAGGTGGTCCAAGCAACCCTCGAGTTGGAAGAGATTCTGATGGAGCAGAAATGCTGCTTTGGCGATGTGGATGGCGCAAAAAAAATATTGGCCTCCATGCTGGGTGTGAGCCCTCAAGAGGTTGGAACTCCGACGGGTGATTTATATGAACAGGAAACAACGGTTCCGCTGACCGTGGATGAGGCGCATCCAGTCTTACAACGGTTGTTGGCAAAAGAAGCGATGGTGCGGGCCGAGGCTGCGCTGGCGAAGAGTCGGAGCGCCGGAGACCTCTCGCTGGGAGCTGGGGTTAAATATGAAGCGGCGGACGCGGCGCAATCCTTTGTGGTTTCGGCGTCGATTCCTCTGTCGATTCGCAAAAGAGGTCGCGTGGAACGCGCGGCGGCGTTGCTTCGGGCCGATGCGGTGAGCGCGCATCGCGAAGAGATGCGGCGCGATCTTCAGCAACAGCTCGATCAGTTGACGTTGGTGTACCGGAGGGCCGGGGCCGAGGCGAATCAATACAAAAATCGGATGCTTCCGATGGCGGAACAGGCCTATGCCTTGAGTCGGAAGGGTTACGATGCCGGCCGCTACTCATGGATGGAGCTGCTCGCTGCGCAGCAAAATCTCGCAGAAATTCGAATTCGAACGATCGAGTCACTGTTGGATGCGCAAAAAGCATCAGCCGAACTCACTCAATTTAAAACAGGAGAAGAATGATGAGAATGGAATATTGGAATGTTGGAAGAATGGAATATTGGAATTTTGGGAAAATGGAGTTTTGGGTTGCCGGAGTGTTGATTCTTTTTTTAGGAATGAGCGCGGAGGCTCAGCACGAGTGCACCGATCCCAATTGCACCTCATGCGAGGCTTCCGTTGAACCGGTGGTTGAGTCGCACGATGATCACGATCATGGGCAGACAGGAATATCCGCCCCACGGGATGAGCAGACATTCTTGTCTGCTCATCCCGAGCATGATGAACATGAAGGCCATGATCCTGCCGCTGAAGAGGTGAAGCACGATGAACCTGATGATCACGCCGCCGAAGAGGTGAAGTACGATGAGCATGAAGGCCACGACCATGCCGCCGAAGAGGCGAAGCATGACGAACACGAAGGGTGTGCTCGCGTCGCGGAAGAGGCCGCGCTTGACGATCATGCCGCAGAGAGTCACGAGGAGCACGGCGAGCTTGAAATCGAAACCGTTTCGGGAGGGGTCGTTGAGCGGATGGCGTCGTTCCCGGCAGAGATTCAGATCAATCGGGATCGTGCCGCTGCGGTGTCGCCGAAATATGCAGGAACGGTTCGTGAGATTTATGTAGAGATCGGAGACAGCGTAAAGGAAGGTGATATTTTGGCGACGATTGAAAGTCGCGAGACGCTTGCGAATTATCCGGTCAAGGCACCGCTGGCGGGTGTTGTCGTTTCGCGCGGATCGTCGGTCGGCGAGCTGGCGGGCGAAGAGGCCGACCTGTTTGAGATCGTCGACCTGTCCAGCGTCTGGGTAGAAGTCCATGTGTTCCCGCAACACCGACATGCCGTTCGAAAAGGGCAGGCGGTTCACTTGATGGCTTCGGATGGCCACGAAGTTGAAACCGAACTCAACTATGTGAGCCCGCTGATCGATCCGGAAACGCGCACCGTGAAGGCGCGTTGCGTACTGGTTGGCGGCGGTGACGATTTTTCGCCGGGCGCTTTCGTTCGCGCGCAGATCGCGGTGGAATCCGTTCAGGCCCGTGTCCGGGTCGAAAAAGAGGCCGTTCAAACGATGAACGGAGAAACCATTGTCTTTATTGAAGACGAACACGGAGTTGAGCCGCGCGACGTACAAGTCGGAATTTCTGGCGGCGACTTCGTAGAGATCGAATCTGGCTTAGAGCCGGGCGAAAAAGTGGTTACCCACGGTGCGTTTGACCTGAAAGCCGAACTGGTCACTAGCGGACTCGACCCGCACGCCGGACACGGACATTAGAGAGAATTATGAATAATGAACTATGAGATATGAGTGGGGATCTTTCAAAAGTCCTTGTTCGGTATTTTGCGGTTCTGAACGGAGTGAATCATGATTAATAAATTAATTGAATTTTCCCTGAGGGTGCGCGGACTAGTGATTGCGGCTATTGTTGGAGCGGGGTATCAATTTAACGCAAGTTGAGGTTTGATCACCCCAAGATGTTGTGG
>CAYYYX010000104.1:0-4183 GCA_964476065.1 uncultured Verrucomicrobiota bacterium | reverse complement strand
GCATGCTGCAAATCTATATGCAGGGGCCACTTGCGTCAACTTGATACCCCGCTTCCCCAATTCCCAGCTTTTCAGTTCGGGCGGGCTTGTCCAGAGGCCTCCGATACATTCCATATTACTCCAGCATTCCATTGTTCCATTTCTCCAGCTCTTCATTTTTTCCGTTGCTGTGCATAACTGTCTACAAGTAGCCACTTATCGACAGGAAACCATCAAAACACTCTATGTTGTGGTGGTCAGCATGCCGTATTAGACATAAGATATATTATGCGACGTTGTGCACGGATCAATAGGTATAGGGGTTTTATATATAAACACCTTCCGACGTGCCAGACGGCGGATAAAATTTTGTACCTGCTCTCGCCTGACGTAATTTGACGAACTGGCCTTTGATTTCTAGCCGCTATGCTCTTGTGCATCAGGCTGATTCACGAAAATAAACTCTCGTGAAATTCGTCCGGAGGTTTGTAGTTCACGTTTCAAATCGTTCGGGGTGAACCCTCAGGATGAACCCTTGGAAAAAATACCTGATCAATATAAGCCTTTTTCATCCGTGGGCCAGCTTTGCTATCCGTGGGACAATCTGTTTTTCCAATCATTGGAAAAATACGACATCTCTAAGGTGTGCCCGGTTTTGGGATTCTCACGGATCGACTATGGGCCATCCAAAACTCATCCGCGCGATTCTCAGGGAGTTAATTTTTCAGCGTTTTCCAACCATTGGAAAATTTAGCGGAATCGTTTCCAAGCATTGGAAAAAGGAGTTCTAAATCACCCCATCGGCGGCTACAGCATCTTAAACACGGCGATATTCCAACGATGGCATCGATGTTTTTTAGTGGCTGGTTTCGGCGAAGCCGGCGCGATTGAGCGGCCAGCAGACGAAGAATGCCGGGCCGAGAATCCGCTTGCGGTTAACCGCGCCGAAATAACGGCCGTCCAGACTCTGTTCGGTGTTGTCGCCGAAGAACAAGTATTCATCGGCGCCGAGCTCAATGGCATCCCCGGGCTTCCCGATCAGCGGAGCCGGCGTTGAGGACATACTTCCGAATTGGTAACCGGAATAGTCATCATTAGAGAAGATTTTATCGAACCGTGAATCGGTCGGCATTTCTCCATTCACCAGCAGAACTTTGGGATCCACGGAAATGGTTTCGCCCGGGAGCCCGACCATTCGTTTGATGTAATAGGCGTTATTCCTCACCTGTGGATGAGTGAGATCGCGCGTATCGAAGACGGTGATATCGCCTCTCTTCGGCCGGATGAAATTATATTTCAAGCGGTTGACGAGAATGTAGTCCCCGCTTTTGACGACGCGTTTGACGATGTCCTCCCCTACCCGAAGCTCTTCACCAAACCGGCAATATCGAACTAGTTTAACCGGGATTTTGTGTGCGACACCGCTGATGTAGATGGTCACGGTGTCGTCAGGGTTGGGTTGATAATAAAGCTTCTCCACTCCGTCATAACCCAGCGTGGTCCGGATGTGTCCGTTGACCTTGGCGCGAACCGAAAAACTGCGCTCACCAAAAAGAATCCGGTTTGCAGCTTTAGAGACCAAATCGCTCGAAGGAATCGTTGTGTTTTCCTGGGAGGTAATTCCATAGAGCGTGGGTTGCATCGAGCCGGTCGGAATTTTGAAGGGCTGGAACCCATAGGCGCGGATGGCCATGGCGGCACCGAGGGCAACGAAGAGCACTTCAACCCATTCGCGGACTTTGGGATGCCTGCGTGGCGGAGCCACCAGCAGGCAGCTTTTCTCCAATGAATTTCCCGCGGCCTCCATCAATTCGACATCCCTGCCACGGCGCGCAACACGGGCGCCCTGCTCGACGGCGGCAAGCTCTTCGAGAAGTTTCGGGTCGGCAACATCCTCGTGCATATGCCGCACGTGTTTAGCGTGGTGCAATAGTTCTTTGAGCTCTTTGCGTGATTTGCGGATCGTGAAAAATTTCATGTTAAATATGGAATATCGGAATTCTGGAAAAGTTGAAAATTGGAAAAGAAATCCAACACTCCATCACTCCCCTATTCCATCATTCCATTCTCCTTATTCCTGTTTCGTTTTGAGCACAGCGATGAAGGCTTCCTGCGGAATGCTTACACTCCCGATGCTCTTCATCTTCTTTTTGCCCTCTTTCTGGCGCTCGAGCAATTTGCGCTTGCGGGAAATATCGCCGCCGTAGCATTTGGCGGTTACATCCTTACGGAAGGCTTGAATGGTTTCGCGGGCGATGATTTTTCCGCCCAGTACGGCCTGAATGGCTACCGAGAAGGCTTGTTTCGGAATGACGTCTTTCAAGGAGGCGCACATTTGGCGACCACGGCCGACGGCCTTGGATCGATGGACAATTGCAGAAAATGCATCGACCGGTTCGCTATGAATCAGGATGTCCATCTTGACGAGGTCGGAGTCGCGGTAGTCGGCGTATTCATAGTCCATGGAGGCGTAGCCGCGACTCAGGCTCATCAAGCGATCATAGAAATCGATCAGCACTTCGTTGAGCGGAAGGTCGCAGGTGAGCATCACACGCTTTGCATCAATCGAGTCGGTATGAATGATCGCCCCGCGTTTTTCCATCACCAACTGCATCATATCGCCGAGGCAACTCGTCGGGGTGATGATGGTGGCTTTAATGAAGGGCTCCTCCATCGTTTCGATCAGCATGATATCGGGTAGATAGGCGGGATTATCGATTTCCAGCACCTTCCCGTTTTTCTGATTAATTCGATAAATAACATTTGGATACGAAGCGATGATATCCAGTCCAAATTCGCGGCGCAGGCGCTCCTGAACAATCTCCATATGGAGCAACCCTAAAAATCCACAGCGGAAACCAAACCCGAGTGCCACAGAAGATTCTGCCTGATAGCTGAAGGCCGCATCGTTGAGGCGAAGCTTATCCAGGCTCTTGCCGAGTTTTCCATACTCGCTGGTTTCGATGGGATAGATCCCTGCAAATACCATCGGATGAATTTCCTTAAACCCCGGCAACTGCTTTTTGGCAGGATTGCGCGCAGTGGTCATCGTGTCACCAATTTGGATTTCTGAGGAATCCTTGATGTTCGCAATCACGTATCCCACGGAACCTTCAGTTAGCTCGTCGCAGACTTCAATTTCCGGGGTGAAAATCCCGACCTCTTTAATTTCATAGTCCTGCCCCGTGCTCATCATGCGTATTTTTTCGCCCGCTTTGAGACAGCCACTAAAAACTCTCATGTATACAACCACACCGCGGAAGGCATCATATTTGGAGTCGAACACCAGTGCGCGGACGGCTTCATCCTCTCCGGGAGGTGGAGGCGGAATCCGTTCGATGACCGCTTCGAGGACTTCGGAAATACCGATCCCTTTTTTGGCGCTTACCTCTAGGCATTCCGTGGCATCGATCGCCAGAATATCTTCAATCTGTTGCGCGACGACGTCGGGCTGGGCACTCGGCATTTCAATTTTGTTGAGTACGGGAATCAGAGTCAGATCATTCTCCATCGCTAAATAGGTGTTTGAGACGGTTTGCGCCTCAACGCCCTGTGCGGCATCTACGACCAGAATGGCCCCTTCGCAGGCTTGCAGGCTACGGGAAACCTCGTAAGAAAAGTCGACGTGCCCGGGCGTGTCGATCAGGTTGAACGTATAATCTTCGCCATTCTTCGCCTTGTACTTCATCGTCACCGGATGCGCTTTAATGGTGATTCCGCGCTCACGCTCCAGATCCATCGCGTCGAGCACCTGCTCTTTCATCTTGCGATCTTCAATGGTGCCGGTCAGCTGAAGCATCCGGTCGGCCAGCGTCGATTTGCCGTGGTCGATGTGGGCGATAATTGAAAAATTTCGAATGTGGGATAAGTCAGACATAGAAGATTTAAAATTTACGATTTCAGATTGATGATTTTAAAGCGCAGAGCCAAAAGCTGTTTCGGCGTTGGTGCGCATTTGGGTGACGGCCTCTTTCATATCCGGGGCCTTAAAAAGTGAGGTTCCGGCCACAAAAAGATTGGCGCCGTGCGCGGCGGCCGGTTTGACCGTTTCCAGATCAATCCCGCCATCAATCGAAATCAGCATCTCTGGATAACGACGGCGAACTTCAGCCACCTTGGCTTCCGCATCCGCGATATAGCTTTGTCCGCCGAAGCCGGGGTTGACCGACATCACGAGAACTTCATCGACCAGCCCTTTTTCCAA
>CAYYYX010000103.1:0-4236 GCA_964476065.1 uncultured Verrucomicrobiota bacterium | reverse complement strand
TGCATGCTGCAAATCTATATGCAGGGGCCACTTGCGTCAACTTGATACCCCGCAAATTTAATATAGAGAGGATGGGTATGAACCGAATCAGGATGACTTTACTGATGATCTCCGTAACAGGGGGGATTCTCGGAACCGTTGGAGCGGTGGAAAAATATGAACCGAATTGGGATTCGTTGCGACAGCACGAAACCCCGGAATGGGCGCTGGACGCCAAGTTCGGGATATATGCCCACTGGGGCCCCTATTCGGAGTCGGGTGCGTGGAAGGACAACCCCAATATTAACTGGGGAAACTACTACATCACCTGCTACAACGGGATCTATCACACCAATCCCGAAGAGGCGCGCCGCAAAACCTTTGAAAAGCGCTATGGCTCAATCACGACTGGCGCGGGCTATCGCGATCTGTGCGAAGATTTCAAGGCAAACGCGTTTGACCCCGTTGCTTGGGCGGATCTGATTGAGCGCTCCGGTGCCAAGTATGCTGGTATCTGCGCGATTCACCACGACGGCTACGCCATGTGGGATTCCGCCGTCACGCCGCACAGCGCGGGGACAACCGGGCCCAAGCGCGACCTGTTCGGCGAGATGATGACCGAGATCCAGAAGCGCGGCCTCAAGACGATCGCAACCTTCCATCATGCGCGTACCTACCGCGAATTCTCTGTATTGCAGGATAAGTTGCGTAAAAAGGGTGTTGAGGGTGTGGATATTTTGGATCCCAAAAACGAGGACTACTACTGGTTCCTCGGCGGGAAAGAACGCTTCGCCGAAAACCGCAAGCAGTTGACCTATGAGGTCATTGAAAAATATAAGCCCGACGTACTCTGGTTCGATGGCGGTGGCGGGGACTTCGGCACCGAAGAGATCCTGGCAGACTATTTCAATATGGGGCTCAAGGAAGGCAAAGAAGTCTGTGTGCACAACAAAGGCAACTTTGGAACCAACTTTGGGATCTATTCCTATGAAAACGGGGCGCATCGCCCGGGCTTTGTGGACTGGCCGTGGGAAGACGATACGCCCTCTGCCGTCGGCTGGTGCGACTGGCCTTGGTGGTACGGCATCCAATACAAAACGCCGCGCAACGTAGTGGTTCGACTCGCCGACCTGGTGGCGCGCAACGGGGGCTTGCTACTCTCCGTGAATCCGCGTCCTGACGGTTCCTTCGATAAAGGGCAGGTCGATTTGCTCGAAGGCATTGGCAAATGGCTGGGGCAGAACGGCGAGGCCATCTATGGCACCCGTCCGTGGGTCATCCATGCCGAAGGCCATGTGGAGCCCATTTTCTGGCAGGATGTAGTCAGCCCTATTCACGGGAAGGCAGCTCGTCCAATCCAGCCGGACTCCAGCCAGTTCGATGCCACGGACATCCGTTTTACGGCCAAGGGCAATACACTCTATGCCATTCAGCTGGGAATTCCGAAGGGCGGAAAAACCATCATCAAGTCGCTGGGCAATCAGACCTCGATTTCTTCAGCCAACAAGATCATTTCTGTCGAGCTGCTGGGTCATGGGAACGTGGTGTTCGAGCGAAAGGCGGATGCGCTGGAAATCACACTGCCCGAAAACATGCCCAACGAGTGGGCGCCTGCCTTTAAAATATCTGTCGAAGGCGAGCTTAAGCAGCGCGAGCTGCTGGGCACCAACGAAGTCATCCCAATGAAAACCTAAACTGAAAAGGGCATTACAGCTTGAACACGCTCATCTGGAGCCTGTTTTCTTGAAAAAAAATGAGGAGTGGAAGAGGTGGCCTCGGTTTCTAAACCAATCAGCCGTCAGGTTAAGTTAGAGCAGGAAAAGAAAATATGAAAAATAAACTAATCATCCTGATTTTACTCTCTGTGACCTCTGTCACGCTTGCCGGAAAAAAAAGCGATGATGCCGAGGCTGGAAATACTATCTATTCCTATACAGGAATGAATGGGCAACAGCACAAGATCCAGGCATTTTTTCCAAAAAATCATAAACCCTCGAATAAAGCGCCTTGCTTTGTTTTTTTTCATGGGGGGAGCTGGACCAAAGGGGACATGAATCAAGGAAAATCGTTTTGTGAATATTTGTCATCCCGCGGCATGGTGGCCATCACGGCAAACTATTCGATGCATCCAAAGGAGGCTCAAAAACAACTTCCAGAAGGAGAATCGAGAAAACGGATCTGTGTAATGGATGGAAAAACCGTGATTCGCTGGGCAAAAAAGCATGCCGACGAACTGGGAATAGATCCTGAGCGAATGGTTGTCTCAGGCGCATCGGCAGGGGGGCACATAAGTGTTCTTTCAATGATGGATAGTGAATTTAGTAATCCTAAGGATCCGAAAGAAATCAACACCGAGGTTCAGGCGTTTATCCTACTGTGCCCAGCCTTCACTATTCTGACGAGGGACACCTCTCCAGATGTAAATGTGTTCAAGCATCTGGATAAAAAGTTCCCTCCAATACTTTTCATTGTCGGTGAAACGGACAATTGGAAGAAGGCCTCGGATGTGTTCGTCGAGAAACTCTCAGCAAAGAACGAGGATTTAGAAACTTGGATGGGACCCAAAGGCGGACACATGTTTTTCCGGACCAAGGGATGGATAACGCCGACGCTTCTCAGGATCGATGCCTTCCTGACGGCAAAAGGTTTCCTTGAGGGTTCGACAACGCTTGAGTCCACTCCGGAAGACCACCAGCTCGAAAACATCAAATAAAAAGAACTCTAACAAGGCAATTGAGGCTATTTTAGGTACTGGAAAAGTGAATAGAAAAATGTGCCAAGGTTTGGAGAAATCTATGCCTTCTATGCAATAGAGTTCCGGCCGTGGAAAATTGAGAGATGAAGCTACCAATGTTTGGAGAAACAGCATGAAAATATACGTTTTACTGGTCGCTATGTGCCCTTTCGTCACGGCTCTTGCCGTGCCGGACTATCCTGCTTTTTCATGGGGCCGTGTTCCGGTTTATCTGCACTTCGGAAGCGATACCCAGTTGACCGATGAGCAGGTGGAAATGACGGCAAAGCGATCCAATTTTATCTGCTTGGAAAAGGCGCACGGAAAAAAAACAAACCGAACCCATCCGGAACGCATTGCCGGTGAAGATGCCCAGCGCATCAAAGCGGCAAATCCAGATGCCATTGTGCTCATGTATTGGAACACACTCATCGCGTGGCCGTTTACCTCGTACAATCAGAGTTTTGCTGAAACGCATCCGGAAGACTGGACCCTGCGAGACCTGAATACGGGTGAGCCGTTGCTTAAGTCCTTGCTCGGAAAAACTCCCGTCTATCAATACAACCTGCTCAATCCAGATATGCGCGAATGGTGGGTAGACACCGTCGCCAGCGCGGTTAGAGAATTAGGTTTCGACGGTGTTTTTATGGATGCCATCTCGCAGTCGAAACGACCGATCTGGCTTAAAAAAGGCTGGGGCTTGGGGCAGGAGGATGCACTGGATGCTGCGGCCATTGATCTGATCACACGGACCAAGAAGGCCATGGGCTCCGACCACCTGCTGATCTATAACGGGTTCCGCACCAACGCGGGTGGTTCGGATGGCGCCGCGGCTGCGGGCGCGGAATTTCTGCCCTATGCTGATGGGGCAAAGATTGAGCATTTCGACCAGTTTAACTCCTCCGCCAAAGAAGACGTTCTGGCGTATTGGGAAATGGCGGATCAAGCGGCGAAAGAGGGGAAGATTGTCCTCTATAAGGCGTGGCCAGATCATCACATTAACTGGTTGAATAAAGAATTCATGGCAAAAAGCCCGGCCGAGAAAGATGCGTTCGCCCGCAGGAAGCTCACTTATCCGCTGGCCTGCTATTTGATTGGCGCGCGGAAAAACAGCTACTTCTGCTATGGCTGGGGCTATAAGATCGAAGACGGACATCTGATTGACTACCCCGAATATTCATATTCGCTCGGCGCGCCAAAAGGAAACGCGGTTCGCAAAGAAAATAGCTGGAAATTTTATCGTGAATTCGAACACGCCAACGTGACGGTTGATTTGGAAAAACGAGAAGGAAAAATAGAGTGGTTGTAACATCGATCTTTCCAAACTAAGGAAAATGAAATGAAGAGTTTAGGTAATTGTTTTACGAAGAGATGGAAGGCGATCGCTGCATTTGTGACATGCCTTGTAGTCGTATTTTCGGCAGCGGGATCGGTCTCGGCCGCGTCTCCGAATATTATTGTGGTAGTCCACTACTGTCCCAACGTTTGAAGGGGCGGATGATGTAAGATTCTAATAGTTAGAC
>CAYYYX010000102.1:0-4399 GCA_964476065.1 uncultured Verrucomicrobiota bacterium | reverse complement strand
TACCAAAGTTATGACGCCGGCGGCGTTAAGCACTTTCGGGATACCTCAGGTCCAATGCTTGGAAGCTTTGACCCGCCCGCGTCGTTTGTTTTTCCAATGCTTGGAAAAATCACCGCAAAAAGGTCCAAGCATTGGAAAACCACCCCAAACGAGATCTATAGTCTGTAGATGAATCGTAACCATCCACGTTGAATGTTCCATTGTCCGCAAGGAGGGCACCCCCGTGAACATCGGAAAAAGATTTGGAGAAGAATTACAGAAATTCCGCAAAGAAATGGACTCGCGAGATATTCAAATCAACTCGGGGCGCTGTAATTTTGGCTGCGGGATTTATTGTGACTTGCGAGCGACGGGCGATGGCGGGTTGACTGTCGATCGGTTGTTTGTTCCTGAAAAACTTCGCGGAAATGGTCTTCATAAAAAGATGTTGTTGGCGCTCGTTCGCTTTGCGAATGAGGCGGACGTCGGGCTTTCTATGGCAGTGGCCCCGGATCGAGTGGAAGGGGAGGCGCTGGACTCTGCTCGTTATAACAAAGTGACCGATTTGCTCGTTTCATCGGCTGAGAACCTTGGATTTAAACCGGATCGTGATGGAGCGGATGTGTATCGGTTGGATTTGATCTACACGTCGGGAAATATGGCATGAAGAAAACCGTAGAACTGGAGAGCAGTGATCCGTGCGTCGCAATAAAGCTATGCAGGACAAGTTGGGGGCAGATCATCGACGGGTTGACTTGCCGGGCGGAGCAGTACGAGCTGACGGCGCAGTATCACGAGAGAGGATTCGCCGGCGGGGACATCCTCGAAGTCCGCGATGCTGACGAAGCCCGCGCCATCGCCGCGCACTATTGGGAGCTTATAGAAAAGATACAAAAGCAGTTGGTGCAGGGCGGGTAATTGCTGCTAGCCTGGCCAGCATGAAAAGAGCCTACTATTCCGACACGATCGAGAATTTTCTTAAAAGCGATACGGATGCAATCCTTGGGCGAATATCCCAGGGGAGCGACGACTCATCCATCCGGCAAACCCAGCAGGGAGCGTGGGTTCAGCAGATAGAAATTCTTCGTCCGATTCTTCAGAAGTACGAAGGCGCTATCTATTTTGAATATTCAATTCCACGCATGGGCGAACGAATCGATGTGGTTTTGTTGATCGGCGCGGCTATCTTTGTCCTCGAATTCAAAGTGGGCGAAAAGAAGTTTTCGGCCTATGGGTTGGACCAGGTATGCGACTACGCGCTGGACCTGAAGAATTTTCATGAGGCGAGTCACCACCAATATATCGCTCCGGTTTTAATCGCAACGGCAGCGGAGGCGCAACTGTGTATGCCAAGCACAACGCCGCAAAACGATAAGCTGCTCTTCCCAATGAAAAGCAATGCGGCGGCCTTGCCCGAGGTGATCGATTCGATTTTAACGTTTGTGGACGGAGAGGCCATTGATGTGTCGAGCTGGGAGCAGGGGCGGTATTGTCCGACGCCCACAATCATTGAAGCCGCGATGGCGCTGTATCGGCAGCACACAGTCACTGATATTACACGGAATGACGCAAAAGAAAATCTGACCACAACAACGGAGGCTATTTCTGAAGTTATTCATCAGGCGAAGGAACATTCGCAAAAGGTAATCTGTTTTGTGACCGGGGTTCCCGGTGCCGGAAAGACCCTCATTGGATTGAATATCGCGACAAAACATCTCGATGCCGAAGGCGATATGTACAGTGTGTTCCTCTCGGGTAACGGTCCGCTCGTTCAAATTCTGCAAGAGGCGTTGGCGCGCGATAAAGTTGCTCGCGAGAAGGCGAAGGGCAACCGGCTTTCCAAAAAGAAGGCACACAGCGAGGTGAAAGCCTTCGTTCAAAACGTGCATCACTACCGGGATGACTGTCTTGTCGATGAAACCCCGCCAGCTGATCATGTTGCTCTGTTTGATGAAGCACAGCGGGCATGGGATGTTCAGCAAACATCCAGCTTCATGCGCCGGAAAAAGAATCGTCCTGACTTTAACCAGTCCGAGCCTGAGTTTTTGATTTCCTGTATTGATCGCCACGATGACTGGGGCGTTATCGTTTGTCTGGTCGGTGGCGGACAGGAAATCAACACGGGCGAGGCAGGCATCAGCGAGTGGGTCGAGGCATTGAACCGTTCATTCCCTGATTGGCATATTCATATTTCCGATCGACTGACGGACAGCGAGTACGATGCGGGCAAAGTGCTCGAGCATATTGGTACTCGTCCCAATGTCAGTTTTAACTCGGATTTGCACCTGGCGGTCTCCATGCGCTCTTTCCGAGCGGAGAATGTTTCGCAATTGGTCAAACAGATGCTCGACCTCGACGTAGAAGGCGCGCGCCGAACTCTTGAACAGGTCAACCCCAATTACCCAATCGTCATCACACGCGATCTAGCCAAAGCCAAGCAGTGGATGAAAAAGCAGGCCCGTGGAACAGAGCGCTACGGGATTGTTGTTTCCTCGCAGGCCGAACGACTCAGGCCTCACGCAATCAATGTGAAGTCACCGATATATCCTATTCATTGGTTTTTGGCGGGCAAAGAAGACGTCCGCTCATCCTTTTATTTGGAAGATGTCGCCACGGAGTTTCATATCCAAGGATTGGAACTCGATTGGGTGTGCGTCACGTGGGATGCAGACTTCCGATATTCGGAAGACGGATGGATTCACCGTTCATTTCGGGGCTCGAAGTGGCAGAAGATCCACAAGGCGGCACGGCAGGCGTATCTGAAAAATGCCTATCGCGTTCTTCTGACCCGCGCCCGTCAAGGAATGGTCATCGTCATCCCACCCGGCGATACCGAAGACCCGACCCGTCCTCCGGAATTTTATGATCCGACGTTTGAGTACCTAAAAGAAATAGGATTTTCGGTTATATGAAGGATAAGGAATATATCATTTTTTGTGATGAGTCATGGATTTTTGGGGCTGCCCCCAATAACCTGTTTGTCATCAATGTCTTGCGGCGTATTTAGCCCCGAATAGAGCCCTTAGAGCCATTTTTTACCCCTGTTTTTTCGTTTTAAGGATTCAACGGGATCGGCTAAAACAGACCCATGCCGAAAGCAAATCGATATTTTGTAAAGGGCCAGCATTATCACCTGACCCATCGCTGCCATAACCGAAGCTTCCTCCTGAAGTTTGCGAAGGACCGAGATGCATATCGAGAAATGCTCCGGAAAAAATTGGATTACGGGGGCTGCCCCCAATAACCGGGTTGAAAGTCAAAAGTCGAAAGTGGCGCGCTCAAGGATGTTGGAGCGGGTGGTGGCGGGGAGGCGCGGGATTTCTTTCAGGTCTTCGGGGCGGGTGATGGGTCGCTGCTCAATGATTCGCTGCGCGGTGACTTCGCCGACTCCCTGAATGCTTTTGAGTTCTTCGATGGTTGCGGTGTTGAGATTGATTGGCCCCGTAACTTCCGGATGAAGTAGGGCGGTAATTTCGGCTTCTTCGAGTCGGGCGTCGGCGCGCAATTCGACCAGCCGGTCCGGGTCGGTCTTTTCCCAGATTCCTTTGCGTTTGAGCATGGCGACGGTTTCTTGATCGTCGAGCTGCGCGGTGGCTTCGTCGCGGTGGGTGCCGTTGGGCAGGGCGCGTCGGACTCCGAAGGAGCGGGCGAATCCGTTTTGGACGAGAAGGGTGGCGAGGTCTTTTCCGTCGGCGGTGGTGACGAAGCCGTAGACGCGGCCTTCTTTGGATCGGCCGCGGGCATCAGCGTAGGAGGTGTGTACGGTGAAGGGACGCGTGAGCTGCTTTTTGGTGAAGGCGGCGGCCTGTTTGCCGTATTCAAATGTGCGGGCGGCATCGGGCAGGCCGAAGTAGCGGGTTTGTTCGCGGACGCGCCGGGCGTCGGCGTTCGTGGTGGCGCGGGTTTCGGGGCAGTCGACGTAGTAGAGCCGGATGATCTGTTTTTTGCCGTCGTACAGAACCTGAAAACTATCGCCGTCGTTGACGCCAGACTTCACCAATGTCGCATCGTCTAGACGTTGAAGCTCTGCGGCCGGGGCCACGGCTGTAATCAGTAGGACGAATGACAGTATGAGTGTTTTGAACATGCGAGATACGTATTACCGGAATCCGAACCGATTTTTAAGAAGAATCCGTGTTTGTCGGGCAGGAGATAGGGGTCAGCCCGCCTAATTGCCGTTCCCTTTCGGTTTCTTCTTTTTGGGGAATACAAAAAGCACGTTCGGAATACCTCAGGTCGTCATCGCAATAGAGAACGGGGGGGTCCGGTGAAAAATAGGATAAGTAGCCCGCTGATAAATCCCGCAGGCTACCAGCTATTGCAACAGTTGTGATATGAAAAGGGCCACGCGATAAGTTACGTTCTTCAGATGTCGGGGTCAGGTCTGGATATTAGACATTGGCGCTGAGATTAGGATTTG
>CAYYYX010000101.1:0-4521 GCA_964476065.1 uncultured Verrucomicrobiota bacterium | reverse complement strand
TCTTCATCCGTGGGACATGAGTTGTTCCTATAAACGCAAATCCGAGATGAACCGTAGTTTCGCACTTCTAGAGGTACGGATTTTTTCAAGGGTTGGAAAAATTCTGTCAAAAAGTTCCATCCGCCGCCGCCAAGGCTATGGCGAGACAAGAGGATTTGGAAAAAAGCGTTACGCATGGGCTTTGGGCTATGTTATAAAATGTCTCGAGGTGTTTAAAAATGAATTTTCCGGATGTGCTCTATACAATTGATATTCTTTTTGCGGTGTTTGTGCTGTTTTTTGCCGTGAGCGGGTTGCGCCGCGGATTGTCTGGCGAACTGGCCAGTGTGTTGGCACTGCTGATCTTGTTGTGCGGGCTTTGTTTTGCCTATCCATCTTTTAACCAGTTCGCAGCGCAGACCTGGGTCGATTTGTCGCCCGTGGTGATTCAGGTTGTGGTTCTGTTGATCCTTTTTTTAGTTTCCTTGCTTCTGTATTTTTTGATCCGGATGCTGCTCAATCGAATCCTTAAAAGCACGCTGAGCGAGAGGGTTGATAAAATTGCAGGGTGTGTTGCGGGTCTGCTGCGGGGGGCATTGATTGGAATGACTCTTTT
The DNA here is from genome assembly GCA_964476065.1 of uncultured Verrucomicrobiota bacterium. GTDB lineage: Bacteria > Verrucomicrobiota > Kiritimatiellia > Kiritimatiellales > Tichowtungiaceae > Tichowtungia. The sequence goes on along the minus strand of CAYYYX010000101.1, from coordinate 3,926 downwards.
GGCGGCCTTGAGCCTTTTTCCGAGCGAAAGGCTTTATGAAGCGCTTTCAGAAAAGTCGGTGCTGGGTGGCTGGGTGTGTAACACGCTGACGCCGTGGGCGCATCCGCGCCTGATGGAATTGCCGGTTTTTGATCAGGAAGAGAATTAATGAAACAGATTCCCAGAGAGACCATCGACGAGATTCGCACGCGCAACGATATTGCCGATGTGATCGGCTCGTACCTTTCTTTGAAAAATGCTGGGACGCGTTTTAAAGCGCTTTGTCCGTTTCATAAGGAAAAAACGCCGTCGTTTACGATCAGCCCAGATCGGCAAATCTATCACTGCTTCGGGTGCGATGCCGGCGGCGATGTGATCCGCTTTATTCAGGAATACGAAAAGGTCGATTTTATGGTGGCGCTTCAGATGCTGGCCGATCGGGCGGGCATGGAGCTGAATTTTGAGGATGGCGACGGAACGCGTTCGAATAAACGGGAGCTGTTTCAGATTCATGAAGGGGTTTCTCAGCTTTATCATCGTATTTTGATGGAGCACCCGGAGGGCGAGGCGGGCCGCGCCTATTTGAAGACTCGTAATTTGAAGCCGGAAACGGTGGAGGCGTTCCGAATTGGTTTTGCGCCGGATCGATTCGACGCGCTGGAAAAATGGGCGAAGCAAAAAAAGATTTCAACCGATCTAATGGAGCAGGCGGGGCTGATGGCTCGTTCAGAACGCGGATCGACCTATGACCGTTTTCGCAAGCGGTTGATGTTTCCGATTCTCGATGAGGCGGGCCGCACGATTGGGTTCAGCGGTCGGCTGATTGATCCGAACGATCGCGGCGGAAAATATGTGAATAGTCCGGAGACCCCGCTGTTTCGTAAAAGTCGGGTCTTGTTTGGAATTGATAAGGCGCGCCGTGCGATGGCGGATCAGCGAACGGCGATTGTGGTGGAGGGTCAGCTCGATGCCATTCGCTGCCATGAGGCGGGGATGACGAATGTGGTGGCCTCGCAGGGCACGGCGTTGACCGCAGATCACGCGCGAATGGTTCGTCGTTATGCCGATGAGGTGATTTTGGTGCTCGATGCGGATGCGGCCGGTCAGAAAGCCGCCCTCCGATCTTCGGAAGCATTTATTGCCGAGGAGCTGAGCGTGCGGGTGGCATCGCTTCCGCCCGGGGAGGACCCGGATTCGCTTATTTCGAACCAGGGGCCGGAAGCGCTGACGACCTGCGTGACGTCTGCGGCGTCGGCACTCGATTTTTTGATTAATTGCTCCGCACACACGGAAAACCTGGACACCGAGGCGGGGCTGATGCGTACGGCGCGCGCGGTGCAGAGTTTGATTGCCCACGCGCCGGGCGCGGTGCAACGCGACCGGATGGTGCAACGCGCTGCCGAGCGTTTGGGTCTCTCGCAAGCCGCGTTGCGGCGGGATATGGCGCGCAAACAGGCGCGCCCCGCGCCAGGACGTCCGGCAGCTGAGGAGCCGCTTGCCGCGCCGGTGACGTATCCGGATGATGAGGTTGCCTTGTTGCAAATGCTGTTTCACCATCCCAAGGAGGTGCTTCCGTTGGTGGCCGATCATTTACCCTTAGACTATGTTTCCGACCCGAACTGTCGATTTCTGATAAAGATTTTGTGTGATCATCCGGGAGAGATGATGGAGAAGATTCCAGAAGAGCAGGAGGCCATGCAACGGTTGGCGGTTCGCATTCAGATGGAAGAGACGAAGATGCGCGGAGCGGATGTTCCCCCCGAAAAGGCGGCGCAAGATCTTGTGATGGCGTTGTGGTCGCAGGCCTTACAGGTTCGCAAGAGGCATTTGGCTTCTTCGACTGAGCCTCGGGAGAGGGCGGAAATCATCATGCAACTGCAGGCGTTAAAGAAGGGCTGGGAATACGCAGAAGATTTTCTGGTGGTGTAGGTACCTAGCTTGAGGGGGAGATGTGGCTTGTTGCAATGCCCGCTTGTAGTCTAAACTCCCACATTTACTGGAGTGCTTATGCGAATACTGGTTGCAGAAGACGGAAAAGTGGAGCGGTTGCGGCTCGAAAAAATTCTCAGCGAATGGGGCTTTGACGTTGAATCATCGGGGAAAAGGAGAATCTTCTGAGTCCTTTGCTGAATAGGGTGGGTGCTTTGCCGGTCATGTACAATGATGTGACGCTCCATTATGTGGCGCTCTGGATATTTGTTTGTGGTGCGGCCTTGGGCTGGGGGGTCATGCATCTACGCCGCAATGCGCATCTTCGTAAGAGCGCGTGTGATTGCCGGACGCTGGAGGCACGACTCAAAAACATTTTGCAGCATTCCCGTGAAATAATTTATAGCTTTGATTTAACGCGGGGTCGGTTTAGCTATCTGAGTCCCGCCTGTTTTAGCCTAACGGGTTTTACTCCTGCAGAACTTGAAAAAACAGGGTTAAGCGGATTGCTTGAACGGGTGCATCCGGAAGATAAAGACAAGATTTTGCGCCTGATCGAAACGCTGCGCCATCGAACCAAAGATCGCGAGTGGCTTGGGCTGGTGGATCTTCGGTTTCGACATCGGGACGGGAAATACCGCTCGTTGAGCGATCATTTGCATGTGTGCTACGACTCCTCGGGTGAAGCGGTTACTCTGAACGGCTCTGTGCGTGATGTCACTCAGGTCGCGCATCTTGAAGAAAGCATGCGCATTCTGGAGCGGAAGTTTCAGGATAGTCAAAAGATGGCGAGCCTCGGTCTGTTGTCCAGCGGGATCGCGCACGACTTTAATAACCTGATGACGGTGGTGCTGGGCAATGCGGAGTTGGCGTTGCTCGACTGCGGGGGGTCTGATGACGGGGTGCTCGACGAGATTAAACGAACGAGCTTGCGCGCGGCGGAACTGGCCACCCAAATGTTGGTTTATACAGGGAAAGCAACGGTCGTTGTGGATAACATTAATCTCAGTTCTGTGGTTAGAGAGATGGGTTCCTTGCTCGATGTTTCGATCTCAAAAAAAGGGACGATTCAGTATTCTCTGTCCGACGACTTGTCTGTGATTCGGGGTGATATTTCTCAGATTCGGCAGGTGGCAATGAATCTGATTACGAATGCCTCTGAGGCCATTGGGGATCGATCCGGAGTGATCGCTATCAGTATTCATGGGGTGGAGTTGAGGCCGGGCGATGTGAAAGATGTATTTCCGCCCGAGCATGTTTTGGACGGTTCTTATGTTCTTTTGGAGGTTTCTGATACCGGCGCTGGCATGGATGGGAAAACGCTCCGAAAGATTTTCGATCCCTTGTTTACCACAAAGGTGACGGGTCGTGGTCTTGGATTGGCATCGCTGTTGAATGCGGTGCAACGACATAACGGAGCCGTGGAGGTAAAAAGCGAGGTGGGTCGCGGTACGGTTTTTCGCATCTATTTTCCGGTAGAAGAGGGGGTCGCTGAGGCGACAACAGAGGACGCGAACGCAGACGATGAGTGGCGTGGCTATGGAACAGTACTGATTGCGGATGATAAAGAGTCCATTCGTGAGATCACAAGGGCGCTGCTGGAGCGTATGGGATTCCGCGTGATTACCGCATCCGACGGGTTTGAAACGGTCAGACTTTACACCGAGCACCCGGAGGAAATTTCAGTTCTACTCATGGATATCAATATGCCGAGTCTCAATGGCTTGGAGGCTGCCTTGCGCATTCGGCATATTAATCCAACCGTTCCGGTTCTGTTTATGAGCGGCTATCCGCGGGAACATGTGATGGATCGATTTGGAAAGCAACCGCATACGGACTTCATTAATAAGCCGTTTCAGCGCCAAGAGCTTGCCGTTGCGATTCGCGGGGTGATGGAAAATAAGTGATGAGGCCCCTGCTGGGTCTCATCAGTAGTTGGCACTCGTGCCAATGTTATTAATGGTGCGGGGTATCAAGTTGACGCAAGTGGCCCCTGCATATAGATTTGCAGCATGCAA
>CAYYYX010000100.1:0-4989 GCA_964476065.1 uncultured Verrucomicrobiota bacterium | reverse complement strand
CCCGGATGATGAAGGAGATCAGAACGATTGCCACCACCACGACTAGGCTACCAAAGAAAAGAGAAGCGAGATGAGTGCGCCGCAGGTCTCGCTGGCGCTGCTCGAAAACTTCTTGCGTCACTTGCGGAGTGAAGTCCTTTTCAAAGTCGTGCGAGTCGCTTTGATAAATATCCCGGAGTTCATCTTTTTTCTTCATGGAAGGCTCCTTGCCGGGTGGAGGTTAAATGTGCCGGACCGATTATTTCGAAAAAATGGGGTAAGTGACGGGATTCGAACCCGCGACATCCAGGATCACAACCTGGCGCTCTAACCAACTGAGCTACACCTACCAACCTCCAAAAGCCAGAGAGGGTAGTTAACCCGTAGAAAAAAGCAACGCTTATTCCCCGTTCCCGCTGTAAAAAATTAATCAATTCTGATTCTCCAAGGTGACCTCGGCGAGCTCAATTTGATGCAGGAGATTTTGAAAGGCCTCGGTAGTACGGATCGTGTCGAACGCCTCCATGTGCAGATGGGTCAGCGCCAGGTTGGGGCTGATATAGCGAGTGATGTTTTTCAGCGCAGCGACCGCCTGCACCTCATTGGTCGCGCGCGCCTCGACTTGGGCTAGCAACAGATAGAGAGGCAGTGCATCTGCACTTTCTTGTGCGCAGGCCTCTCTCAGAAAGGCGGCCGCTCGCTCCCGCTGACCGAGGCGGAGTAAATATTCGGAGTAGTTTTCAACCGTGTTAAAATCCTCTGGATAGAGAGAAAGATATTTCTCAAAATGGAGGCGGGCTTGTTTTGGGCGCTCCATTTTTTGATAGAGTAGTGCCAGATTTTTATGGCAGCCCGGATGCTCCGGCTGCAACGCCAGAGCTCGCAACAGGCATTTTTCAGAGGCTTCGAACTGTTGCGTAGCCAGGAGTGCTATGCCCAGGGTGCTGACCATAGAAAACGTTTCCTCTTCCTTCAGTGCCTCTTGTAACGGCGCAATGGCGGCCTCAAACCTTTGCTGGTACAGGTATGCTGTTCCCAGCGATCCGCGCACGCCGCGTATCTCCGGAAAAATCGCCAGCGCTTTTTTTAAATGAACCGTGGCCTTTTCATATTGCCCTACGGCTAACGCCTGTTGCCCCACAATCATGTGATACGCTACGTTCTTCACCCACTTCGTGGAAATCGGTTTGGCGACCAGCGCTCCTTCAGTCGCCAGTCCGGATGCGACTTTCTGATAACTCATCACCCAAAGATCGTCAGAGGGGAGCGTATAGTGCGGAACATACTGGGTTTCTTCCGGTGCGATGGTCAGGAATGGTGCTGGCTCAGTACGTGCTTCACGAACCAGCATCGTCGCAAGGAAGAAAAGAAGTACGAGGCAAAAAAGGCCGAGAAGCGCGGATCGGGTCTGATAGCGGTGAAGCTGGCCCTCCAGTTCCGCGGGCATTTTCAACATATGATCAGAATCTGTTTCGCGCGCCTTCGGAGTGCGATAGATATCCTGAAGATTTTCGCGTCGCTTTTTCATTTAAATGCGAACTTCCTGCTGCAATGCGGCATCGGCCAATACCAGCGCGGCCATCGCCTCCACAATTGGTACTGCGCGGGGTAGCACACAGGGGTCGTGTCGGCCCTTGGCTTCCAGCGTGGTGGGCTCGCCGTTCATATCCACGGTTTCCTGGGCCAGTCCAATGGTCGCCACCGGCTTAATCGCAATGCGGAACACAATCGGCTCGCCGTTAGAAATGCCGCCCTGGATTCCGCCGCTGTAATTGGTTGCGGTGCCTAGGCCCTCACCTTTTTTAACAAAGACATCATTATGCTCTGACCCACGCATCAATGTGCCCGCAAAGCCCGAGCCAATTTCGAAGCCCTTCACGGCCGGCAGGGAAAGCATCGCGTGCGCGAGCTTGGCCTCTAGTTTGTCAAACACCGGTTCGCCGAGTCCGGCCGGTAGCCCGCGGCAAATGCAGGTCACGGTGCCGCCTAGCGAATCCTTCGAGTCGCGCGCCTCTTCAACCGCAGTGATCATTTTCTTTGCGGCGTCGGCATCTGGGCAGCGAATCAGCGTGGTGTCCACGAGCTCGCGCGTCAGGCCTTCCGCTTTGATGGCAGGCGCTTCGATGGCTCCGACCGAGCTCACGTACGCCACAATCGATGCGCCTTCGAAACGGGTCTGTAGCCATTTTTCTGCGATGGCCCCCGCTGCGACGCGCCCGATGGTTTCGCGTGCGCTAGAGCGTCCGCCGCCACTGGAGGCCTTCACCCCGTACTTCATCAAATAGGTATAGTCCGCATGCGAAGGGCGCGGAACATCGGTCATCTCGCCGTAGTCGCCGGGCCGCTGATCCCGGTTGTTCACCGAAAGGCCGATTGGGGTTCCCAGGGTGATCCCATTTTCGGTGCCGGAGAGAATCGTCACTTGATCCGCCTCTTCGCGCGGAGTTGTCAGTGCGCTTTGTCCCGGACGGCGGCGGGTCAGTTGCGGTTGAATATCCGCCTCGGTCAGCGACAGGTTCGCTGGGCAGCCATCTAAAATGGCACCGACCGCCTTGCCGTGAGATTCTCCAAAGGTGGTCACTCTAAATAGTGTGCCGAATGTGCTGCTCATAATTTTTCTCCTGAAAACCCTTTGCGCGTGGTTTCCGCGACGCGACGCGCTGAAATCCGGCGCAGCCGGTTCCAATGGTTGGAAAAAAATATACTCTCTTTTTCCAACCATTGGAAAAAAATTAACCCGTTTTTCCAAGGGCTGGAAAAACGGGTCGCTGAGAATGTCGCGGCCTATCAGGAGGAGCGCGGTTATTCACCCAAGGTGGTTGTGGCTGGAGATCGCATCTATGGGATTGGAAACTCTCAAAAGAATGCGGACCTCGCATTGGAACTTGCGCAGGACGGTGCGCTCGTACTGCAACTCGCCAACGCCTTTAGCGGCATCAACTACATGACCGATGCTCAGCGCGAATTCATCGAAAACTGGGAAGTCGAGTCCTGCCGTGAGAAGCAGGAGGGTTGAGGAGGGTCTTGGACGGAAATTGACCGTGGTGTACATTCAAATTATTAGCAATCAGTGGAGAGAAAATTAAACTGTATACACAGTTTAATCCGGACGAAATGATCTTGAGGGATCACTTGGCGTACGACCGTACCATTTTGGCAAATGAGAGAACCTTGCTTGCGTATTTGCGTACGATGATTGCGCTGCTGGCCGCCGGGGCGACTCTGATTAAAATATTTCCGAAAGACCGGTTTTTTTGTCGTGACTGGCTTTGTTTTAGTCATCCTCGGCACCGTGGTTGCGGCGGGAGGAGTCGTTCGCTTTTTGATTGTGATGAAACGGTTGTCCTCCACGCACAAACCCGTAGAAACGCCTTCCGCATAAGGCGCCCCCGTCTCGTTGCGGGTTGGGTAGAGTGTTTTCACGATGTCGTGCGCAGGGCGGAGCCGCAGGGTCGATCCTGAAAGGACACCCGGCTGAAATGCGGAGCGTTGAATGGGTTCACTTTCCGCGTCGCCATCCGGTCGGGCCGACGGGGACGTTATTCACCCGTTTCAACCTTATGTTTCCAAACCTTGTTATTGGGATTTGATTCGTTCCAAGCCCAATCTGATGGGCGGGTATATCTGGGACTGGATCGACCAAGGTGTACTCACAACCAATTCAAAGGGCGTGGCCTACTTGGCCTATGGCGGTGACTTTGGCGACAAGCCCAACAGTGGAAATTTCTGTCTGAACGGTGTCATTAATTCCGACCGTACGCCGAACCCGAAAACCTGGGAGTGAAAAACTCTATTCCAGCCCGTTGCTTTCGAAGCCGTTGATTTGGACACCGGAAAAATTAAGCTGATCAACCGCTTCAATTTTACCAACATGAAGGACTATTCCATCCATTGGAACCTCTCCGAGGAAGGCATGATTGTCCAGCAAGGAGTATTGGATTCGATGGATGTGTCGGCCGGACAAAGCCGCGAAATAAAGATTCCGTTCCAACCCTTGGAAAACAAATCGGGCAAAGAGCAGTGGCTGCGCCTGAGCGTTCATGAGACGCATGACAAACTTTGGTGCAGGGCTGGCTTTGAAATCGCCAAACAACAGTTCCTGTTGAATGAAGGACACCCCGTATCGGCCCGCCCGGGAAGGTCGCTTTCTATCAAGGAGGATAAGACCTCCATTCAACTAAACGGATCGGGGTTTGCCGCTGTGATCGATCGATCCACCGGAGAATTGTCCAGCTATAAGGTGGGCGGCGAGGAGTGGATCAAGAGCCCGCTCCGCCCGGCGTTCTGGCGCCCACAAACCGATAACGATGCAAAGGGCGGCAAAACCCAGAAATTGATGAAATATTGGAAAGAGCTGGGCGGAAAACTCACCACGGACTCTGTTCGGATGGAGAGGGTCTCTGAAACCACAGCAAAGGTTGTCGTTAAAAAAAGGGCGGAGAAAACCGATTTGGTTATCACGTACATCTTCAATGGAAATGGCGAAGTGAGTGTGACAATGGATTTGGATTCCGACCCGACGCTTCCGCCCATGCCCCGCCTCGGCTTTTCCATGGGGGTCTCGGATGAATTTGTCACCACTCACTACTTCGGAAAAGGGCCGTGGGAAAACTATATCGACCGTTGTGCCGGAGCTGAAGTCGGACTGTATGAAAAACCGACAGCGGATATGTACTTTGAATATGCCATGCCGCAGGAAAATGGAAACCACACGGCAACGCGTTGGGTTGATCTGGCCGGGGCTTCAGGAACTCTCCACATAGAGGGTGACCAGACTTTTGGGTTCTCCATCTGGCCGTGGTCGCCCGAAAATCTAGAATCTGCCAAGCATCCGTTTGATCTGGTGGAGCAGGGGTTCTACACCGTGAACATCGACCACAAACAAATGGGAGTCGGCGGCACCGACTCCTGGTCAGCGAAGGCTCTGCCGCTTGAGCACTACCGCATCCCCTCAGGAAAATATAATTATACCGTCCGTCTCACGCCGCTACATTAGTGGCGACCCGGAGT
>CAYYYX010000099.1:0-5315 GCA_964476065.1 uncultured Verrucomicrobiota bacterium | reverse complement strand
TTTTGCATAACCCCTTGGAACAACAACTTATTACCGAGAACCGAATGACCCTGGGGGGGTCGGTGACCTTTGACGATGCGGATCTCCGTCACCTGACGGTTCAGGATGATCGTACGCTTGCCAACGGAGGTTTTGAGATTGGTGAGGACGGCAAGTTTCTCAATTGGAGCGACTGGAACAACACGATTTCCAACATCAATTACACGACCACCTCCACCAATGTGCTGGACGGGGGCCGTTCGGCGAAACTGTTCGGTCAGTTCGACGGCGGTGACAATGAGAGCGGCCTGTTTCAGGATGTGCCTGTGGCACCGGGAGAGATGTGGCTGGCTTCGGTATGGGCGAAGAACGCGGCTTCGGATGCTCTCGCCGGGGAAAATACGGCGAGTCTTAAAATGGAGTATCTGGACTCCGACGATGAACCGGTCGGCACGAACGTACTCACGGTTCTGGATGCAAGTTCGCCTGATGATGAATGGCAATACGTTGCCATTCGGCACCTCATTCCCAACACTGCATCGCGGGCACGCATCGCATTGCAGATCAATCAGACCGGGGACGCTTCCGGCGCTGCGGTTTTCGATGACGCCGCGATGCGCCTGGTGACGGATTCGGACGAGGAACGTTCGGTTCTCAACGGGGGGTTTGAGCAGGGGCTTCATAACGAGTTCGCGAGCTGGAACCGATATGGTTCGGGCGGGGCAACCAACGTCTTCCGCGATCCCGTATCTGCGAATTCACATAGCGGCAGTACGGCTCTCCAGATGCGCGGATCGCATGATGGAGGCACCAACCATTCTGGAATCTTCCAAAACATTCCCGCACGGGAAGGCGAGTTGTGGGAGGCGCGGGTGTGGGCATGCAATCGCCCAGCAGACGGCATTGTAAGCAATAATACTGCAGAGCTTAAACTCGAATTTGTTAACGAGTGGGGCAACATCATTCAGGACAAAACTCTTGGCATTCTGGATGCGGACTCATCGGATGATTACGAAAAATTTATTCTCCGGGGCCGCGCGCCATCCGGCACAAAGCTTGCGCGTGTGGTGGTTCAGATGAATCAATTCAACTTCGCTCCTGGCTCGGTGAATATTGACGATGCCGAGCTTCATGTGATTACCGCAGAGGATGGAGCGGATCTCGTCAACGGGGATCTGCGGGACTACAACGAGTTTGGTTTCCTCAACTGGTCGGTTTATGGCAACGCCATCACCAACGTCATTCGCGACCCTCAGACGAATGCGCTGAGTGGTAGCGGAGCCCTTCAGATCTGGGGCGAAAATAGCTCGGCGGAATGTTTCTCCGGTTTGTATCAGAGTGTTCCGGCCCAGGAGGGGCAGCTGTGGAAGACGACCTGCTGGGCACGCAACCGGCCGGGCGATGGTTTGCAGGGCAACAATCAGGCTCGCCTGAAAATCGATTATGCTGACGAGTGGGGCGGCCTCATTTCGTCCTATGTCATGCCGGTGGTCGATGGGTCGTCCTCGACCAACTATCGGCAACACGCATTGATCGCTCCCGCCCCTTCCGGTTGTGCCGAGATACGCGTGGTGTGCGAGATCATGCAGAAGGACTGGTCGGGCGGATCAGCAAACTTCGACAACATTTCGCTGGAGGTCGTTCCCGAGCTGGTCGGTACGCAGGACGTGGAGCGTGTAATGCTTGCTGGAGCCATCGATCCGGGGGCGCTAGACACCGTTCATTTCACTGGCGACCTTGTGCTGGACTGGTCGACGCAGCTTCAGATGGATCTGGGTGGAACAAATAATAATCCGCGGCTTGACCGGTTGGATGTGGCGGGGTCGTGTACGCTCGCGGGGAGTCTGGACATCAATATGGTGAAGGCTTTCCCGGCATACATCCCCCGTGTTTCGCACACGCTGGAAATCATTCGTGCGAGTAGCGTGGACGGTGTATTTCACTCATTTTCGAGTCCTTCCGGCGAGGGTGGCAATGGGGCGTTCTCTGTGGTTATCTCCGCGACAAATGTTGTTTTGCAGACGATTCATGAGCTCGATAGCGATGGCGATGGACTGCCAGATTACTGGGAGCAGGAACATTTCAACTCCGTTCTTGGAGCAAGTACAACGCTGGATGTAGACGGAGATACGCTCGACAACTATGACGAGTATATCAGCGGCACCATTCCGACGAGCGACTTGTCCGTGTTCAGGGTGAGCGACATTGATGCATCAGAGGAGGGGCGCGTCATCAAATGGCCGTCGGTCGAGGATCGGGTTTATTCGGTCTACAGTTCGACGAACCTCATGGTGCCGACCTGGGAAATGCTTGCAACGAATATGGCGGCCACTCCGGCGGAGAACGTCTACACCGACGAGGTGAATACGGCGGAAGCGGTCTTTTACAAGATCACGGTAGAAAAGCCCTAGGCGAAGCGCGAAGGTTCCTGGCACATGAAATCATTTATACAGCACGGTTTGTCGTGGTCGGAATATGGTGTGGATTATGTCCGCATTTTCGACAACGGATACACAGTTCTCGGTGGATCCGCAGTATCGGCTAATGAGTCGCTGGGTATGAATAGGAGTTTGCATGAAAAATAAATTGTTCTACACAGGTTTGGTGTCGTTGGTTGTCGCACTGGGCGGTTTTTTGATGGGCTTCGACGCCGGCGTCGTTTCGGGGGCAAATCCGTTCTATAAGGAATACTTTGGTCTCAACGACTGGTCGCTGGGGTGGTCGGTCGGCTGCCTCACTTTCGGCGCCATGTTCGGCAATGCGATTGCCGGTCCGTTGGCCGATCGTTTTGGCCGCAAGCCGGTGCTCAGCATGGCGGCGCTATTTTATTCGGCTTCGGCCATCAGCTCCGCGCTGGCAACCGATTTTACCTTTTTCATTGTCGCCCGCATGCTTGGCGGCGTGGCCGTGGGGTTGGCACTGCTAATTGCACCGGTCTATATCGCCGAGATCGCCCCATCGAAACTGCGCGGCCGGTTTGTCTCGTTCAACCAGCTCAACATCGTGATCGGTTTCTCCGCCGTCTTTTTTGTGAACTACTACATCCTCAAGCTGGCCGAATCCGGCGCACTTGAATTCCTTAACAAGCCCAACTGCTGGCGATGGATGCTCGGCGCCGAAATCGTGCCAGCCCTGCTCTATTTTGTGTTTCTGTTCTTTGTGCCGCGCAGCCCCCGCTGGCTGGCACAGCACGGCCGAGCGGACGAAGCGCTTGCCGTATTGAATAAAGTGGTCAGCACTGAAGAGGCCGTCGAGTCACTCAACGCCATTCAGGAACACATCGCGAAAGACAAACAATCCAAACCCAAATTTAGTGAGCTGTTCAGTAGTCACATGCGTTTTATCATTTTCATTGCGCTCGGTCTTGGTTTCTTCCAACAGATCACCGGGATCAACGCCATCTTTTTCTATGCGCCGACCATCTTTGAAAAAACCGGAATTACCCAGGAAAGCGCGTTTATGCAGACCATCATCATCGGGCTGGTTAATCTCGGTTTCACCGTGCTGGCGATCTACATTATTGACCGCTTCGGCCGCAAGCCGCTGTTGCTGATCGGCACGGCCGCTATGGCGGTGTGCCTATTCACCAACGCGTGGGCGTTCCATTCCGCCACCTATGTGTTGACGGAAGAAGCGGTTCAGGAACTGCCCGCAGACCTAAAGGCATCGTTGGTTCCAATCATTGGAAAAACCTATCACTCGCAATCTGATTTCACCGACACGCTGGCTCAGGCAGGAGCCGCCGAACACGGAGCGGATCTGGTAAACCCGTCGATGAACATCAGCGCCCGGCTCGTGCTGTTTGCTATCATGGGCTACATCGCCGCCTTCGCGATCTCGCTTGGTCCGGTCATGTGGGCGATGTTCTCGGAAATTTTCCCGAACCGTCTGCGCGGTCTCGCGATTTCATTGGCGGGTCTGTTCAACTCGCTGATCAGCTACGCCGTGCAGCAGATCTTTCCGTGGGAGCTGGCGACGCTGGGTCCGGCCGGTACGTTTATGATCTTTGGAATTTTCGCTACACTCGCCCTGATCTTTACCATCAAGTTTATTCCGGAAACGAAGGGTAAGACGCTTGAAGAACTTGAAGAAATCCTCATCAGGAAATAAGGAGCTCCCATGTTTATAAAATCAGTTCTCATCGTCGCTGCGGCGGTTTCTCTCATCGGGCCGCGAGCCATGTCCATGGAAGTAACCGTCAACGGTTCGGAGTTGCAGGAATCCGTATTTGAGGTCGAGATCCCGGCCGCGGGGCGCTACCGCGTCGAGGTTTCCGCCAAGGGCAGTGCGACCTTGAACATCGAAGATTATATTCATAACAAAGACGGCCGCAACTATAGCATTACGGGCACCATGCCGGTCAGCTCGCCCGACGACTTCAGGATTGTGTCGAAGGACGGTTCTCCGCTGAACGTGGGCCGTCACGACATGAAGCTCAACATCAACGACGGCGATGCTTCCATTGAGTGGATCAAATTCACGCTACTGAAAGAGCATGAATTAACGCCTTATACGCTGACGCAGAATACCGAGGGCGACGAGTGGTCGCTAGTGTGGTCGGACGAGTTCGATACCGATGGTGCGCCCGATCCGAAGGTCTGGGCGTACGACATCGGCGATTGGGGCTGGGGTAACTACGAAGAGCAATACTTTACCGAAGGCCGACTCGAAAACGCCCGTTGCGAAAACGGCCGCCTCATTGTTGAAGCGCGTAAGGATCGTGAAGATGGTGGATGGACATCCGCTCGGCTCACGACGCGCGGCCGTATGAGCCTGCTCTATGGCAAGATCGAATTCAGCGCCTTGGTCACGGCCGGTGATGGCAACTGGCCGGCCGTATGGTTGCTGGGCGATTCCTATCGCGACGAAGTCTCCTGGCCGTACTGCGGCGAGGTGGATATTTTGGAAACCGTCGGGCGTGAAATCGACGATGAAACCGGCGACGGCACGGCCCATTTTTCCATCCATACACGTGCCTACTATTTTAAGCAGCATAACGAGATCAAGGCCACGAAGCAGATTAAGCAACTGGGCGGAATCTTCCACACCTATGCGCTGGAATGGACGCCCGAGGCCATGAAAATATTTTTCGATGGCGAGCATGTCTATACCTACGATAAGAACGCTAACGAACGCGAATTCCCGTTCAACGAACCACAAAATCTGATCCTCAATATGTCCATGGGCGGTGGTATGGGCTGGGGTATTGATTCTTCGCTGACCGCCGAACGTATGGAAGTTGAATATATCCGCGTCTACGGTCGGCCATAAGAATTTTTATATGAAAAAAAGAGTCATATCCGCGGTAGTCATGATGATGGCGGCGTCGTTGGTTT
>CAYYYX010000098.1:0-5791 GCA_964476065.1 uncultured Verrucomicrobiota bacterium | reverse complement strand
GCATGCTGCAAATCTATATGCAGGGGCCACTTGCGTCAACTTGATACCCCGCTTAGAGAAAACTCCGTCACACTTCTTTTATATTCCGGTTATTCGGTCGGTTTTTCCGGATGCGAAGTTTGTCCTTATCTCCAGAGACAAAAAGGATTGTGTCGCATCGTACATAAAAACTTTTGGGAAGAAACGGAGGTTGTCGCAAAAATATTTGCCGGATAATTTTGCTCTGCACATGATTTGTAAACAGTACAAACGTTTCAAGTGTATTGAGGAGTGGGCCGTTGAAAATCTGGACTGTAAGCTAGTGCAATATGATGATTTTATTACAACCCCCCTTGAAATCACTGTGGATGCCTGCAGGTGGGCGGGGTTAGATTTTGATGAGAAATCTTGCGCAATGAACTATAAATCATGGGAGTTGAAGCCAAAGTGGCCGCTCTTAACCGGCGACCAAAAGTCTATTGTGAGTCGGTATTTTGAATAGGGTGTGCCGCGCTGACATGCTGAACAGCCCGACACCGTTTCTACTAAAGAAAACTAATCAGTGATTTTGATTTCTGGCTTCAGACCTCCGACCATTGGCTTCTGGTCTTTCTTTCGGATATCTGATCCCTGACCTTTGATCTTCGACCTCTGAAAGTGAAGGAATAACAAAGATTATGACGAACACGACTACTGTAATGATTCATGTCGATGCCTTGCGGCATGACTATGTGACAGCGGAGGATATGCCGTTCCTGCATTCGCTGGCACAGCAGGGCGTGTCCGGCAGCATTATTCCTCCTTTCGGGTTCGAGCCGGACGGGGCTTATTTTACCGGCCGCACCCCCGAAGAGTATGAGGGGGGGGTGCATTTCGTTTTTTCGCCGGACACCACTCCGTATCGATTCGCCCGGTTTCTTCCGGACTGGTTTGACCGCCTAGGGCCTTATGTGAGCTATGCGTTTCGCCATTACATCGTGGAGCCGTTTATTCGACGCTTTGCTGCGCATGATCGTGTGCGCGTACAATCGTACATCGGGCGCATTCCATTCAGGCAACTCCCGTTTTTTGATCTCGGCGATAAGGAATATGCCTACGAAGAGGGGGCGTTTAACGGATATCCTACACTGTTCGATTTGTTGAAAAAGGCGGGGGTTGATTGCTTTTATCATGGGGCGCCGCAGTGGCCGGTTCGAATGGGTGCCGTAACAGAACGGGTTCTTCGAGAGTATAAGGGAGACGAACCGTTCTTGTTTCTGTTCTGCGGCGATTTGGATGTGGTCGGCCATAAGGCGGGCCCAGACTCTGCGGAGCGGCGAGTTGTTTCCCGTCAGGTGGATGAGGGGCTTCGCCGTATTCATGAGCATCTTGAATCGTTTGGGGGCGCCGTCGAGTGGCTGATCTTTGGCGATCACGGGATGGCGGAGGTCACTCAGGGAGTAGATGTGGGTGCCGCGTTGAAATCCCTTCCTGTCAAACAGGGAAAAGACTACGCATGCTTTCTCGATTCCACCTTTGCCCGGTTCTGGTTTTTTAACGATCACGCCCGCGAGGTAATTGAGCCGGTTGTGAGAGCGTTGCCCGGCGGGACCGTGATTTCTGATCAGGATCAAGCAGACTATGAAATCCGATACAAGACCCGAAAATTTGGGGATCTTGTTTTTTGGGTAGATGAGGGGGCCGAAGTTCACCCCGACTACTGGCATTTCCGTGGCATGAAGAAGGGGATGCATGGGTATCGCGAAGAGGTGCGTGATAATCATGCGGCATTCATCTGTACGGGTGCCGACGCAACCGGTTGTGGTGCGCTCGCTTCTCCGGTCATTATGCAGGATCTTTTTGCAACGGCGGTCGCCATGCTCAATCTGGAGAAGCCGGAGGGCTCCGGCGGAACACCTCTTTGGAAGAAAGCTTAACCACTCACTTCGTTTTGGGGAAGAGCCCCAATGGAATGGGGAGTTTTTAACCACTAATTGATCACTAATCTGCCGGCGACGCAATTTGCTGCCGGGATGTATTGTTTGCATTATATAAGCATCTGGGTAATCCCTAGATGGGAATAAACGATGTGGTCTGCGACCACAGCCCTGCGCGCAGGGCTTGATTGGGAACAGAGAGTTCAAATTCAAACCAGTTTGCATTTGGAATCTCTATGCTCAATCAGTTCCGTTTATTCCTAATGCAGGGTTCGATTAGAACCTGGTTTCTGAAACTGAGACTGTTCGAGTCCGCCGCCCATTGGCGTAGCGGTAAGATTTCGAACCAATTAGTGGTCTGAAAACCTGTAGCTGGGAGATTGTTGTATGAATGATGAACTGTTCAAGCAAGAGGGATATGACCTGATGGGGGCCGCCTTTGAGGTCTACAACGAGCAAGGAAGTCATCTTTCGGAAGAAATTTACCAGGCATCATTGGAGGCTGAGCTAACCATTCGCGAAATTCATTTTGATGCACAGCGGCGTTTGGATGTCTTTTACAAGGGCGTAAAGTTGGACCCGTATTTCATCCCGGATCTATTTGTTTTTGATGAAATCATTGTTGAGCTGAAAGCGGTTAAAAAACTATTGCCCGAACATGAAGCTCAGCTAATCAACTATTTGGCGATTACGGGAAAAAAGGTCGGCTACCTGATCAATTTTGGGAATCAAGGCTCACTGGAATGGAAACGAATTGTTTTGTAAGAGAGATATTTAGACCACTAATTTTTCACTAATTTGCCGGCGACGCAATAGGCTGCCGGATTGGTATTTGTTATTTAACATTAGCATTCGGGTAATCCCCGAATGGGGAATAAACGGTCTGGTCGCAGACCACAGCCCTGCGCGTAGGGCTGGATTTAAAGTAGAGGGTCCAACCACGAACGGGTTCGCAGTTGAACTCTCTGCTCTAAATCTCTACCGTTTATTCCTTTGAAGAGGAGCCGCGGGCTTCGATTAGAAGCCGCCTTATTTAAATTGAGAAAACTACCGCTCCGCCATCCATTGATGAAGCGGTAAGATTACGAATCAATTAGTGGTTAAAAACTCTCTGCTTTAAATCTGAATCGTTTATTCCTAATGCAGGGTTCGATTAGAACCCGGTTCCTGAAACGGAGAGAATTCCAGTCCGCTGGCCACCCTGTCGCGCCGTAGCCTTGGCGAAGGAGGATTGCCAAAGCGGAAAGATTTCGACTTAATTAGTGGTTAGAAGAAAAATACATTTATATGACAGCGAATAAAAACAGTAACTACACAGTTCTTGAAGATCCGGCGGTGGATGCACGGATTCAAAAGGATCTGGATTATATTGTCGGGGAGCTGGTGGCTCTGCTGGGCGAAAGCATCCGGACAATTCTCCTCTGCGGCGGGTTTGGGCGCGGAGAGGGCGGGGTTTATTTCGAAAACGGAAGGCCTCGCCCGCTCAATGACTATGACCTGACGGTTGTAGTCTATCACTCCCGTGCTGTGTGCCAGAAATACGGCAAGCAACTCAGCGAACTGGCGCAGCGGTGGGCGGAGCATGTTGGCATCAAGCAGATTGATCTGGCCGTGTTGAGTGCATGGCAACTTGCCGTGCCTCGCAATTCGGTCGTTCGTCATGAGATGAAGTTTGGTCATAAAGTTCTTTATGGAACGGTTGATTTTCCGATGGTCTCGGTTCGGGCTGAACGCATCCCTTTAGATGAAGGCACTCGCTACTTCTTCACCCGCTCCGGCGGGTTGCTGATTGCTCGCCTGATTCTGGATTTATGGGAAGAGCTTCCCGAAGGCGAGCGGGAGCGCAACTTCATTATTGAGATGAATAAGGCCTGCATGGCGATGGGCGATTCCCGGCTGATCCGTGAACACCTCTACTGCTGTTCCTATCAGACCCGGTTGGAGCGGATCGACCCATTGCGGGACGGATCTCCTGAAACGGGCTGGATAATCGATGGCTATCAAAAGGCGGTTCGCGACAAATTGGAACCGGATTTTTCTGAAGCGGATCCCACACAGTTTGAAGCGTGGTGGAAGGAAGTCTCCCAGGCCTATCTCCAGGAGTTCCTCGACTTTGAACGGTTGCGTTTAAAGAATTCTTTTGTCAGCCTGCCGGATTATGCGGACACCGTGATCCAATGGAGGGTGAATACGGTCCAAAAGCTGCGTCGCACGCTTCAAGCTTTTGTGTTGCGCCGCCCGGAATCCACTGATGAGGATCAGATGCGGTCTATCAGTATGCTGCTACTAGCTGGGCGAGAAGATCCTGCATGTCTGATGAAGGCTAACGAGTTTCTTCAGATTCCTCTATCAGCGAGTTGGAGGGAGTCTGTTGTGAAATATCTCGGTCTCTGGCATCCGGAAGGGATCATTAAAGCATGGTTCGATTCGCAAGAGTCTTTGTGTGAAGGAGAAGAAGGTAGATGAAAATTTCAGTCGTAACCCCGTCGTTCAATCAGTTGGAGTTCCTGAAGCGGAATGTCGATTCTGTGAAAGCGCAACTTTCGCCAGAAGCACAGAGATCAGAGGTCAAAGATCAGAAGTCGGCGCAGTCCTCCGTCCTTTGTCCTCTGACATCTGACTTCCAAGTGGAACACTTGATAATGGATGGCGGCTCAACCGACGGCTCAGCCAAGTGGTTGGCGGCGAACGCCGAAAATCTCTCAACAGACAATTATCAACTGAGCTTCGTAAGCGAAAAGGATGAGGGGCAGACCGATGCCATCAATAAGGGTTTGCGCAAGGCGACTGGCGAAATCATTGGATGGCTGAATTCGGATGATATTTATTTCCCGAGAGCTTTTGAAAAAATCATCCGGGCATTTGAACAACGCCCCGAGGCAGATGTGATCTACGGAAACGGGGTCTGGGTGGATGAAAATGACGAGATCATTTGGCTCCGCCGCAACGCCCCGTATCACTTTAAAACCTGGCTCTACGGCATGGCCGATGCCTTTCAGCCGGAAACATTTTATCGTAGCCGGGTGCTCGAAAAGGGCGGGTATCTCGATAAAACCTTTTTCATGATGATGGATCGCGAGTGGTGGACGCGGCTGGCTGTTTCGGGCTGTAAGTTTATTTATGTGAACGACGAGTTTGCTGCGTTGCGGCGTTACGAAGACACTAAAAGCGCGCAGTTCCAGGATCGGAACGATGAGGAGCGGAAGCGGCTGCACGACAAGTACTGGGTCGGGTTTCGCTTCAAAAACCCCAGGTTGCAACATCTGCATTGGAAATGCCTGCACGTTTTCTATCTCGCCCTTCGCCGTGTCCGCATTTTCATCGACCGGATCAAATGATCGTTTCATAAGAGTTTCTACCACCCGCTATCGCTAGAGGTGCCCCAAGGGGAGTTTTTTTGACCACTAATCTACACTAATGGCTGCTTGGCCAATGGGCCGCAGAAAGGTATTTGTTGCGTAGCATAAGCATTTTTCTAATCGAAAAATGAAACAGAATAAACGATGCGGTCGCAGGCCGCAGCTCTATTGCGCAGAGCTTGATTGGGCACAGAGAGTCAAAATGCAAACCAGGTTGCCGCTTCGCTGCCGTCGTAATAACGCCAGCCTCTTTCGCCAGTAGGCTCAGGTGCATTTGGACTCTCTGTACTCAATCGGAATCGTTTATTCCTTTGCGGAGGAACCGCGGGCTTCGATCCCAAGGCCTTTGGCGGGACAAGTTAGAAGCCACCTTATGTGAACAGAGAAAATTGCCGCTGCGCTTCTTTTCGAGGATACGAAAAGCACTTTCGGAATACCTCAGGTCCTCCCGCCGCCGTTGGCGATAGCGGAAAAATTAGTGAAGATTTGACGCTACGCTTCTTTTTGAGGGTACAAAAAGCACTTTCGACTGCGTCT
>CAYYYX010000097.1:0-5990 GCA_964476065.1 uncultured Verrucomicrobiota bacterium | reverse complement strand
TAACCCCTTGGAACAACAACTTATTACCGAGAACCGAATGACCCTGACGGCTCCATTCCCCTGATTTCCCCCTTGACCGCCTTGCCCCACGGGCGTAGATTCCCATTTTTGCAGTTGGTCTCGATCAGAGAGTGGGCTCCCAGCCTGCTCTTTTTTACTCGAAAGAGGCCGTTGTTTTAAGCTTTTTGACATCGGAGGAAATGATGAACAGCGAATTAAGTGCCGTTGTAGACTATATGGAGCGTGAACGCGGAGTGGACCGCGAAACGATTATCGGAGCGATTGAATCTGCCCTGCAAACCGCTGCGGATAAAAACACAGAGGATGCGGAGATGCTTCGAGTCAACATTGACCGCAAAACGCTAGATATCCATGCCTTCGCCACGAAAAAGGTAGTGATGAGCGTTGATGACCGCTACCGTGAGGTCAGCCTGGCCGAAGCGCGCCGCTCCGAGCCCGAAGCTCAGCTCGATGAAATGATCGAAATCGAATCCACCCCCCGCAATTTTGGACGCATTGCCGCCCAAACCGCCAAACAGACGATTCTTCAAAAAATCCGCCAGGCAGAAAAAAGCCGTGTTTTCGAAGATTACAAGGATCGCGCCGGCGAAATCGTCACCGGAACCGTCCGCCGCTTCGAACGCAGCACCGTTGTGATTGATTTAGACCATGGCGCCGACGGCATGATGCCCTCTAAAGAACGCGTCCCGACCGAAGAGTATGAAGTCGGCGAACGCATCCGAGCCTATATTGTCAGCGTGGAAGATCGCGAGTCCGGGCCGGAAATCCTGCTCTCACGGAGCCACTCGGACTTTGTCCGCCGCCTGTTCGAGCTCGAAGTATCCGAAATTTCTGACGGCACGATGGAAATCAAGGGCATTGCCCGCGAAGCGGGTTACCGCAGCAAAGTGGCCGTGATTTCCCACGACGAACGAGTCGACCCCGTCGGGGCCTGCGTCGGAATCCGCGGCATGCGCGTCAAAAATATTGTTCGCGAACTCAATGGCGAAAAAATCGATATCGTGCGCTGGAGCGACGAAATCAAAAAACTCGTCACCAATTCCCTGGCGCCCGCCCAGCTGAAAGCCGTTGATATCGACGAGCCGACCCATACCGTCACCGTCACCGTAGATGGCGACCAGCTCTCGCTGGCTATCGGTAAGCGCGGACAAAACGCCCGCCTCACCTCCAAGCTCATCGGCTGGCGTGTCGACATCCAAAAAGATGAAGAAGCGATGGACTTTGAAGAGCGCGTCGCCGCCGCCGTCGCCAAACTGGCGCTCATTGATGGCATTGGCGCTGAATGGGCCGAAAAACTGGTTTATGGCGGGTTCCTTAGTGTCGAAGGACTCATGGCCGCCGAACTCTCCGACCTCGAAGGCATCGAAGATGTCACACCCGAAAAGGCTCAGGAACTCTGGGCCGCTGCAGAAAAAGCCTATACGGCGCAACATGGTGAAATTACAGAATGAAAGTTCACGAACTAGCAATTGATTTGGAAGTCTCTGTTGAGGAGCTCCTTGAGATCCTCGGCGATGTGGAGATTGTAGCCGCCGACGGCGACAGCCTGTTGGCCGATCCCGAAGTCGTCATCGTCTGCGACGAACTCGGCTTTGCCTCCATCGAGGAAGCCCGCGCTGCCAAAGAGGCAAGCGCCGCGCCCGCCGCCGCACCGGTTGTAGAAGAAGCGCCCGCCGACGTGTCCGCCGAAGCCTTGGCGAAGGCGGAAGCCCCGGTGGAAGCGGAAGAAACTCCCGACGAAGAAGGGGCCCCGGCCGACGTGTCCGTCGAAGCCTCGACGACGGCGGAAGAGGATGTTGTCGAGGAAGAAGCGCCCTCCACGACGATTGAATTCCCGAAGCCGCAGGTCGTCGTTAAAGAGCTGGCCGAAAAAATGGCGCTCAAACCCAATCAGCTCATTGCCGAGCTGATGAAGATGAATATTTTCGCTTCGATCAATCAAGAGATCGACATCAAGATTGCCAAGAAGATCGGCGACAAATACGGGTTCGTGGTTGAGCATAAGAAAAAAGAGAAGCCAAAACCCAAGGTCGAAGAGAAGCAACCGCGCAAACCCGCGGCCCCGGCCGAAACAGACCGTCCCGAAGACCTGGATATCCGTCCGCCAATCATCACGTTTATGGGTCACGTCGATCACGGAAAAACGTCTCTGGTTGACCGGATCCGCGACACCAAAGTGGTTGCAGGCGAATCCGGCGGCATCACCCAGCACATCGGAGCCTATACGGTTGATCTGGATGCTCGCCAAATTACCATTCTTGACACCCCCGGCCATGCCGCCTTCACCGCAATGCGCGCCCGCGGAGCGAATGTAACCGATATCGCTGTAGTGGTTGTGGCCGCCGACGACGGCGTGATGCCCCAGACGATTGAGGCCATCAAGCACGCACAGGCCGCCGGTGTTTGTATTGTGATTGCAATGAACAAAATGGACCTGCCCGCCGCCAACCCAGACCGCCTGAAGCAACAGCTCAACGAGCACGGCGTAATGGTCGAAGACTGGGGCGGAAGTGTCGCCTGTATGCCCGTCAGCGCAGAAACCGGCGAAGGCATCGACCAGCTTCTCGAACAGATCTCACTCGAAGCGGAAATGCTCGAACTCCAAGCCAATGCGGGCAAACGCGCAACCGGTTTTGTGATCGAAGCACAGATGGAGCCGGGCATGGGCCCGACCGCCACCCTGCTCGTGCGCGACGGCACGCTCAAAGTGGGTGACAATGTTCTCTGCGGCGCCCAATGGGGCCGCATCAAAGCCCTGATCGACTGTCAGGGGAAAAAGGTCCGCACCGCGGGCCCGTCCTACGCCGTGAAATGCCTCGGCCTCATCGGCGTTCCGGGTGCGGGAGATGAGTTCACGGTCTGCGCCAGCGATAAAGAAGCCAAACAGCTTTCGGAAACGCTACTTGCCGATCTTAAATCGGAAACCCTCAACAAAACCTCACGGAGCAAAATCTCACTCGACGATCTCTTTTCCGCAACAGGCACTGGAAAAATCAAAGAGCTTCCCGTCATCATCAAATGCGATGTGCAAGGTTCTGCTGAGGCGATTCAACACTCCCTCGCAGGAATCATTAGCGACAAAGTGAAGCTGAAGATTCTCAGTTGCGATGTCGGCAACATTACGTCGAACGACGCCATGCTTGCCAGTGCATCGAATGCCATCATCCTTGGCTTTCACGTAGCCAAAGAAAACGGGATCACCGCGATCTGTAAAAAAGAAGGCGTTGAAATCCGTCTTTACAGCATTATCTATGAACTGATCGAAGAGATCGAAGCCGCCATGTGCGGGCTTCTTGAGCCGTTGCTCAAGGAAAACTTCCTCGGCAAGGCCGAAATCCGCCAGATCTTCGACATGGGCAAACGCAACAAAATTGCCGGGTGTATGGTCACGGGCGGGAAAATCACCTCACGAGCCAGCATCCGTATCAAACGCGACGACGAGGTCCTCTACAAAGGTACCATCGGCTCGCTCAAACGCTTCCAGACCGATGCCGCGGAA
Source organism: uncultured Verrucomicrobiota bacterium (assembly GCA_964476065.1). Taxonomy (GTDB): domain Bacteria; phylum Verrucomicrobiota; class Kiritimatiellia; order Kiritimatiellales; family Tichowtungiaceae; genus Tichowtungia. The sequence goes on along the minus strand of CAYYYX010000097.1, from coordinate 2,470 downwards.
GTACGCGATGGCCAAGAGTGCGGAATTCGCCCCGACAACTTCATGAACTTTGTGGAAGGCGACCTCATCGAAGCCTACACGGTTGAAAAAATCGCCCAGAAACTCTAGGGAGAAACATGAGATATGAATGATGAACTATGAGAGGGAAATACCTCTTTCATCTTTCATCATTCATCTTTCATAATTCATCATGTCAAGCGCACGTATCATCCGGGTTAACGAACTGCTGAAGCGCGAGATCGCTTCAGATATTCTGCGCCTATTTGCAACGGATCGTTTCGATACCGGTGCCATCACGGTCACCCGCGTCGAAACCACGACGGATCTGCGCGAGGCCAAAGTGCATATCTCCATCTTCGAGCACGAGGAGGAGCGCGTTGGGATGATTCGTTTCCTCAACAAACATCGCAAAGAGATTCAGGCGCGCATGAGCCAGAACGTCATCCTGAAGTACACGCCCCGCCTCCACTTCAAACTCGACACCTCCATCGAAGGCGGCGACCGAGTGCTCGGCATTCTCTCTCAACTCGACATTCCCGCAGACGAGGAAAATGAACCGAAGAACACCGAATAAAGAATGTAATCAGAATAATTAAGGTCAGAATGATTTTTATTCATGACGGCAGGATTCTCCTCCCATTATTCTGACCGTAATCATTCTGACTAAAACAGCAGAAAAAATTTATGAGAAAGCGAAACCCGCACCAGGCCGATCCCGACGGCGTTCTCCTAATCGATAAGCCCAAGGAGTGGACCTCCCATGATGTCGTTGCCAAAATACGTAACTCCTTCCAGCTCAACAAAGTCGGACACGGAGGAACGCTCGACCCAAACGCCACCGGCTTGATTATGATCTTGATCGGGCGCGGCACCAAAGTCTCCGCTAAAATCATGGGCGGCGACAAAACCTACGAAGGCGAAATCCTCTTCGGCATCGAAACCGACTCGCAGGATACCGACGGCGAAACCCTCGCCGAAAAAGATGCAAGCGGCGTGACCGAAGAACAAATCCGCACCGAGATGAAAAGCGTGCTCGGCGACCAAATGCAAATGCCGCCCATGGTCTCCGCCATCAAAATAAACGGCGTCGCACTCTACAAGCTTGCCCGCAAGGGACAGGAAGTGGAGCGCGACCCGCGCTTCATTCATATCTACAAATATGCTCTGAACGACTTCACACCGCCACGAGCCACCTTCGAAGTCATGTGCACCAAGGGAACCTATGTGCGCACCCTCGCCCACGATCTCGGCCAGCGCCTCGGATGCGGCGCCTGCCTCTCCGAACTCCGCCGAACAAAATCCAGCGAGTTCGAAATTTCCAATGCTTGGAACCTCGACGAGGTCCTCAAATGGGATCGCGAGGAGTTGGCCAAAAATCTCATTCCCATTAACCAGATTGCCTGATGCTTCGCATTCATAATAGTTCTGACCTGCCGAAAACCGATCGACCCCTCGTCCTCGCGATGGGCTGTTTCGACGGGGTACACATCGGCCACCAGAAAGTCATATCCACAGCCGTCGAGCAGGCAAACGAGCGTGGCGGCGAGGCGTGGGTCTTCACCTTCAGCCCGCACCCGGCCAAAGTCCTCTGTCCGGACAAAGCCCCGCCGATCATCAGTGCCGAACCCTGCCGACTACGCCAAATCGAGGCGCTGGGGGTGCGAGGGGTCATTGAAATGCCCTTCACTCGCGAGTTTGCCAAACTCTCCCCCGACGCCTTTTTAGAAGACCTCTGCCAAAAGGCCCCCCGACTCTCCGGCATCGTCTGCGGACAAGACTGGTCCTTTGGAAATCGGGCCGCGGGGAACTTTCAAACCTTGGAAACCTTTGGTCAGCAACATGGTTTCACAGCAACTGCAGTATCTCCGGTGATGGATGGCGACCATAAAGTCTCCAGCACCACCATCCGCAAGGCGATTTCCGAGGGATCGATTCCGTTGGCTGAAAAACTTCTCGGCCGGCCGTTCAGCCTCTTTGGAACCGTCGTGAAGGGCAATGGGATCGGGCGAGGTCTCGGCTATCCCACCGCCAACATCGACCCCCTCAACGAATTACTTCCAGGACCCGGCATCTATGCAGCATACACAAGAGTCGAAAGTCCAAAGTCCAAAGTCCAAAGTCCAGATTCAGAATCCGAATATCCCACATTCCACATTCCACCTCCTACAATCTCTATCCCCAGCGCTGTCTTCATTGGAAAGCGAGAAACCTTCGGTTGTCACAAACATGTCATCGAATCCTACCTGATCGACTTTGACGAAGATCTCTACGGACAAGAAATAGAGGTCCTGCTCGTCTCGAAAACTCGCGAGGCATGCCTCTTCCCGACTCAAGAGGCGCTGATTGAGCAGATCAAAAAAGATGTTCAGCAGATCCGTGACGTCTTGAGAAACGGCTGACAACCACTCGCCGGCAGGGCAGGGTGAATTGTCGTGAGCAACCAACCTTTTGCTGAGTAATAACTTAGAAA
>CAYYYX010000096.1:0-6006 GCA_964476065.1 uncultured Verrucomicrobiota bacterium | reverse complement strand
TTCCAGCCCAACAGGTAACAACTGTTTTTTATAAATTATCTAACGGATTCAGGAAACAAATAATCCCGCAGACAAAATGAAAAACAGTGAAACAATGCGGGGGATTCAGAAACCACTTGCACAGAAAAAGATGCCGGGCACAACAAATACAGGATGAACCGATCCGGATGGATCACGCTGAATTTACTGCCCAAAGTGTGCCCACTAAGATTACCAGCACTGTCTGGACGCATTTTTTCGGTTTATTTTGTTGTGGGAACCACTTGCACTGAACCGATTTTTTTGGCTAGATGAACTCAATCCAGATCACTGGAGGTGGATGGTTTGACCATCGCCCGCTTCGGCGGGCTTTTTTTTTACCCAAATCAGGGAAGCTTTTGTAACCCGAACCCCTCAACGACTTCATCATACCGTTCATACTTGGAATCGATCATTTCAATAATCTGATCCCCCATTACATGATTTTTCTGCCCATTCTGCAATAGACCGAATCGCCGGAGCACATCACGCCGGGAAGGATGGGCAAGCAGGTCCGCCAACTGAAGACCCGCGACATTAGCGGTCTTGGGCTTCACTTTAATCTGTTTCGAGGTCAACCGCTCCTGCATGCGCTCTGAGGAAAGATAGTCACTTCCATTTTCATAGAGGGCGGTAAAAGCCTGCTTCAGCCGCATATCCTCTTTTTTTCCACGCGACTCGATCATCACATCTCCGACGACATCTTTACGGTTCAGAACAACCGTGTAGTTTTGCAAAAGGACTTCGAGGCAATAGTGATAAGGGTCGTATTTCCAATCCCTGAACTTTTCCATAAACTCTTTTTTATCAAGCAGGACGGTAATAAAAGAGTACTCCCACCTCTGGATTGCCGGCAAAAGGGCCGCATCGAACTTCGCACGGGTTTCCGGATCCTTGAGCGATCGAAATGAGCCGACACCATTCATCATTTCTTTACGATGAAAGACGACCGGTTCATCCGGGTGATAATCAAAAAACGATCCTTTAAGTGCCTCCATCTCGGGGTGCAGCACCTCCTTGGTGTACTGAGTAGAAGCAATGACTCCGGTCAGTGAAAGAAAGCGATGATTCGGATTGTCCGAACTATCGAGATCGGAGTTACCTGTCTCATCAATATATATGCGATGTTTGTCCATTCAAACCACACCCTCGGAATTCCACTTTGTAAAATGAGATTTAAGCCGCTCGACTGTGTGGCGCCACATCGGCGTGGTGGGCCGGCAAACCGTATTCTGGTTACCGAACAACCCTATTTCATTGACTGCGCTGCTGGATGTGACCGTATCTAGCCATTCGACACGGACAAAATACTCTGCTTTTTCTGGATCAGAAGCGTTCTGTTTATAGCGCTCAGCATGCTCCAGCACATCCAGACACGGGCGTTCGCCTTCCGGCGTGACCACCTTAAAGTCATTTACACTCTGTACCGTTTCTTTAACGACCCCAACCCCGACATAGCCGGTCCGTGGAATCTTCACCCAAACCCGGTCACCAGGCACCAATAGCTTGAGCGTCTGGCTATACCAACTGCCTCCCCCTCCACTGATATATCCATATTCAACCGCATCAGACCACGAACGGTGATCAACAGGTCCATAGGACACATAGAATTCACCATTCCACGGCTCTTTTTCGCCTTTGGCTTTGGTCGTTGTTGTGACATTGGCCTGCGTCTCACCGGGATCGATCAGCCAAGTCCGGCTCAAAAGCTGTTCTGCACCATGTTGAAACACCTGGAAAAAAAGGACATTGATCGCAATATCGCGCGCATTTAAATAACCGATGATCCGTTCTGTTGCATTATCCAGTTCAGCGGCCACAAGGATGATTTGATGCGACTCGTTCAGCGCCTCTTCATCCAGTTCCGCCCCAAAATGTTTTTCGAAATCCTCGCCCAAACTCCCCCCATCAGAAAAACGTTGATAGATCTGAGCAATTTTATCCGTTGAGAGTTGTTCCACCCAAGAGGCATAGTCGATGGCCTGCGCAACAATCTCGCGCGGGGTGCGGTTTCGCTTGAGTTCGACCAGAACCAGCGACGCATCCGGCGCGATGGCCAGAAGATCAATCCGCCCGCCCATGCCAGTTTGCTCCTGCTGGCCGATCAGCAGCCACTCGCCGGAAAGAATCTTCGGCGCGGCCACAATCATGTCTTCCAATTCCTGTTCGTTCTCAAGCGTCACAGCAGGTAGCGGCTGGGGCTGCTTTCCGACTTTCCAAATGGCGTGTTTAACGGGCATAGACCATCTCCTTTTCAATTATAAAAAATAATGGCTTCACTTATATCAATCCAAAGAACCGCTCGAAGAACGCGCTCAGTTTGTCCAGTACCGTTTGCTTTTTAACGGCGTGGCCGTTGTCTTTATTGAACCTTGAAACCGGCGGCAGGATTTTCATGATGGCGGTACCGGATGCGGGGATCTCCCCATCCCGGAATGCATTGTCAACAAACGCTTTCGTTTCGTCGGCATCCAGTCCTTCATCTGTAATGATCCGATCCAGTTCCTCGATTTTTTTGGCCGCAAGATAGGCCGCCCACTCCGCATCGACCTTGGCATTCGCAGAAATGGAATCCACAAACTGCTCGATGAGGTCTTTCTTGTTTCGCAAACTGGGGCTGGCGTTAATCGCACGTTCGATGGCGGCCCGGATTTCCTTGTCTTCGCCCGTGCCTTTCTTCTTCAGGTATTTCTCGACCAGCATCAGGATATAATCGACGTTGATCTCGACCTGCTTGATTAGTTCGATCTCGAAGACCACGTCGTCATTGATCGATTCTTTATCCACTTCGGAGGTATTACGGAATTCAGCATATAAATTCAGATACAGACTCTGGTAATCTTGAAAATCTCTCTCACTGAGGATTTCATTGCCTGCAAAATCGTCGAAGGCAGTGAGGATGTTTTTCAGCCGCAAGATAGAGCCAAAAAGCTTAATGAACTCCTTCTGAGCCGCTTCGCCGACAATGGCCGCACCGAGCGGAACCTTCACAAGCATTTCTTCGACCCGCTTCTGATACTCCTTATAATACTCGGCGTAAGGCTTGAGCAGCACAATGCCCTTCGCATCCTTGTTGCCGAACAGAGCCAGCGCGTCGTTGGTTTCCTCTTCAAGATTCCGGAAAGAAACGACGTTGCCGTAGGTCTTAACGGAATTAAGAATGCGGTTGGTGCGCGAAAAAGCCTGAATCAATCCGTGAGCACGAAGGTTTTTGTCCACCCACAGGGTGTTGAGCGTGGTGGCATCGAAGCCGGTCAGGAACATATTAACCACGATCACCAGATCCAGCTCGCGATTTTTCAACCGCTGGGACAAATCTTTGTAGTAGTTCTGAAACTTGTCGGCTGACGTATCGTAACTGGTGCCGAACAGAGCGTTGTAATCTTTGATCGCGGCATCGAGAAAATCGCATGAGCTTTGATCCAGCCCGTCGGTTTCAAACTCCTCTTCACCCAGCAGTCCGTCGGGCTCTTCCTCGTTGGGGGCAAAACTGAAGATCAGGCCAATCTTGAGGCGTTGTGCGGGCGGCAGCTCTTTTTGCTGGGCGGTGAGCTCCGTATAGTAGCGTTTGGCGGCATCGATAGAGGCCGTGGCAAAGAGAGAGTTGAATCCCCGTTTCCGCACGGTAGAGCGGATCTCCTCAACCTTCCCTTTACCGGAAACCACCTCGGCCACATTAGCCAAAATACCATGGCGATAGCTGACCTGACTCTTTGTTTTCTGGTCAAAATGTTCCCGGATATAGCTCGCCACCTGCGTGATGCGCTTCTTACTCAACAATGCCCGTTCTGTGTCGATGGCGGACACCTTCTTGTCTTTGACCCCCGGCGATTTTTTGATGGTGTTGATGTAGTCGATTCGGAAAGGCAGTACATTTTTATCGCTGATGGCATCGACAATAGTATAGGTGTGCAGTTTATCGCCAAAAGCCTGTTCGGTGGTACGCCGAAGCGGGTTGCCGTGACTGCCTGCATTGTCAGCAAAGATTGGCGTACCGGTGAAACCAAACAAGTGGTAGCGCTTAAACGATTTGGTAATATCCGTGTGCATGTCGCCAAACTGACTGCGATGGCATTCGTCAAAAATCACCACGACATGCGCATCATAGACTGGGTGTTTTTTGTTCTTGGCCACAAAGCGGCTCAGCTTCTGGATCGTGGTAATGATGATGCGGGCATTTGGGTTTTCCAACTGCCTTTGAAGCACCGCCGTCGATGTATTGGAATTGGCCGCGCCCTTCTCAAAGCGCTCATATTCACGCATGGTTTGATAATCGAGATCCTTGCGGTCCACCACAAAGAGCACCTTATCGATCTCCGGCAGCCCCTGCGCCAGTTGCGCCGCCTTGAAACTGGTCAGCGTCTTGCCGCTGCCGGTGGTGTGCCAGATGAAACCGCCCGCTTCTATTTTTCCAAGTCGCTTATGGTTGGTGCCGGTTGCGATGCGTTGCAGAATCTGTTCCGCCGCCACAATCTGATAGGGTCGCATCACGAGCAGCTTGCGGTCTACGTCGAACACGCAATAGCGGGTCAGAATGTTCAGCAATGTGTGCCGTGCAAAAAATGTTTTGGCAAAGCCGTCCAGCTCGGTGATGGGTTGGTTCTTTGCATCGGCCCACCAGCTCGTGAACGAAAAGCTGTTCGACGTCTTCCGGCGCGAGCGTTTGCTACGCTGTTCTTCCAGATGACTGTCGCGCACTGTATTGCTGTAATACTTGGTCAGTGTGCCGTTGCTGATGACAAACAGTTGCACATACTCGAACAGGCCGGAACCCGCCCAAAAACTGTCGCGCTGATAGCGGTTAATCTGATTGAACGCCTCGCGGATGTCCACGCCCCGTCGCTTGAGTTCGATGTGCACCATCGGCAGGCCATTGACCAGTACTGTCACGTCGTAGCGGTTGGCCCGCGCCCCCTCGATCTCGTATTGGTTAATGACTTGCAGGCTGTTGTTGTGGATATGTTTCTTATCGATCAGATAAATATTTTTGACCGACCCATCATCGCGCTTGAGCACCTGAATATGGTCTTCCTGTATGCGGGTGGTTTTCTCGATAATCCCGTCATTGGCTCCGGCAATGCAGGTGCTGAATAAACGTTCCCACTCCGCATCGGAAAAGGTCGTCTTATTTAGCTTCCCCAACTGCTGGCGCAGATTGGCAACCAGATCACCCTCCGAGGTGATCGGAAGATACTCATAAGCCTGCTGTTCCAATTGACGGATGAACGCCTTTTCCAGCGCATCCTCCGACTGATAGGCCGTCTCCCGCACCCGGTCGGCCACAAATTCAGCAACCACCGTGCTTTCATCCGAAAGTGCAATCGGCGCAATACGGTACGGCGTGAGCTCTTCGGTCATGCGGCCTCCTTAAATGTAAGCAACAGGTCACGGTAATATTCATATTGCTGTCGCCTTGCCTTGATCTCGGCGGGCAGCCCGCTGGAGAGGTCGTTCACCAATACATCAAACTTATCGAGAATCGCGACGATGCGCTCCTGTTCTTCGACGGTAGGGACAGGAATTTCGTATTTCATGATCATGGGTTTACTGCCACGAGGCATTTTTGCACCTTTGGATGTCTGCATCGCATAGCTGAAAAATGCGTCATTGGACAACAGGTGATATAAGTAGCGCGAATCGATATTCTCGCTTTCTTCTTCCTTAATCCGCACAACTAAAACATCCCCATTGGTTCCGCCTTTGTGATCAGCGTGCCAAATCTTTTTCAAATAGGGCCGGATGTTTCCCAACAAAATATCATTGCGCTCAAAGCATGTGAATCGGCCTGTTTCAGGGACATAGTTTGACGGGGCTTTTCCCATACAGTTTTGCAAAAGGTTATCGACCCCTACATAACTGTTGCTGTCCAATTCGGAAGCATCTATTCGAGTTTTAGAATATTCAGCTATTGACATCAGCGTCACCCACCTCAGAATTTGCTTGCTTGCTTGCTTGCTTGCTTGCTTGCTTGCTTGCTTGCTTGCTTGC
>CAYYYX010000095.1:0-6051 GCA_964476065.1 uncultured Verrucomicrobiota bacterium | reverse complement strand
GGTGACTTCTGTAACCAGTTGCCGCTGTGGGACTAATACTGGGACAGTAGTGATACGATATATAGACACCATGAACACTCATTCACACCGCGAGCAACTTAAAGGATGGCTGGAACTGATCGTACTGGCTCTTCTCCACCACGAGCCGACCTGCGGCTACCGACTGAAGCAGCTGGCCATCGACAAATCAAACCATCTATTTTCGCCGGCTTTCGGCAGACTCTACCCCCTACTCGCCGAAATGGAAAAATCCGGATTCCTTAAGAGCCGCCGCGAGGCTGGCGGAACAAGGGGCCAACGAATTTACTCTCTGACCTGCATGGGCGAGGAACGACTGCTCGTCTTAAGAGAAAACTGGAAGAAATTCTCTGCGGCCATGAGCACCATTGCCAATCGTTGAGTCGAGGCCGACATATCGTAATACGATACATGAACACTAAAAAAATGGGTTGTAGAAGACAGCGGGGCGTTTAGACTGAATGCTCTGAATCACGAACAAGGAGTTTTGAATGAACAAGAAGGTTTTAGTCACCGGGGGCAGTGGATTTTTGGGCATCAACCTGATTCGCTATCTACGCCATCAAGGCGTCACAGATATTACCGTGCTCGATCTGGTCGAATTCGACTATCCGGAGCGCGACGAGATCAATGCCGTGATCGGCGATATCCGGAACATTGATGATGTCCGCAAAGTCATGAAGGACGTCGACTGGGTCATTCATACCGCCGCAGCCCTGCCCCTCTATACCGAAGAAGAAATTTTCTCGACCGACATTGAAGGCACGCGCCTTCTGCTTCAAGAAGCACAGCACCAAATGGTGGAGCGCTTCATTCATATCTCCTCGACCGCCGTCTATGGCATTCCCGACCACCACCCGCTAGTGGAAGACGATCAACTGATCGGCGTCGGCGCCTATGGCATCGCCAAAATCGAAGCGGAAAAAATCGCCGTGGAATATCGCGACAAAGGGATGTGCATCTCCATTATCCGCCCGAAATCCTTCGTCGGCCCCGAGCGCCTCGGCGTCTTTGCCCTCTTCTACGACTGGGCCAAAGACGGCAAAAACTTCCCCATGATTGGAAACGGACACAACCGCTATCAGTTGCTCGACGTCGAAGATCTCTGCGAAGCCATCTACCTCTGCCTGATTAAAGACGCTGGGATCGTCAGCGACATCTTTAACATCGGCGCGACCGACTTCACCACGATGCGCGAAGATTATCAGGCCGTGCTCGACCGAGCGGGTCACGGCAAAAAAATCGTCGGCACTCCGGCCAAGCCCCTGATCGGATTCCTGCGCATTCTCGAATTCTTCAAACTCTCCCCCCTCTACAAATGGGTTTATGAAACCGCGTGCGAAGACTCGTTCGTCTCGACCGAAAAGATCGAAGCCAAACTCAACTTCTATCCAAAGTTCTCGAACAAACAGGCGCTGATCCGCAACTACGAATGGTATCTGGACAACCTCCACACCTTCGAAGGCAAAAAGAGCGGCATCTCTCACCGCGTTCCGTGGGGTCAGGGCATCCTGAAATTCTTCAAACTCTTTTTTTAACCGCGAATACACCTAACGCAGCAACCTGTCGCGCCGTATTGAAAAGAAGGCGGAAGCCGCAGCCAAACAGAAAGAATTTAGTCAGAATAATTAGGGTCAGAATAATTTAATTCATGCACACAGGATTCTCTTCCCATCATTCTGACCTTAATTATTCTGACTAAAACAGATCCAGCTCCGTTGTTGTTGAATAAAGGTTGCGAAAAAAACGTGGGTAAAATGAATGCTAAGAAAATGACCGCCGGAAAACTGCTGATCCTGTTACTGTGCGCCGCCCTGCTCGCCGGCTGCGACGGCGGCGCGCAGCGCGATGCGTCCGACGAGCAAAACCCGCGAGTCCGAAAAGGCCTGGAGCAGGCGCAGATGAAACACTGGGACGAAGCCATCCGGCAATTCGAGACCGCACTGCAGGGCAACACAAGCCTTGCCCGGCCCCATCTCGAACTGGCGCTGATCTATCAGCAGCAGCAGAAAAATTATATTCGCGCCATCTATCACTATGAGCGCTACTTGGAGAAGCGCCCCGACAGCCAGAAGGCCCCGCTGATTGCCGATTGGATCCGGCAGGCAAAAATCTCGTTTGCCGGCCAGATTGGACAAAGCGCCGGAGACATCTCTGAAGAGTTGATTCGACTGACACGCGAAAACAACCTCCTCCGCAAGCAGCTCGAAAAAATGGCCGACACACGAACCCCCGCACCCGCGACCCAACCCGTTCTGGCCAAGCCCCCGGTTGTAAAACCGAAGCCCACACCCGTCAGCACCCAACCGGTCCAGCGGATTCAAACCCCCGCACCGACCACCGGAACCTACAACGTTCTTCCCGGCGACACCCTCACACGCATCGCCAGAGCCGTCTACGGCGACAGCAGCAAGTGGAGAGAAATCTACAGCGCCAACATGGACAAAATGAAAAGCGAAAATGACCTCAAAGCCGGCCAGACCATCACCCTTCCAAAGCTGTGATACTACCGGACGGCTACGCTCATTTCTTCAGCAACGCCTTGTAGCCGTTTGTCTTTCGTCCACAACGGACAAGATATCATGTGACAGGATGCAAGCAAATGCATATCGATTAGGCCAATGCCCCGCCCCATCAGCTTGTGGCGATCAATAAAAAACAGGACTTCATCATTTTCGGCACAGTTCACCTGCGATTCGGCGGGAAGGTCGCCGCCCGTTCCAGCCCTACAAAATGCTCCAGTCTCCATTCGCGTTCTTTGGCGTTAATTCAAAAACTCTCTGCGTCTCTGTCGAAGACCCCGATCCTTCGGGGCGAGAGAGACTTTTTTGTTTGGTTTTGTGCAAAAGAAGCTACACTCCGCGTTTATGGAAAAGGTGAACATTCCAACCTCGTGGGGCCCAATCAACCTCTCTCTGGAAAATGAAAGAGTGGTTGGGTGCACCCTACCGTTCCTCAAAAACACACCGCGCAAATCATTTGCCATCACCGGGTTGTCGCTTCCTTCGGTCACGGCCTCGCATTCGCGAGGCCTCTCTCGCTGCGCTCGGGTCCAAGGCTTGGAAAGCAACTGCGTTGCACTTCGGCGCTTCGCGACGCAGGTGCAATCGTTTTTCCAAGGTTTGGACCTGATGTATTCCGAACGTGCTTTCGGTATTCCCCGAAAGAAGCGGTCCAATAGGACGCGGCAAAAATCAGCAAGCCCTGACGCCGTCCGTCCAGGGATTGGAAAACTTGAGGGAACGGACTTCCAAAAAGCGGTTTGGAAAGAGCTGCAAAAGATTCCGCGCGGACAGACGCGCACCTACGGCGAGATTGCAAAAGCCATTGGCCGCCCGAATGCCGTGCGCGCGGTCGGCGCGGCCTGCGGGGCAAATCCGGTTCCGCTCTTTATTCCCTGCCATCGCGTCGTCGCTCAAAACGGACTTGGCGGATTCGGCGCCGGCCTGCCGTGGAAGAAGCTCCTATTGGAGCTGGAAGGGTGCCTCCGGCCCAGAGGGGCCTACGCCCCGGCGGGGAATAGAGGAACAATAGAATAATGGAAATTCCAATATTCCCTTATTCCAACATTCCAACCCGCCGCCATTTCGCTATGCTCCGAAAAAAGGAACAGGACATGAAAACACAACCCACTCCCTATGCCTGCCACATTTTTGTCTGCTCGAACCTGCGCGACAACCCGGATAACCTTGGGTGCGGCGCCAGCGGCGGCGGCGAACTGAAAAAACTTTTGAAACAAGCGATCCAAGACCGCGGGTGGAAAGGCAAAGTACGAGTTTCGACCACGAGTTGCATGGGACTGTGCGGAACCGGACCGAACGTCCTGCTCCACCCGCAGGGCACTCACTTTTCCGCCGTCACCGAAGCGGATCTGCCCATAATCATAGAAACCGTTCAATCTAAAATTGGAATTTAACCCTGAAACTCAACAAACTATTTAACGCAAAGACGCAAAGGACTCCAAGGTTCGCAAAAGTTCTCTGCGAAACTCTGCGCACTCAGCGTCTTTGCGTTGAAAAAATGCTGTGCAAACGTACTCCACACTGGAAAGTGCGATACTAAAAAGAAGGAACTCCCATGTTGTCATTTGTCTGTCTCGCGGTTCTGCTCGGTCTCGGCTACTGGCTACGCCGAAAAATCGTCCTCCTCCAACGGCTCTACCTACCCGCCTCCGTCATCGCCGGACTGCTCGGGCTGATTATTATTCACAGTTGCTTAACTGTGAAAATTCCCCTGCCCGCAGAATGGACGGCTGGCTGGAGCAAGATGCCGGGCATTCTGATTAATGTGGTCTTTGCCTGCCTCTTTCTCGGCGTCGAAATTCCTGGAATTTCCAAGGTTTGGAAAAGTGCGGGGCGTCAGCTCGCCTACGGGCAGATCGTTGCCTGGGGACAGTATGTGGTCGGCATCGGACTCGTTCTGTTCCTCCTCGGACCGATCTTCCACCTAAACGAACTCTTTGGTGCGATTTTACCCGTCGGATTTGAGGGCGGCCACGGTACGGCCGGCGGACTCGGCCCCGTCTTCAACGAACTCAATTGGGCGGCCGGAAAAGATTTTGCGCTCGCCGCCGCCACCGCCGGAATCCTCGGAGCCATCATCGTCGGCATGGTGCTCGTCAACTGGGCCGTACGCAAAGGCTACGTGATGGAGAAAAAGCCGCCGCATGAAAATCCGGAAGAGATCGACTGGACGGGAAGCATCCCGCACGACCAACGCCCGCACGCGGGAAAACTGACCGTGTCGAGCGATGTGATTGAATCGCTCAGCCTGCACCTCGTGATTGTCGCCGCCGCCATTCTAATTGGCTACGGCTTCAAAGAGTTGCTCATTCTCCTGCAAGGCGTCATTCCGTTCGCGGAAAAACACCATCTGCTCAGCAGTTTCCCGCTCTTCCCGCTCTGTATGCTCGGGGGCCTGCTCGTTCAGATTTTCGCCGACCGATTTGATCCCAACGATCATATTGACCACGGGTTGACGCGCCGCATCCAGAATTGCGCGCTCGATTTCCTCGTGGTCGCGGCGATTGCCACCATCCGGCTCGACGTCGTCGCGCAGGGATGGATTCCGCTGGTGATTCTGGTCGCCGCAGGAATTCTCTGGAATGTCTTTTGCGTGCTGTTTCTTGCGCGAAGAGTTTTTAAAGACGCCTGGTTTGAACGGGCCATCGCCGAGATGGGGCAATCGATGGGCGTTACCGCAACCGGACTGCTTTTGCTCCGCGTGGTCGATCCCGACTACAAAACGCCCGCCGCCGAAGCCTTCGCCTGCAAACAGTTGCTACACGAGCCCTTTATGGGTGGCGGACTCTGGACGGGTATGGCGATCCCGCTGATCGCAGCGGTCGGCGCCGCCCCCGTCTTCGGTATCTCTTGCGCCGCCGTTCTCATCTGGGCCGTTCTTTTATTTGTTGCACGCAACCGGGGGTAAAATTATGACCGACGAAAAGAAAATCTGGTTCCCGGCAAAAACGCATGGATGGGGATGGGGCCCACCGGTCTGCTAGCAGGGCTGGGTGGTTCTGGTCGTGTTCATTGCGTTAATCGTGACCGCGCCCTGGGTGGCTCCGGCGCAGGAATCTCTGGTTGCCTACCTTGCCTATGTGTTCGGCTTGTGCGGCGCGTTGATCTTCATCTGCTGGAAAAAGGGTGAAAAGCCCCGCTGGCGCTGGGGCAAAAAATAGTTTTCCAACCCTTGGAACCGGCTACGCCGGACTTCAGGGCTTCGCCCCGCTTCGGCGAACTATTTTTCCAATGGCTGATGGCTCCGACAAAAGTCAGGCTCAAGAATTACCATCACAAACCTTATCAAGGTTTCAAAACTGTAACCACTTTATGAATAACTAATTACGACTATTTATGTCCCGTACATTCAAATGTATGGAACAGACCGTAAAAACTTTTATAACCAGTTTGACTAAAACATATTGCGACTTTTGTCTTGCCCATCAACCTTTGGCATTTTTTTGACCGTTTTTCCGGTTCATCTCGGAATTGCGTTTTCAGAAGCTGTTTATGGCCCACGGATGTTTAC
>CAYYYX010000094.1:0-6134 GCA_964476065.1 uncultured Verrucomicrobiota bacterium | reverse complement strand
TCGCCGGAGCGAAGTTTTTCGAGGCGAAGCGGGCCGACGGAGACGCGCAGAAGGCGAAGAATTTTTCGATCGAGTACTTCCATCATCCGGCGGATGTGGCGGTTGCGCCCTTCTCCGAGAGTGAGTGTATAACCAAAGCGACCTTCCATAACGCGACGAAGCGGTTCAACACGAAGGGCTTTGAGCATCTCCCCCCGGGAATTCAGCCCTTTGACCATGCGATCCAGATCGTCAGAGGTGAGTTCGCGATCAATCCAGACCTGATATTTCTTCTCAATATGATGACGCGGATGCATCAGGCGATGGGCGAGGTCCCCATCGTTCATAACGAGCAGAAGGCCTTCGCTCATCACATCGAGACGGCCGACGGTATAAAGCCGGATAGCAGACGACGGAAGCATGTCTAAAATGGTTTCGCGCCCTTGCGGGTCGTCCGAGGTGCAAATGACGCCGGTCGGCATAAATAATTAACACGATCTTGATCTGTACACACATTCGATGTACATTTCTGGCATGAGATACGATTGGAATCCGGACAAAAACGAGAAATTGAAGAAGGAGCGGAACATCTCGTTTGAAGAGATTGTCTTCCATTTATCGCAAGGAGATGTGTGGAAAACATCAGACCATCCAAACCAAAAAGACTATCCGGGGCAACGCATCTATTTTGTAATTGTTGAAGGATATATCCATGTGGTTCCTCATGTCATCGAGGAGGAAATGGTTTTTCTGAAAACAATTATCCCCAGCCGAAAAGCAACAAGGGACTATAACGAGGGTAAATAAAATGAAATTAGATAAAGAAGAAGCTGAAATCCTAAATGCCTACGATAAGGGTGAATTGAAGCTGTCTGCGCCTTCAAAAGCAGAGAAGGCTAAAATCAAAACCATGGCTGAAAATACTTTTCGTAAAAACCGGAGAGTGACCATTCGGCTTTATGACCACGATCTAAAGGGCATCCAAAAAAAGGCGATGGGGAAAGGCATTCCCTATCAAACATTGATCTCTGGCATGATCCACCAATATGTCGAAGGTGATTTGGTAGAAAAATAGGCTAACCCGTCAAACGAGCTTACAGGCCACGCCCGACGCTCCTTTCAAACGTTATAAACCAACGGCTTTGCGGAGTTTTTCCACTTCCCACGGATCGAGGTTGCGGTGTTCGCCGGAGCGAAGTTTTTCGAGGCGCAGCGGGCCGACGGAAACGCGCAGAAGGCGGAGAATTTTTCGATCGAGCACTTCCATCATTCGGCGGATGTGGCGGTTGCGCCCTTCTCCGAGAGTAAGCGTATAACCAAAGCGACCTTCCATAACGCGACGAAGCGGTTCAACACGAAGGGCTTTGAGCATCTCCCCCCGGGAATTCAGCCCTTTGACCATGCGATCCAGATCGTCAGAGGTGAGTTCGCGATCAATCCAGACCTGATATTTTTTCTCAATATGATGACGCGGATGCATCAGGCGATGGGCGAGATCCCCATCGTTCATAACCAGCAGAAGGCCTTCGCTCATCACGTCGAGACGGCCGACGGTATAAAGCCGGCTAGCAGACGGCGGAAGCATGTCTAAAATGGTTTCACGCCCCTGCGGATCGTCCGAGGTACAGATGGCGCCGGTCGGCTTGTTGAGCATCAGCCAGACCTTTTCATCGAGCACAACCGGTTTCCCGTTAAATGCCACGCGACTTTTACCGAGCTCCACTTTTGTGCCGAGCTCCGTGATCACGACCCCGTCGACCGTAATCTGGCCATCCGCGATCAGTTTTTCAGAAGCGCGTCGCGAAGCGACTCCGCATTCCGCCAAATATTTTTGTAATCTGATCATATTTAAACCACCCATCTTCCTTACGCGACCGAATCACAACTAAACAGAGGAAATATGATCAGAATAATTAAGGACAGAATAATTCCGAACAGGTTTACACTCCACTATATATAAAATCATTCTGTCCTTAATTATTCTGATCTGACAGATCCTGCTTAGTTGTTGTGGCATAAAAAAAGCCCCGGTAAAACCGAGGCTTTTCTACATAAACCCATAAATGGTTTACTCAGGTTTGGTTTTCGGAAGACCGAATCCACGGTCGCCGTCTTTCCATCGGCCTTCTTCTTTGAGTTGGTCCACGCGCTCAAAACGTTTGAGAACGTTGCGTTCAACTTCAATTCGTGCGGCATTTTTCAAACTGGGGTGCATCGTCATAGCATTTCTCCTAAAAATCATTTCTTTCGAATGAGCGGGAGAGAATAGCGTTTTCGACCGGATTGTCAAACTCGCAAGAAAAGCTATTTTCACTTGCTGGCTCCCTCTTGATCGTCGGCACCCCGCGCCTCACCTTCTATTTGAATCGTTTCTGTGCCCTTCCCACATAGGGAGCCTATTATCGGCTCTGTCAAATCGCCCTTAATTTGAACCGTTCCCTTTTCACATCCCAGTTTTGTTTTGTTTTTATACATGACCTGTAAAATATTTTTCCGACTGTACTCCGCTCCGAACGCTCGGGGCGCTACAAAAGGATCTTTAAAAAGTTATCGGAATGTATGGGCAGAACCGGACAGTCATAGCGGTCTGAAAAAGCTTTGACTCTGCGCCCCTTCTTTCGCCATTTCACTTCGTACGCGGACAAAACACCTTCCGGATTCTTTAAGACAATATCCACTTCAGACCCGGAACGGCTTCTCCAGAAATATAACTGCTTCGGACTTCCATCCAGGATGTTTTTTTTGGCTATTTCAGAAACGAGCCAATTCTCCCAAAGATTCCCTATATCAGATCGCAGTTCCGACGTGCTAAATTCATTTAACAATGCATTGCGTATTCCCGTATCCCAAAAATAGATTTTCCGGCTTTTGCACACTTCTTTTCGTGGGTTTGTACTAAAAGCCGACAATCGAAAAATCACAAAAGAGTGCTCCAAAATATCCAGATAGCGCTCAATGGTCGGGCGAGTAACCCCCAACTGTGTAGCCAATTCATTGACAGAAACCTCAGATCCAACTTGGTGCGCCAGTAGAGTTAACAAGCGCCGAATCGTTTCAGGAGTCTTAATCTGCCCCATTTGCAAGACATCCTGCCAGAGATAATCCCCTGCCAAACCTTGCAATAGGGGCAACTTATTCGAAGCCGTCACAACCTCCGGGTACCCGCCAAATGTGATACTTTGCAAAACCAATGCCTTTAATGCCTCGGCAAAATATTGATGCAAACCCTCGACATCCGTCACGGCCTCTACCCAATCCTGCGTTGCCAGAACTTCAGAAAACAAAAGGGGCGGCAAAAGCAGCTTTCTATTTCGTCCCGCAAGACTTTCAACAGACTGATGCAGCAGAGAAAAACTGGATGACCCCAGTAAAAATATTTTCACGTCCAGCTCAGAATCAAACCATCCTTTTACAATTTCTGCAGTTTTTGGGTAGCGTTGAGCCTCATCAACAACCAGTACGTCCGGACTGCCAAAGGTTTTTAAGGCCTCTTGCGGAGGCAGGGATGCCGCCGCAAGAAAACGTTGTCGGTCAATCTCCACATCAAAGTTAAGAAAACAACAGTTCACGTTCCCAAGGGCATGTTTGAGGAGAGTCGTTTTCCCGACCTGTCTCGCACCCAGAACCATACTGATCTTTTTATCGGAAAGATGCTCCTGAAGGAGTTTGTCTGCCTGCCGTTCTATATACATACAATACAAAATAGCCTGTTTTTATGTATTGTCAACAATACAAATTGTTATGTTTAGACGGTCATTTTCTAATTTTTCGACCGGTATAAAGTACTTTCCCCTTCCGGGCGGGTTTGACAGGCTCGATGGAGGCTTTGAGCTCAAGGAGCTCGTCGCGCAGGATGGCGGCGCGCTCAAATTCCAGTTTTTCGGCCGCTTCGAGCATCTCCTGCTCAATTTCGCGAATGACCTGATTCACGTTATAGGTTTCGCCCGTTTCGCGCACGACGCGGCCTTCCATCTCGTCGGCGTCCGCTTTGATGGTTTGCAGGCTGTCGGCAATCTCTTTGCGGATGGACTGCGGGGTGATGCCGTGCTTCTCGTTATAGGCGTGTTGCTTTTCGCGGCGATGCTGCGTCAAATCCATCATACGGCGCATCGAATTGGTCACGCGGTCCGCGTAGAGAATAACCCGTCCGTCCAGATGACGTGCGGCGCGGCCCGCCGTCTGGATCAACGAGGTCTCGGAACGAAGGAACCCTTCCTTGTCTGCGTCCAAAATGGCGACGAGCGACACCTCGGGCAGATCGAGCCCTTCGCGGAGCAGGTTGATGCCAATCAAACAGTCGAAATCGCCCTTGCGCAGGTCGCGGAGAATATCGACGCGTTCCAATGCCCCAATATCGGAATGGAGATACTGCACGCGCAGGCCGACCTTTTTGAGATAATCGGTCAGGTCTTCAGACGTCACCTTGGTTAGCGTCGTCACCAGCGTCCGCTCGCCGCGCTCGGCGCAGGCGCGAATTTCTTCCATCACATCATCGATCTGCCCCTGAAGCGGGCGAACGTCGACCGGCGGGTCGATGATGCCGGTCGGACGAATGATCTGCTCAATCGGCGTGCCCCCCTCTTCCCGCTCAAATACGCCGGGCGTCGCGGTGGTGAAAATCATCGGGCCGGTGATGGTTTTGAATTCGTCAAACGCAAGCGGGCGATTATCCAGTGCGGACGGCAGACGGAATCCGTGCTCGATGAGAGTCCCTTTGCGGGCCTGGTCGCCGTTAAACATGCCGCGCACCTGCGGAAGGGTCACATGCGACTCGTCGACAATGGTCAGAAAGTCGTCCGGGAAGTAGTCGATCAGGCAGGCGGGCCGATCGCCCGCCTCGCGGGCGCCGAGGTGGCGGGAATAGTTTTCGATACCGCCGCAATAGCCGATCTCACGCATCATTTCGATGTCGTACATCGTCCGCATCCGAATACGCTGGGCTTCGATCAGCTTGTCGTGATCTTCAAACCACTGCACCCTCTCTTCCAATTCCGCCTGAATCCGGACGATGGCCGGCTCCAGCTTTTCGGCTGGCATCACAAAATGTTTGGCTGGGGAAATATTGATGCGGTCGAGAACTTCCTCTACCTCGGCAGTCAACGCGTTGATCCGTTTAATGGAATCCACCTCGTCGCCAAAAAAATCGATTCGGATGCCGTGGGTGGCATACGACGGAAAGATATCGACGGTATCGCCGCGCACACGGAAGGTTCCGGGCGTTGTGTCGTAGTCGTTGCGCTCGTACTGAATGAGCACCAGCTTTTCGAGCATCGCATCGCGTCCGCACGCCTCGCCGACGTGAGCCGAAAAGACCATCTCGCGGTAGTCTTCCGGCGAGCCGAGACCGTAGATGCACGAAACCGAAGCGACGATGATGACATCGTCGCGACTGAGCAGACTATCGGTGGCCGCCAGCCGTAGGCGCTCGATCTCCGCATTGATGGACGCATCCTTCTCAATGAAGGTATCGGTCTGCGGGATGTAGGCTTCCGGCTGGTAGTAGTCGTAGTAGGAGATGAAAAATTCGACGGCGTTATTGGGGAAAAATGACTTCAGCTCGGCGTAGAGCTGGGCGGCGAGCGTTTTATTGTGAGAGATCACCAGCGCGGGTTTCCCCTGCTTCGCAATGACATTGGCGATAGTGAAGGTCTTGCCCGAACCGGTCACTCCTTCCAAGGTTTGGAAACGCTGTCCGGAATCCAGTCCGGCGCACAGCGCCGTAATCGCCGCCGGCTGGTCGCCGGTCGGCTGATAGTCTGAAACAAGCTGAAAGGGTGTTTTCACAGCCGAGAGATTACGCAGAAAAGCACAAAAGTTCCAGACATTGGAAAAACGATCCGCAGATTACGCAGATGGACGCAGAGGTTGCCGCTCCCTTTGGGTCGCTTCTTTTGAATCACTCCCGATGGTCGCTATTTTTCTTCCAGAAAAATTATCTATCGCTACGCTTTCGGGAAATACAAAAAGCACTTTCGCAATAGCTCAGGTCCAAGGGTTGGAAAGGTAGAAGAGACTTCCAGCCTCTGGCCAGCGGCAGGATGCCGCTTCCACTATAAGGATTCCAAGGGTTGGAACTTTTTCGACCACGAAACACACGAAATACGGTTCATCTCGGAATTGCGTTTTCAGAAGCTGTTTATGGCCCACGGATGTTT
>CAYYYX010000093.1:0-6310 GCA_964476065.1 uncultured Verrucomicrobiota bacterium | reverse complement strand
AATAGTAGCCACGGTGAAGCGCGTCGTATTCGATTGGAGCGCCCATTCGGTCGCGAAGAAAATCAAAGTCGCGCTGAGCCGTCTTGGTGGAAACTTCCCAATCCGCCGCAAACGACGTGCAATTAGGGTATTGGTTGGTGCGTAGTAACTCGTCGAGCGCGAGGAGTCGTTCCGCTTGGGCTTTCTCCCCCGTTACGACCGTCCAACTATCGGTTGTCAATCTGTCTAATTATTGGATTGGTGATGGGAAGTGCGGGCGCCGCCCGCACCTACAGAGTGCATTCGCGTCCGCTTTGGGCTTGCTTCCCTTCCCAAAAAGTCATGTTTTTGTAAAATAGTTTTAACAAAATAGATTTTTTGACGGGATTTACGCTCCATACGTTTTTGAAGTTAAAGGTCAAATTCGTATAACCGTCCATCTTGCTCCCGCTCAACGGTGCATCGTCATTCCGCCTGATTTCAATATTGCCCTTGGTTCTGCAAAGCTTTGCTTCTCTTTCTGCCGTTTCCGTTGACGGGTGAGGTGGCGAAGACTAATCTGAACGGCAAAAACGCGCCGCTTTAAAGGAATTGCTTTATGAATTGGATCGCCCCGTCGGAAAAAGACACTGCCGCCGCTTCACTGGAAAAGAACCTGTGGGATACCGCCGACCAGTTCCGCGCCAATTCGGGGCTGAAGGCCCAGGAATACTCCGGCCCGATCCTCGGCATCATCTTCCTGCGCTTTGCCGAAGTCCGCTTCAGTGCCCGACGCGCTGCGCTTACCGGGCGACCCTCACCCGGCTCTGCGAGCCACCCTCTCCCAGTGGGAGAGGGACGGGGTGAGGGCGCGGAACGCGTGTCCCGGCGCGGATCACGGGCGGATGAACCGGCGGCCTACCATGCCGAGGGCATTCTCTATCTGCCCGAAGAAGCGCGGTTCGATTATCTGCTCAATCTTCCCGAAGCGGAAAACATTGGCGCAAAGGTCAACGCCGCCATGCGCGAGATTGAAAAGCACAACCCGCAGCTCGCCGGGGTGCTGCCCAAGACCTACAACCTCTTCACCAGCACGCTGCTCAAGGAACTGCTCAAGAAAGCCTCCGAGATTCCCGCCTCGGCGGACTACGACGCCTTCGGGCGCAGCTATGAATATTTCCTCGGCCAGTTTGCCCGCACCGAAGGGCAGAAAGGCGGCGAGTTCTACACGCCCGCCGGTATTGTCCGGCTCCTGACCGAAATCATCGAACCGTTCCACGGGCGCATACTCGACCCGGCATGTGGGTCGGGAGGAATGTTCGTGCAATCGGCAAGGTTTATTGCCGAGCACAAACGAACGTCCCGACCCACACCCTCATCCCCAGCCCTTCTCCCAGAAGGAGAAGGGAGCGGGCACTATCGTGGTGGATTTAATTTTGAAGGATTGAAGGAGCGGGCGCGAGAATTGCGGAATAAACAAACGCCCGCCGAGGAGTTGCTTTGGGAACTGTTGCGAAATCGGCAATGCTTCGACTTAAAATTCCGACGCCAGCATCAGTTTGGAAACTACCTGCTGGACTTTTACTGTTGCGAAGCAAACCTTGCTGTCGAACTCGATGGGGAACCGCACAACACAGCCGAACGCCAGAAAAAGGATGCGAAGCGAAGCGCTTATCTGGAATCACAGGGAGTGACAACGCTTCGGTTTGAAAACTTTATCGCTGTTAAGACGCCCGAGGTTATTTTGGAAGCAATCGCTCAGCACTCGGCCAGCCCCTCTCCTGCTGGGAGAGGCGGGGGTGAGGGTGCAGCGCCAGATTATTCCGGCGACCCGGCACGCGAGCTGTCGATTCACGGAGTGGAGAAGACAGACGAGACAGGGCGGTTGTGCCGGATGAATCTGGCGGTGCATGGGCTGGAAGGCGACATCCGCCACGGCGGCAACGTCAACAGCTACTACGACGACCCGCACGACGCTACCGGCCACTTCGACTTTGTCCTCGCCAACCCGCCCTTCAACGTCAACGCCGTCGACAAAGAACGGCTCAAAGACTCCGTCGGACCGGGCCGCCGCTATCCCTTCGGTCTGCCGCGCACCGACAACGGAAACTATCTCTGGATTCAGCTCTTCTATTCCTCGCTCAACGCCAAGGGCCGCGCCGGATTCGTCATGGCCAACTCCGCATCGGATGCCCGCAGCTCCGAGCAGGACCTCCGGCAGCAGCTCATCGAAAACCGCGCCGTCGACGTCATGGTCGCCGTCGGCCCGAATATGTTTTACACGGTGACCTTGCCTTGCACATTGTGGTTTTTTGATAAAGGGAAGGCAACGTTACCGCGTAAAACCCCCTCAACCCGACCTGACGGCCACCCTTCTCCCAATGGGAGAAGGGACGGGGATGAGGGTGTCGCGCATGATCGATCAAACACAGTTTTATTTATAGATGCGCGACATATCTACCGCCAGGTTGACCGCGCACACCGCGAATGGACACCCGCACAGATCGGCTTTATCGCCAACGTCGTCCGCCTCTATCGCGGCGAAGAACCCGACTTCACCCTCGGTGGCGACGAAGCGCAGGAAAAGTTGGTCGAAATCTTCGGCAAGAAACTGGCATTCGCCGACGTGCCCGGCCTCTGCAAAGCCGCAACGCTGGAAGAAATCGAAGCGCAGGGATGGAGCCTCAACCCAGGACGCTATGTTGGCGTTGCACCGGGCGAAGAAGTCAGCGACGAGGACTTTAAGGAGCAGCTCGAAGAACTTAGCGAGGAACTCGAAACCCTCAATGCCGCCGCTCGCGATCTCGAACAAACCATCGCCGCCAACGTGGCCGAGATTTTGGAGGCGTGACAATGGCGGAATGGCGCGAATGTAAGCTTGGTGAAGTCATTAACCTCAAGCGTGGCTACGATCTTCCACACAGAGATCGTCGCCCTGGACCCTTTCCGATCGTTTCTTCATCGGGCATTACGGAATATCATGACACGGCGAAAGTCCATGGCCCAGGAGTCATTACTGGACGCTATGGAACTCTAGGAAAAGTGTTCTATGTTGAAGGAGACTTCTGGCCGCTAAATACCAGTCTTTATGTCCAAGATTTTAAGGGCAACGATCCGCGCTTTATCTCCTTTTTTCTACAGACGCTCAATCTGGGAACCAAGAATGCAGCAGGAGCTGTTCCGGGGGTCAACAGAAACCACCTGCATATGATTGATGTTTGCATTCCTCCACTTAAGGAGCAGCGGCGGATTGCAGAGATATTGTCGGCGTACGACGAGCTGATCGAGAACAGCCAGCGGCGCATCCAGATATTGGAAACCATGGCTCGCACCCTCTACCGCGAATGGTTTATTCACTTTCGGTATCCCGGAAGTGAACCCTCAACCCGGCTTTCCAGCCACCCTTCTCCCAGAGGGAGAAGGGACGGGGATGAGGGGGCGCAGCCTGAAAAAGTCAAAATCACCAACGGCCTTCCCGATGGGTGGGAGGTGAAGCGAATGCCCGAATGTGTGGATATAAATCCTCGCACTGCCGTGCCTCGCAATGGAGAAAAGCCATTTTTACCGATGGGTAGTCTTTCCAAGGACTCTATGATAATCAGCAATATTGGATCCCGCGCCGGGAATAGTGGTGCAAAATTCCAGAATGGCGACACTCTCTTCGCACGTATCACACCATGCCTGGAAAACGGTAAAACGGGCTTCGTACAATTTTTGCCCGATGCTGAAGCTGTCGCTTTTGGATCAACCGAGTTCATTGTGCTTCGGTCTCAAACTCTCACGCCTGAGTTTGTGTATTGCCTAGCCCGAAGCGACGAGTTCCGCGCTAACGCGATCAAGAGCATGACTGGAGCAAGCGGTCGTCAGCGCGTACAACAGGAATGCTTCAACGATTATAAAATCTACCAGCCGCCGGGCGCTTTGCTTGACCACTTCGCCGCCATCGTTGCCCCCAGTTTTGTCATGATTCACAAACTTCATCTTCAAATCCAAAACCTCCGCCAAACGCGCGACCTCCTACTGCCGCGCCTGCTTTCGGGAAAGGTGGAGGTGTAATATGGGCGTGAATGTGAATCTTGATGGGGACAAAGCTCTTTCTTGGATTATTGATCGGTGGGGGCGTTGGAGTTCTCTTCTCTTTTTTGAATTTGTCTTGATCGTATGCTTGCTCATTTGGTTGACGGATAAGGCTATTTCGACCATCACACTGCCTCAGATTGGGTTAGTCTCGTTTTGTGCATTTTTGCTTTGGATAGTTTGGGTTCTGACCGTACGTGTGCCGAAAAATAAGCGCGGCAAAATCGGCATAATGCTGGCTGTTTATGCAGAGGACGGGGAGCAGCAGAGAGTTGTAGATTCGGATTTTATCCATGTGTTTAGAGAGACTCTTGATCGTTCTGAATCTAGAGAGCTGTTCAACATCGTCAACATCCCTAGACATCACGCAAGGCGTATTCAAACTCAGGAGCATGCTGATAGTTACCGGCATGTTGGTAGATGTCATGTGATTATTTTCGGGCGTACTCGGAAAAGACCGGAAAAAGGGAAAGATGTCATTAAGGTACATCTGACATGCCTGGTTGCACACAGGCAGGTAAAAGAAGTTGTTAGCCAATCTTTTGTTAAAGACATTAGTGAAGTGTTTCCTAGCAGGTTAAATATTGATTCTGAAAATGAGTGTCAGGAATTTGAGATCACCTCTAATTGGTTAAGTCTGGCGGCAAAATATATTGTAGGAACAGCAGCTTTATTTTCTGCGGATACAAATCTGGCCCAGTCTATTTTCGAGCCAATGTATGAATCACTGCGCAAAAAAAAGCCTGTTATTCCCGCAGTGAAGATGATCAAACAACGTCTGGTTCCGCGTTTGATTGATATTTACCAGGCACAAATATCCCAGCTTCATTTCAAGTGGGATACGGACCATGACGAGTGCTATCTTGAGCAGAAAAAGCCTCTTATTCAGAAGCTGGAAAACATTGATCCCGGGAACTATTCACTGAAACTAGCACGATCAATTGATTATTTCGTCTTGGAACATGATCCTCAAAAAGCTCTGAAAGAAGTCGTTTCTTGTCGGCAGGTTAGGGATGCAACGTGGCGCTATAGCTATGCTTTTTTATTGGCATACATTGGTCGGTTAGATGCGGCTAAAAATGCTTATTACAGAGCGTTTGACTATGCATCCCATGACAGTGTTCCTCTTCAATGTGAGGGTTTTATTGAGTGGGTGCTTAGTAATGAGCCAGAAAAGGTTCAGCTACATTATTGCCTCGGTCTAATCAATTGGCACGCAAAGGGTGATTTAATGCAGGCCATGGCTGATATGAAAATATTTATAGAGTTAGCATCTGATGAGGAGTTTCCGGAAACCAAAAGAACCGCTCAGGCAAATATTGAAACGATTAAAGGGCTTCTCTAGGAGAGAACAAATATGAATACTACATTGTTTAAAGAGGTCGGGTTTTCGCTCTCGAAGCTGATTGAGGACATTGAGATGGGCGAGATCGGTCTGCCGGATATTCAACGCCCGTTTGTTTGGAAAAATGCGAAGGTGCGCGATTTGTTTGATTCGATGTTTCGCGGTTATCCCGTCGGGTATTTTCTGTTCTGGGAAAATCAGGTCGGGAAGAATACGAAACAGATCGGGGTGCATAATCACCAGAAGGTTCCGCACCTGCTAATTGTGGATGGGCAGCAACGGCTGACCTCGCTCTATGCCGTACTCAAAGGGATTCCGGTTGTTCGCGAAAATTATGAGAGTGAGCAGATTGAAATCTCGTTTTGTCCGTTGGACGGAACGTTTGAGGTTTGTGATGCCACGATTAAAAGAAATCCGGAGTATATTCCGAACATATCGGAGTTGTTTGCTACAGGAGCTAGTGAGTTCCGGATTGTCGGGAAGTATCTCGAAACCCTGGCCGCGCATCGTGAGAAAAATGGACGGGAATTTCCCGAAGAAGAGAGACGGTTCTGTGAAGAGTCGTTCCAGCGGTTGTTTAGCCTAAGGAGCTATCCTTTCACCACGCTTCAGCTCTCTGCGAGCATTGAAGAAGAGCAGGTGGCGGAAGTATTTGTCCGGATCAACAGCGAGGGGAAGAAGCTGAACCAGGCAGACTTTATTCTGACGCTGATGTCGGTGTTCTGGGAGGATGGGCGCAAGGAGCTTGAGGAATTCTGCCGCGCATCACGGAAGCCGAGCAAAAGCGGGCCGAGTCCCTACAATCATTTTGTCGATCCTTCCCCCGATCAGCTATTGCGGGTTGCCGTGGGAATGGCGTTCCGACGCGCGCGCCTGAAGTCGGCCTATTCGGTGTTGCGCGGCAAGGATATGGAGACGGAGGTGTTCAGC
>CAYYYX010000092.1:0-6475 GCA_964476065.1 uncultured Verrucomicrobiota bacterium | reverse complement strand
CAAAAAAGTCCCCTTCGACATGATTGTTTTTAAATAGGCAGCGGGTTGCGCTGGCTTTCTTAAGGTACGCACCGCCGCCGGCCGCCGGCCGCCGCCCTATTATCCAGCACAACGCAGCCTTCCAAGTGCATCTCGCCGAAGTCGAACTGCTGAGACGCATTAACGCCCCCACCTTGTATCGCCGAATTATTACTGACAATGCATGCATTGACTGAGCCGTTTTCTAACAGACAAACGCCCCCGCCGTTGGTCGATGCGTGGTTGCTGTGAACAAACGTGTTCAAAAGCGTTCCGCCACCTTCAATATAAACACCGCCGCCATTGACGGCGCTGTTATTGTTCACGTGACAATCCTTCACGGTTCCGGATTCGCCCCCTGCCCAGGCCCAGCCCAACATATAAATACCGCCGCCAAAACCTGATGAACTGTTATGAACCACCGTGCAGCGCTCCACGCGGCAGGCCCCTTCCATGGATATGCCCGCGCCCGAGCCAGAAACATGATTGTTACTCACCACACAATCCGCAAGCAACGCTGAGCCCTGCATCTCCACTCCATAGGACCACTGGCCGGAATTTCCGGATATCCAGCACTCCGTGACGACTGCATCATCTTGCATCTCCACTCCACCGCCTTCGTTCCCAGACACAACGCAATGTTCCATTCTAGCACCGCCGCTCAGATCGACCCCCGGGTCACCATCCTGCACCCGGAACCCGGAAAGAACCGAATCCGAACTCATCGATACACATGTGTAATCCTCCAGACCTGAAATCGTCGTGTATTCCGAGCCGCTAACAGACCGAACGGTGATCGGCTTGTGTATGGTCACAATAGAAGAGATCCCTTTTTCGGCCGCATCCCAGAGCCCCCCCGCTTCATAGGTGCCGTCAGCCACCAGAACCGTATCGCCATCGGATGCCAGATCGACCGCCGCCTGAAGGGTCTTCTTCGCCGTCGCCCAGCTGGCCCCATCACCGGAGTCATTCGCCCGGTCCACATCTGCGTAATACGTTGTTGCGGAAACGGTGTTGGTCAAAAAAAATAGCGCAGTTAAAAACAGCGCTTTTTTCAAAAAACAGGATGGATAAAGGTCGGAATATCGCCGTCTGTTGTTCTTCATAAAGAGCCCCTTTTTTCACGCATCAAAAGCCATAAGACTTTGGTGCATCGAGGCTAGCAGATACCTTAATAACTAACAAGGGGTTTGGGGCGAAGATTTCGTAAAAAGCAATCCGTCATCCAATCAGTCGCGGGCCGCGGCGATGAATTTTTTAACTTTGCGGATGTCTTTCACGCCTGGCTCTTTTTCGACGCCTGAGCTGATATCCACGCCCCACGGCTGAACGGCGGCGATGGCCTCCGCTACGTTGTCGGGGTCGAGCCCACCGGCCAACAGGATCGGCTTGCCGAGTTTTTTCAATTCTACAGCTGCATCCCAGTTGCCCAGCGTGCCCGTACCGCCGATTTTTTTCGGATCGAAGGCGTCAGCCAACAAAACGGTGGGCTCGGGAGAAACGGTGCTTAAATTATCGGGGGAAACGCCCGCATCCATTTTCGGCGCGAGCCAGGTTTCCAACCCTTGGAAAAGCGGGCGATCGATTTTCCAATCCTTGGAAACGGGGTGGATCTGGATGACCTCGAGTTGGCAGGTACGGGCGACCGCCTCTACCTCTTCCGCGGTCGGCTCAACAAAGACGCCGACCTTTTTAATGGTCTCCGGAATACAGTCCAACCAAAGAGCCACTTGTTCTGGACGAACATAGCGCTTAGATTTCGGCCAGAAAATAAAGCCAATGGCGTCGGGCCCTAACGCGCAAATCTGCTCCAGATCCTTTCTGGAGCAGATTCCGCAGATTTTAACAAAGGTGTCCATGGAACGGATTATCCCTGAGCGGCTTCCTCAGCTAGATCTTCCGCCAGTTCTTCGGCGGCGTCAAAGGCCATTTCGCGGCGCACTTCACAGTCGCTGCAAAAGAGCGGGTTCTGGCCGTCGGCCCAGGCCACGCGGATATCACTGATGCCGACAAAACCGAATGCCGCACGCATTTGTGTGCTCAGGGCATCCCGCTCGTCATCTTCCTTATAGACGCCACCGGAGGCGACAAGCAGGACAAGGGAGGTGATGTTGTGAAGCGGTTTCGGGCCTTCATCGGTCAGTTCAAAAACCTGGCCGGGGGAGAGGACTTGATCCATCCAAGCTTTCATGACGCCGGGAGCAGAGAAGTTCCACATGGGCATGGTGAGGACGAGAACATCGGCAGCTTTGAAAAGCTCGGCCTGTTTGGTGGCGTAGTTCGCGGCGGCTTCTTCGGCCTTGCTCGGTTCATAGTCTGGATCGAATACCGGATTCCACATGCGACGATAGAGGTCGTTGGTGTAATACGGGGGTTTTTCCTGATAGAGATCAACGTTGTTGAGCTCCACGTCGGGATTGAGCTCCATCAGTTTGCCGAAAAAGCGAGCGGCGAGCTGTTTGGAAACAGATTCTTCGGTGGATTTCGGATTGGCACACACATGTAAGATATTCATTTCAGGGATACTCCTATAGGTTTTCAAAACGGGGAAATCAACGGGCAGGACTGTAACAGCGGCGCGGGGCGCGGCACAAGTGTTTCTTTGTTTCCGACGCGCATTTCATCCTATAATGTCCCGCCATGTCCCAATCTATAAACAACCAAGGGCTTTTAAAGCGAAAATTGCAGTTGCTGCAACAGAGCGTTGTGGCGTTGCGCCTCAAAAACAAAGCGCTCGAGCACCTAGCCGCACGGGACGTGCTCACGGGATTGTACAATCGGCGGATGCTGGACGAACGTTTCGCGGCAGAGGTCTCCCGATCCGAACGCTATGGCCGACCCCTATCGGTCATCCTGTTGGATATTGATCATTTTAAAGCGGTCAACGACACGCATGGCCACCCCGCAGGAGATGCCGTTCTCATCGAGACCGCGGAACGCCTGCGCTCCGCATTGCGAGCCAGCGATATCCCGGGGCGCTGGGGCGGCGAAGAATTTTTGATTATCTGTCCAGAAACACCACTTGAAACTGCCGTGCAACTCGCGGAGCGTCTGCGAAGCAATTATGAACAGTGCGAGTTTCTTGTGGCGGGTCGCCTGACCGCGAGCTTCGGCGTGGCCGCGCACCGCGCCGGACATCTTGCAAACGATATTCTTCTGGGGGCGGACGAAGCACTATACCGAGCAAAAAATGGCGGCCGCAACCGAATCGAGCAAGAGGCGTTATAAACGCGGGTCACGAAGAAAAGCCCTCAAGAAAAATTCCCGAGGGGTTTCCTCTCGCAATATCATTCGAGCGGACGCCCCCGCTCCGTTCTGCCCTCTGTCGGCTTGCCTCCGGTTTGGGTTTCTATTACGATTCGGCCTTTCCGAAGTTCCAGACAACAAGGAGTGATGACCGATGAAAAATGATTATAGCGCCTATCTCGAAAACACACCGGACGCCGAAGGAAACTTTGGAGACTACGGCGGAGCCTTCCTTCCCCCGCCACTCATCGGCCCCATGAAAGACATCCACGATGCCTACCTGAAAATCAGCCAATCCGCCGACTTCATCAACGAACTGCGCTCCATCCGCAAACACTACCAGGGTCGCCCGACTCCCACCTACCACGCTAAACGCATGTCTGAACTCTGCGGCGGCGCCGAGATCTACCTCAAACGCGAAGACCTCAACCACACCGGCGCGCACAAGCTCAACCACTGCATGGGCGAAGGCCTACTCGCCAAAACCATGGGCAAGAAAAAGCTCATCGCAGAAACCGGCGCCGGCCAGCACGGCGTCGCGCTCGCCACCGCCGCCGCCTACTTCGGCCTCGAATGCGAAATCCACATGGGCGAAGTCGATATCGCCAAAGAACACCCCAACGTCATCCGGATGAAACTGCTCGGTGCCAAAGTCGTCCCCGTCTCCTTCGGCCTCAAAACTCTCAAGGAAGCGGTCGACTCCGCCTTTCAAGCCTATCTCGTCGACCCCGAAACCTCCATCTACTGCATCGGCTCCGTCGTCGGCCCGCACCCCTTCCCCATGATGGTCCGCGACTTCCAACGCGTCGTCGGCATTGAAGCCCGCGAGCAATTCCAGGAAATGACCGGCAACCTGCCCGACCTCGTCACCGCCTGCGTCGGCGGCGGCTCCAACGCCATGGGCATCTTCTCCGCCTTCCTTAACGACCCCTGCGAGCTCTGGGGCGTTGAACCGCTCGGACGCGGCACCGAAACCGGCGACCACGCCGCCACCATGACCTACGGCATGCCCGGCATCATCCACGGCTTCAAATGCTACCTCCTGCAAGACGATGCCGGCGAACCCGCTCCCGTCTACTCCATCGCCTCCGGCCTCGACTACCCCGGGGTCGGCCCCGAGCACAGCCACCTCAAAGACGAAGGTCGCATTCAGTACACCTCCGCCGACGACAAAGAAACCCTCGACGCCTTCTACAAACTCAGCCGTCAGGAAGGCATCATCCCCGCGCTCGAAAGCGCGCACGCCGTAGCCTTCGCCATGAAAAAGGCCAAAGAAATGGGCCGCGGCTCCATCCTCGTCAACCTCTCCGGCCGCGGCGACAAAGACCTCGACTTCGTCGCCGAAAACCACGGCTTCGGCGAACCGGAGGAGTATTGACCGATGTTCCGGCCCATCTTTACGGATTTATCAGCGGGTTGCTTATCCTGTTTTTCAGCCGGACCCCCCCCCGTCCGATATTATAGATTTCAACGTGTTACGAGATCTTCCCCTCCTAATAGGGGGGGGGGTTAAGCGTCAACCGTGCCACAGGCTCTACACAAACTAGCATTGGGCAAAGCCCAATGTCTGAGAATTTCACTCATTTATTTGCCCTGAATTGGCAAAGTTGTGCTGTCCGTTGGCCACTCCTTGCATCCGCTGAATCGGGCTTAACGTAGTGCCATTCCGGGCGGCCCCTCTCTATCTTTTGAAACGCTATAGGGCGGAAGAAATCCAGGCCTCGACCTCTTCATCAAAATAGGCTTCCTCAAGCAGATCTTCGGCCCACGTCTCTGCAGACAACCGTTTCAGAATCCGGGCCGACATCACCTGAACGGCGGGAATTTCTGACCAGATGGAATGGTTGAGGCATCGCCAGTGACCGACCTCCCTCCGTTTTGGATTCTCAATCTGGTCGCGGCAGGTTTCGCAGAGAAACAGACACTGCTCCGCAGTCACAGGCTCCGACTCCGGCGGCACAACAAACACGCTCAGCTTCACCCCAGCGGCCTCGCACAACTCACACCTAGACCGAGATCGACGCACCAGCGTCTTGGCCAATAGATTGAGTGCGTTTTTTCGCTGTTGATTCTGGTCGTACCCTTTAGCCATCTGCCATCTCCTTGATCAAACGTTCACTATCGCCACGGCCCCGTCCCCTCGCATCATATTTCTTCTTCGGCTCATTGCCCAAAAAAGACCCGCCGCTCCCCGAAAGATGCAGAACGTTTTCGCCAACGCCTCACCCTCAAAAGCTAAGAACTGCGCCTTGAATGCCTCGTTGCCGCAGAACTCTTTCCGGTCGGAACTGAAGATCATCGTTCGCAGGAACTCCCCCCGACTCTGTAACTGGATGGAGTCTCTTTTAAGACCCAGCCAGCGGAGGGCTCCGCGGGTTCAATGCGCTGCATTCTTCTTCTTCTGGCAATCGTCAACTCGACTTCATTTAAATAGCTTTCGGAGCCTACCGCGAGACTGTCGGACCAGAACGACTCCCGATCCAAAGATTTTGCCGCAATCTTCTGCCCAACACAGGCGGCGTAGTCGGCCTGAAAACCCAGATCATCAGGGCGAGATCCAAATGAACGTTCAAACT
Organism: uncultured Verrucomicrobiota bacterium; assembly: GCA_964476065.1. Taxonomy (GTDB): domain Bacteria; phylum Verrucomicrobiota; class Kiritimatiellia; order Kiritimatiellales; family Tichowtungiaceae; genus Tichowtungia. The sequence goes on along the minus strand of CAYYYX010000092.1, from coordinate 635 downwards.
GATTCTGATCAATTAAGCGATATCGTTTTCGACTCCCGGTCAACTCCCCATAACTGCACCAGGGCTATTCGGACGGGCAGTCGACGGCGCCGGCTCTAACCATATTCAAATCGATATAAGCCAAACAGTTCCACAGCTGGGTCTGATCCCCTATCGCTGTCGCACGATACCGTCCACTCCAAAAGGAGCCGCTCTTTCCCGTTCGCAAATTATAGACTTGAGCGAAATCGCCTTCTAGTGAATCCATCATCTGACTCACACGATTCTCATCCATCGCCGTCACCAACAGATGAACATGGTTCGATGTCACACAGTAGCCGAGCAGAGGCGTTCGATACTCAACCAATTTTTTCCGGAGCATTTCTCGATATGCATCTCGGTCCTTCGCAAACTTCAGGAGGAAGCTTCGGTTATGGCAGCGATGGGTCAGGTGATAATGCTGGCCCTTTACAAAATATCGATTTGCTTTCGGCATGGGTCTGTTTTAGCCGATCCCGTTGAATCCTTAAAACGAAAAAACAGGGGTAAAAAATGGCTCTAAGGGCTCTATTCGGGGCTAAATACGCCGCAAGACATTGATGACAAACAGGTTGTCGGGGGCAGCCCCCAAAATATTGCAATAGCCAGTGGCGCGC
>CAYYYX010000091.1:0-6593 GCA_964476065.1 uncultured Verrucomicrobiota bacterium | reverse complement strand
TCTTCATCCGTGGGACATGAGTTGTTCCTATAAACGCAAATCCGAGATGAACCGTTTCTTCGAGCCTTTGCGTTGAATTACTCGTTAGCCGCGCGAAAAACGCCGACGACCGGGCGATGGTCGGAGGCCTGGGCTGTGAGCGGATCGCGCACAACGCGCGTCTGTTTTTTCACAACTTCGGGAAGCATCCCTGAGCTGACAAAAAGATAGTCCAATCGGTTGTACTGATCTCTGGACTCCATAAAATAAGTCCAGGCATCCCCCTCGGCGTCAACAGGGCGCAGGTCGGTCAGTTTGCCGCCGCGCCTCCCGGCCACTTCGCGCAGCGGCGCCGAGTTGTAGTCGTCGTTCATGTCACCGACGACCAGCAAGTTGAGCTCCGGATTTTCTTTGAGAATGGCGCGTATGTTTTTGTTGAGCAACCGAGCCTCACTTCGACGCATTTCGGTCTGCCCAAGCTTACTGTAAACTTTTGATTTCAAGTGCGCGGCCAGCAGACGGAATTGATAGCCTGAATTCACCTGGATCGTGACATCAATAAAGCCGCGCGCCACCGGAACATGAGCCGAGCCGATGCTGTACCGGTCGTTGGTATGATGTTGCACCGCAACTATTGGGAACCGGCTCAACACCGCCAAATTGATCTCAAACCGTCCGCGCCGTAGCAATTCAGCATAAGGATAGTCTAGTCCGACCGCATGCAGAGCCTCACGAAACTCTCTAAACGTTGATTCGTCGCCCATTTCTTGCACCGCAAGTACATCGGGCCGCTCTTGAACCATTAACGTCACAACCGCGTCGCGCTCGGCCTTCGGCTTAGGGTCGTCCAGTTCGCCATCCCCATCGCGATCCATTAAAGCATACCGATGGAGGTTATAGGTCATGACAGAAAAGACATCCGTGTTAGGCCGCCCATCAAACCCATTCAACAACAGCAGGATTCCTGAGAGAACCATGCCGATCAAAAAACCCCGCTTCATGAACTGGATTTCCCGGGCTTCTGGATGGCGACCAGCACGTCGCCCGGAAGCAGTTTCATTTCTGGATCGGGATCGAAGACCGTTTCGCCGTTCGGATGTTTGATGGCGAAAACCATACAACCGAGCGTCTGCCGCACGCGCGCTTCTGCCAGCGTCTTACCGTCCAGTTTGCTGTTTTCTTCCACGACGATTTCGTTGACTTCGAGCGCGATGTTTTTATGACCGTCCACCAGCTCAATTAAGTCGACCGCGGCCGGGCGAGTCAACAACTGCACAATCCGATTGGCCCCAGTCGAAAATGGCGAAACGACCCGCGTGGCCCCCGCTTTCATGAATTTTCGGCTGCTGTCGGGATCCTCAACACGGGCGATGATGTGCAACTCAGAATTCAAACTTCGCGCACTCAGCGTCAGGAACAGGTTATCGGCATCCTTGCTCAGCGCAGCCACAAGCGCCTCCGCTTTTTCGATACCTGCAATTTCAAGTAGATCCTCATCGGAGGCATCGCCCTGTATAAACGGGATTCCTTCGCTCTCCATCCAACTCAATTTGTCTGGATCCTTTTCGATGACCACGAAGGATTTGTTCGCCTTGCGCAGGTCGCGAGCGATATAGCGGCCCGTTCGACCGCAACCGCAGATGATGGTGTGCCGGCTGAGCTTCTGAATATATTTGTCCATTTTGTTTCTCCCGAAAAGATTAGTGAGGCCACGCAAAATAAAATATTCAAACAGGGCGGAGATCGATAGGGCGGCGGCAGTCACGCCAAAGAAAATCAGCAACACGGTAAAGAGATGCCCATCACGAGTCAGCGGATGGACTTCCTCAAACCCGACGGTGGAAACCGTGATCACGGTCATATACAGGCACTCGCTGAGCGGCCAGCCCTCGATCCAGTAATAGCCCATTGTTCCTGCCAGCAGCACCGTGAACAACAGGAAGAGACAAATGCTCAAACGAAGAGGTCGAGGCTGGTCAAACCGATATAAATCTCGCGCCATTGTTTTTCCCGTGCTAAAAATCTGTTCAACTATACTTCAAAAACAAGATAGTAAAAGGAACTTCATGGGGTCGAAAAAATACATCCTGCTCGGACTCAGCGCTCTTCTTTTTTTCGGCGCACTATCGACTCAGGCGGGCCTCACCATCAACTATAAGGGGAGCGTCTACGTTCCGCTCAATAACATTGCCGAATACTACGGCATGACCCTTTCGCAAAAAGATCCAAAGCGAATTCAGCTCAAAAAGACCGGGTATACCCTCGAATTCGAAACCAATGGGCGCCGATGCCGGATCAACAACACCCTCCTCTGGCTCAACCACCCCGCACGGAAAATCGGATGGCAATGGGTCATTAAAGAGGCTGACTTCACCAAACGCATCGACCCCATAGCCCGTCCCTACGCCTTTCTGAAGAATGCAGGCTCCCGGGTTGTCGTGCTCGATCCCGGACACGGCGGAAAAGATCTCGGAGCCGTCAGCCCCCGCAAGGTCTACGAAAAGCTGCTCGTCATGGATGTGGCCAAGCGCGTACGCAATCAGCTGCAGGCCCGCGGCCTCACGGTCCACCTCACGCGCGATAGCGACAAAACCCTCAGCCTCTCCGAACGCACAAAAAAAGCGGCTCGCTGGAATGCCGACATCTTCGTGAGTCTCCATGCAGACTCTGCCGGCCGCGACGCCAAAGGTGCCGGAACCTTCATCCTTTCCATCCCGCACTGCTACAGCACCCACAGCTATGGAAAAGGAACACCCTCCGCGACGAAAAACCCCGGCAATCGATTCGATCTTGCCAACGCAATCCTGGGCTACCGTCTCCAGCAGAACTTGGTCAAAGCCACCCGGCAAAACGATCGCGGCATCAAACACGCCCGCTTCAAGGTCTTAAAAGAAGCTCCCTGTCCCGCCGCGCTCGTTGAAATGGCATTCATCACCAACCCGCAGGAAGAAGCGCTTGTGATCCGGGCCAGTCATCGGGAAAAGATCGCCACCGGAATTGCCAACGGCATCGCCGCCTATCTCAACGACATCAAGCGGGCAAAGAAGTAACTCTCCACCCCGTCCACAGGCCCGTCAAATAGGTCATTACACGTTTAAACGTGTAATATCAAACATCTATATCATGCTTTATACTAACAAGTTATGGATATTAAAGATTACACGTTTAAACGTGTTTTTTGATGAATAAACAGGATGAGGAATTCAAAGCTGAAGAACGTTGACCGATTTTCCAATCAACACCAGCGAAGCAGAGACTTCTGCCGCTGGATTGAGTTTTTCGACTGCCTCGCGATAGGCCGCCAACTGCGGCGAATAGGCTTCGAGGGCCGCCTCCGGCGACTCATTCGAAAATTTGTAGTCCAGAATTTTCCAACGACCGCCTGCCCTGAGAGAACTCGAGGGGCCAAATTTGGCGAGCAGATCGATGGTTCCGTCCAAAATCATACTGTCACGCTTCAGCACAAACGGATGCTCAATAAACAAGGCCTCTGCTCCAGCGGTTTCCTTGCGAAGCACCTCTCGGGCGGCTTCGAGCTGTTCAATTAAACGCTCTGTATCCACGGAGATTTCTTCAGAAAACCGACCGACCAGTTCCGGAATATCGCCGCCCCACTCGCACCTCGCCAATTCCTCCAGAATCAAATGCCCAAGGGTTCCGAACGACCTGCGGTCATTCGAGGGCTTTAGGCCATAGGCTTTAGGCTTTAGGTGCTCAACCAAACTCGTTACTGGCTTTCGCTCAAGGCCTTTCGAAATTTCCAAAGGGTGGAATTCAAAATCGTCTCTACAGCCTGCAGCCTCAGGCCTCAGGTCTTTCCCTGCCATTTCCGGGATTTCTGAGAAACACCGCTTTTTGAGAATATCAGTCGATGCGCTCTCCAAAAAGTCCGCCGCCTGCTTGAGCCAGCCGTTCGGCTTCTTTGTGCCCGCACCGGAAAGGACCACGAGGTCGCGCGCGCGGGTCATCGCGACATAAAAGACGTTGTCCTGTTCGAGTTTGCGCACAGCTTTGTCCGCCTCGCGCGCGGCAACCCAGCCGGGGCTCTTTATTTTTTCACCCGCCAAGCCGGAGAGGCTCATTTCCAATTTTCCTTTGGGAGAGAGCGCTGCAAACCCCGATTCCGAGGTGTCGCCGAAACTGATGTCCGGCACAAAGCAAGCGCGCTTGGTAAGCCCCTTCGCCCCGTGCACCGTCATGAGGGTCACGGCATTCTGCTCGGGATCGGGAAGTAGCGCTTCGGCAGCCCCGCTGCGCGGCGAAGCCTGAATATATTTTTCAAACCGCCGCACCACATCGCCGATGAGCACCTGTCCGCCGCGCTCCGCTTTGCGCAACCAGTCGAGCGCCTTCTTAAAATTAGCCAAATGCTGTTCGCCGGCGGGCCGACCGGCCCAATGCGCATCGAATGCCGTTTCACGCACCAGATCGCGAACCAGTTGCGACGGCGGCTTTAACCCGACCTGCGTCCGGAACCGGAGAATGCGTTCTGCGACTTCGGAGCCACCTTCAAAAAACTGTTTTCGTAGAATTTCGCGATCGAACGTTTCGCCGTCCCAGCCGAGTTCGACGATGGTTTCGTCCGGTACATTCGCAAACGGCGAGCGAAGAAAGCCGACCAGTGCCAAATCGTTTTGAGGCTGAGTGATCACCTGCAGAAAGAGAAGCAGGTCGCGCACCTCCTGCTTTTCAAAAAGGCCGCGGCCCTTCCCGCCGCTCGTGTACGGAATGCCCGCCGCTCGAAGTGCTTTTTCAAGCACCGCCTGATGGGTTGATCGTTTGAGCAGAATCAGAACATCGCCATAGTGAAACGGTTCGCCTTCAACGAAGCGTTCTCCATCGTGCCCAAACTTCGGCTTCCACTCCTCACCGCCATCGACCAGCAAGCGAATGCGCCGCGCAACGGCCGCCATTTCCTCTTCAACCCCATCCTCTTCCGTCTCCTGCATCAAAAACTCGACGCACGGGATTTCGTCAGCCTGCGAGGTCAACGGCTCTAGCGCATCGTAGGATTCATAGATTCCCTCGAACAGTTCATTCACGGCTTCGATCACCCGTTCCTTACTGCGGTAGCTTATTTTCAGATCAATTTTTTTGCAGTTGCCACGCTCAGCCATCGCGGCTTCGAGATCCGGCATCACGTTGGGGTCGGCGCTACGCCAAGCATAGATCGACTGTTTACGGTCACCGCAAACCACGAGATTCGTTTCTGGCCCCCATATTGATTCGATGAGATCGCACTGCACGCGGGAGGTATCCTGCACTTCATCAACGATGATCCAGTCGAATAGGTTGTTGAATTCACCGCCCTCAAGAAGGTCGCGAGCGAGTAAAATCTGATCACCAAAGTCGACGACATCGCGTGCGCGTTTGGCTTCGGCAAAGGCGGTTGCGCATCGCGCCAGACACCGGGCGAAGGCGCGGAATTTCCCGATATTCTGTTCGTAATGATGCTCGGTTAAAAACCGCTCTTTCACTTCGGCCAGTTCATCGGAAATCTCCTTCATCCCCTTGCCGGTGAACTTGGTGAGTTGCCGGATTAGTTCCAAACCCACCCCACCCTGCGGGCACCCCTCCGCAGGAGGGGATTCAAACCATTCCCCTCCACCGGAGGGGTGTCCAGAGCGAATCGACGGACGGGGAGGGTTTCCAGCTATTGGAACCTCCGTCGCCAAGGCTTTGGAGGTCGGGACCTTTTGAAGGATTTTTTCCAAGGTTTGGAAAACTCCGGCGGCTTTGGCGGGCAACCCGCGTTCTGCGTCGATGGCGGCGAGCTGTTTGTAAATTTTTTGGAAGTCGTCTTCGCTAATAGTTTGTTTCGGTTCGGGAAGCATGGCTTCGGCGGTGCTCAGGTCGAGGCCGCGGCTGTCGGCTTTTTCGAGCAGGGAACGAACGGTGCTGAGCAGGCTGTAGTCGCCATTGAGAACAGAGATGCCCGCACAAAAGTCGCGGAAGTCTCTGTTTTCTTCCAACCCTTGTAAAACAGTAGGCCCGCCGGTGCTACCGGGTTGCCATTCCCTCTGGTCATTGCCTCGCCGCGAAGCGGCGAAGCCCCTCTCGCTACGCTTCGAGTCCAAGCATTGGAAGATTTCGGCTTTAAGGACGTCGTCGAGCAGTGCATTTCTCTCTTCATCTTCCAAAGTTTGGAAACTTGGGGAAAGGCCGATCTCGAGCGCATGCTCGCGGAGAAGGCCGGCACAAAAAGCGTGAATGGTGGAAATGTTCGCGGCGGGTAGCGTTCGGAGAACTCGACGCGCGCAGTCAGCTCGGTCGACATCCTCATCTTGCTGCGCGCTGAGCATCCGCTCGGCGACACGCTGACGGAGCTCGGCGGCGGCGTTATCGGTGAAGGTCATCAAAAGGATGCGGCGCGGGTCGATGGGCTTTCGGCCCGCCGGCAGTTCCTCGTGCGGGCGGCCCAGCACCAGCGCGGAATAAAGCTCGGTGACCTGCCAGGTCTTTCCCGTCCCTGCCGATGCGTTGTAGATCATATTCATTGCCGACGAGTATGAGGAGAAAGAGAAGATATTGGAACCGTGGAGTGCTGGATTATTGGAAATTCGGGCTCTTCTCGGATGTGCGTTTTTTCACTCGCATCAAATCATTGAGGTCCC
>CAYYYX010000090.1:4615-6657 GCA_964476065.1 uncultured Verrucomicrobiota bacterium | reverse complement strand
CTCTTCATCCGTGGGACATGAGTTGTTCCTATAAACGCAAATCCGAGATGAACCCTTTCTTCTCTCCTCTACACCGAGAACTCCGTCATCTGATCGAAGTTCAGATATTTATAGATATTGGCCGTCTTGCCTTCCAGCTTCGGCTCAACAATCTCGAGGTATTCGGCGGGCGAGGGCAAGGCGCCTTTGAGCGCGACTGCGGCGGCGAGTTCGGCAGAACCTAGGTAAACCTGGGCCCCAGTTCCCATGCGATTGTTAAAGTTGCGCGTCGAAGTCGAAAACACGACGGCGTTATCTTTGACACGCGCCTGATTACCCATGCAAAGCGAACAGCCCGGAATTTCCATGCGCGCACCGGCCGCACCAAATTTCGAATAGTATCCCTCTTTCGTGAGCTGGACTTCATCCATCTTGGTCGGCGGACAGACCCATAGATTCACTTTTGCAAACCCCTCACCGTCAAGCACTTCACCGGCGGCTCGGAAATGACCAATATTGGTCATACAGCTTCCAATAAACACATCATCAATCTGAGTGCCCTGCACATCCGATAGTTTCTTCACATCATCCGGATCGTTCGGGCAGCAAAGAAGCGGCTCCGTGATATCGTTCAGGTCGATCTCGATAATGGCTGCGTACTCCGCGTTTTCATCCGCGCTCATCAGCTCGTCGTTTTCAATCCAATCCTTCACGTCCGCGATGCGCTTCGCGAGCGTGTCGGCATCGCCGTAACCGCCCTTGATCATTTCTTCCATCAAGGTGATGTTGGACTGAAGAAACTCAACGGTCGGCTCGCGGTTGAGCTTGATGGTCGCCCCGGCGGCGGAACGCTCGGCAGAAGCATCCGTTAGTTCGTACGCCTGCTCCACTTTGATGTCAGGCAACCCTTCCATCTCAAGAATACGACCGGCAAAAATGTTTTTCTTATTCGTCTTCTCAACGGTCAGCAGTCCCTGCTGGATGGCCTGATACGGAATGGAATTCACGATGTCGCGCAGAGTAACACCCGACTGGAGTTCGCCTGTAAAACGAACCAGTACGGATTCAGGCATATCGAGAGGCATCACGCCGAGCGCGGACGCAAAGGCAACCAGACCCGATCCGGCAGGGAACGAGAGCCCCATCGGGAAACGGGTATGCGAGTCGCCGCCGGTGCCGACCGTATCCGGCACCAATAAGCGATTGAGCCACGAGTGGATCACCCCGTCACCAGGACGCAACGAGACTCCTTTGCGATCCATAATGTAGTCTGGAAGCGTCGCGTGAGTGATTACATCCGAAGGTTTCGGATAGGCGGCCGTATGACAGAACGACTGCATCACAAGGTCGGCATTGAACTTCAGACAGGCTAGCTCGGTGATTTCGCCAGCGGTCATTGGGCCGGTCGTGTCCTGCGAACCGACCGTCGTCATTTTGGGCAAACACGAAGTGCCGGGCAAAACGCCATCCACACCACAAGCCTTGCCCACCAGCTTCTGAGCCAGCGTATACCCCTGCCCCTCTTTCAGTTGCGGGTTTCCCGGGATTACAAAAATCCCCGACTCTTCCAGGGAACTCATTCCCAACAGGTCACGAGCCTTCTCGGTCAGCTGCTTTCCAATAATCAGGGGAACGCGTCCGCCGGCGCGATATTCATCAAGAATCGTGTCCGGCTTCACTGGATAGGTGGTGATCTCGTTTCCGTCCGCATCGGCGATCAATCCTTTTAACGGATAGACCTTAATCACGGCACCGGTCGTCAGCTGGCTCACATCGGCTTGAATCGGCAACGATCCGGAATCCTCAGCGGTGTTGAAAAAGATTGGGGCAATGGTGCTACCGATTACAATTCCGCCACGGCGCTTATTCGGGATGCACGGAATGTCATCGCCAATATGCCAGAGCAACGAGTTAATCGCCGACTTGCGCGATGATCCGGTTCCGACCACATCCCCCACAAAGGTGACAGGGAGATTCGTCTTTTCTTTTAAATCAGCAATGTCCTGCGGACCGTTCGGGAAAAGAGAACCGCCCATGCAGGTTGAGTGCAGCGGAATATCAGC
>CAYYYX010000090.1:1402-4515 GCA_964476065.1 uncultured Verrucomicrobiota bacterium | reverse complement strand
GGTGACGATTCTTCGCCATGCGCGACCTTGAATAGAAACTCCGCTTTCACCTGCGCCGCCGGGTCCACCCCTGGATTCACACGGTTTTTAATGAGTTCGATCAGCTCGTCCTCTTTTCCGGCCGGTGGGTTTTTCAGAAGCTCGACAACGTCTTCCGTCTGCTCCTTGCTCAGTGCCAGCGGCGGAATCCCTTCTTTTACACGTTCATCTACATGCGCGACATATTCTTCAAAAAATTGGTTCATAGTAATATCTCCACAAAACAGAACCACCCATGCTACGCATAAAGCTAGGCAGGGCAAGCGACAACAGACAAAACACACGAAAAAGAGTTCTTTACATAGAGATAACAAAGCAAACGAAGGCATTTTTAATCATGAGTAACTTGATGCTATATCCTCGTTCAACAGACTGGTTGCACCCCATCTTTGTTTGCTTTTGACCTGCGTAGCTTCAGCGAAGCACGGTTACTTTCCTCTATGTGAGAAATCTGCTCCTGCAAACGGGCTTAACTAGTGGGATCTGGCCAACACCCCTACACCACCACTCCCATACCCCAATACCCGTCCGCCCCTCCTCTTCTCGACGAAAACGCTGAAAACAAGGCACTACGGGTTAGTACGTATACACGCACACCAAGCCCCCTGACATTCATAAAAAAAGTTGAAAATATTTCTGGAAACCCAGTTGGGAATTAGATACATTTGGGCGTTCAGAAAATAAAACATTGCCTCCGCGAGGAACACTTTTGATGAAAAAGATTAGCAGTTTTCTAGCCATTTTATTTGCCGTTTCGTTGGCCGCCCACGCCCAAACCGTTGGCACCGCCAACATCATGGGCTATTCGAAAGTGGATTTAGCGCCAGGATTCACAATGGTCCGTACGCCGTTTGTTGACGGAACCAACGCAATCGGTATTCAATCGATCATGAGTACCAATGGTCTGACAGCAGGAACAGATGCTGGGACTGCTGACCAGATCACGTTGTGGGATCCGGTTGAAATTAAGTACGATCTCTACTTCCTGCATGATGGAACCGGCGGAAAAGTTCCTCCCACCCACCTAACGGGAAAATGGGTTGATGATGCAACCGGACTGATCGCATCGAATTCAGTTGCTTCAGGTACAGGGTTTTTCTTTATCAAAGCGGGCGCAACGACCACCACCAATATGTTCTCGGGAGACATTGTAGTTGCTGCGACCGGAACCAACTCGCTCGATTTGCTGGAAGGATTTAACATGGTCGCCAATCCGTTCTCCTCTGCTTTTGAACTGAACGTCGCCGTCACCAACTGGATCGGCCAGGGAGCAATGGCAGGTACAGGCGCGGGGACTGCTGACCAGATCACGTTGTGGAATCCGGTTGAAACTAAGTACGATCTCTACTTTCTTCATGATGGAACCGGCGGAAAAACTCCCCCCACCCACCTAACGGGAAAATGGATTGATAATACAACTGGATTGATCGCATCGAATTCAATTCCTATTAATACCGCATTTTTCTACGCTAGACAGGTTGGCGCAGGCACTTTGACATTAGATGTAAACCAGCCATACACACTTGACTAATGATTTGATTAAAAAGAAAACACGAATAACAGAGGAAAACATAAAATGAAAAAAACAGTAGTAATTATGACATTAGTTGCCGTTACTGGGATGGCTCAGGCGGCAACGTTGACTTGGAGTGCATTAAATTCGCTTCAAGACACCCAAAGCGGCCAGGGTTCTCTCTTTGGGGGAACTTTGTGGGCCCTCCAAGGTGTTGATCTATATCTGATCCACAACGGTGTCGGCGGCTCGTTCGCTGGCGTAGAGTTTGACACGACCAGCGGCAATCTTGAGCTTGCGGGCACAGATACTGCGCTCTCTTGGTTTGACACGTATATCACCGATGCTACCGACGAAGCGAACGGAACTTTTACAAAAAGTCTTACCGGTGTTGACCTGACTTCGTTCGGTGAAACCGTTTTAACCTGGGAAGCTATGAACACGCGTTCGTTTACCATTCTCGCCATTAAAGATACTGACGGCGGCGATTATTCGACTGGCGCCTGGTACGGCACCTACACAGGCACGCCGAACAGTTTCTCAACTGCAAGCGGTGACTCGGGAGAAGGCTTCTTGTCCTCAGGTGACCTGGACGCTTCCGGTTCAGGCCTGATCAATGTTGTTCCGGAACCGGCAACAGCAATGCTTCTCGCATTAGGCGGAAGTCTTGCATGGCTCGTCCGCTTGAAACAACGTCTCAGCTAACAATCAACTATTTCTGACTTGAAAGCGTCCCGCTTGCGGGGCGTTTTTTTTGGGTTTAACCCGCCACGCCATATTGAAAATAAGGCGGGTATATCCTCACTCTCCACCGGGGTCCCTCGGAATGCCCCTCTCAAAAAATCTCTCTGTTAGAATTCTGTGTATTCTTTGTGTTCCGTGGTTAAAATACGTGCCATGAAATCTGACCCCAGCAAATCTCTGCACAACCGATGGCCTGTCATCCTCGCGGTCATTACCGCCGTGGCAGGAATTTTTATATCTCTCCATCTCCGATCCCGCATTGCCCAGACCGAAAGCACCCAAGCACAGCTCATCGCGGAAACCCTACAGTTAAATACGGAACAGGAGATGAGCCTGTTTGTTGATGTGCTCGAATCGGTTCGCGCTTTGCATGCCTTGTCTGATGCCGTCGATCAGGCGGCCATGGACGAATTCATCGAAAAAGGGCTGGTTCACCAACACGACGTGCTCGGAACATTCGGCTTGGCTCAACGAATCAGCCAACCCCTGCGCATCGAAATTGAAAACAGAGCCAAACAAGAGCCGGGAGCCTACGACCTTGTACAAACGGGTCCGGACAACCGCTGGGTTCCCGCCGAACAAAAAAACACCTATTACCCCCTCACCTGGCAGAGCCGGGCCAACGGATTGAATCTTCCGATCGGATTTGATTTTTCATCGCAACCCGAAGCACTTCGAACCATTAAACGAATTGAACACACCCGCCAAACGACCTTGGTTCCCAAAGATCAAAAGTCAGCCGCCTTCGCCAACTTGTCTCGCCATAGCTTATCAGCGACGGCGGAAGGCTCCGGCGTGCCAAGGGAGGACAGAGGAC
>CAYYYX010000090.1:0-1302 GCA_964476065.1 uncultured Verrucomicrobiota bacterium | reverse complement strand
CATAGCTTATCAGCGACGGCGGAAGGCTCCGGCGTGCCAAGGGAGGACAGAGGACAGAATTCAGAGGCCAGAGAACAGAAATCTCCATTCATCAATCATCAATCATCAGTCATCAATTCTCCCGCACCCTCCTACTGGGTTTTTTCTCCCGTTGTACCGCGACAGACACCCGGCATTGTGATTGGATTCGCGGTTGCCGCAATCGACATTGAAGCCATCCTTCAACAGGTGGCAAACCGCTTCTCTCCGAAGCCCGAATTGAAACTGACCCTGATCTCGCCCCCCGACTCCATTGCACAAGGAGACATCCAGAGACAGCAGGGGCGCTGGATCTCCCATCATCCAATCCATGCGATTGGCGCACAATGGGTGTTTGAGTGCTCGCTTCCCGAAACCATCACCGGCCATCGCTCAACCATCGCGCTGGCGATCGGGCTGATCATCACCCTGCTCGTAACGAGTCAGATCCTGCTCCAGAGCAGCCGAACAAAAAGAATTGAGGAAAAAGTTCGAATGCGGACGGATGAACTTCACATTGCGAACACCCAGCTAGAAGAGCATCTGGAAGAACGAGTCCGCATGGAGGAAGAGATGAACGAACTGACCGCTCGGGAACGGCGGCGCATCGGGCGCGACCTGCACGACTCCCTCGGCCAGCATCTTACCGGTGCTGTTTTTATCAGCCGGTCGCTACTGGACTACTTTTTGAATAGTCAAAAGTCAAAAGTCACAGGTCAAAGGTCAGAAATCGTCAATCGAAAATCGTCAATCGAAAATCAGACAGCCCATGCAAAAACACTGAATGAAACGCTGAAGTCTGCAGTTTCCCAGGTGCGCAACATGGCCCGCGGACTCGCCTCGGTCACACTCAACGATGAAAGTTTGGAGGAATCCCTCGAACAGCTGGCGGACGAAATGGGCTCTCTATACGACATTGCGTGCGCCGTGACTCACAAAGGAACGCGCCCAAATCTGAGCCGAAAGACAAAAGAACAGCTCTATTTTATCGCCCGCGAAGCCGTCAACAATGCCGCCCGTCATGCACAACCCGAACAGATCACCATTTTGCTCAACAACGACCCTTCCGGGTGGACGCTCCGCATCGAGGATGACGGCAAGGGACTCACGGAACAACCGCAGGCCGAACAAACGCCTCATGAGGGCATGGGGCTGCGCATCATGCGCCACCGCGCCAAACTGATTGGCGCGCAATTCACCATCACCTCTGCACCGGACAAAGGAACCTACGTTCAAGTTGTTGGTTGCTGAAAAAGAGATGAATCACAGAAACATTGAGGTACC
>CAYYYX010000089.1:0-6736 GCA_964476065.1 uncultured Verrucomicrobiota bacterium | reverse complement strand
TTTCTAAGTTATTACTCAGCAAAAGGTTGGTTGCTCACGACAATTCACCCTGGGATGAAATCATGAAAAAGGGGGAATCAGCGCGAGAACAGCTGAAAAGAACCATTTTTCCAAGATTTGGAAAAAATGGTTATCCAACGAACGTAGCGATGGCCGATTTTCCCAAGGACTGCCTCTCCCTGCGGTCGTTGCCTCGCTAGCGCGAAGCCCTCTCTCGCTTTACAGAAGAGAAGCGGGCGGATTGTTCGAGTGGAAAATTTCAAGGTCGCGTTTGCAGACCTCGGAAAAGTTGGCGAGCAGACGGTCGCGGACGGCGTCCATCGGCGGGCAGGCATCACCGAGAATGGTTTGCATCGAGACGACAGGTTGTCCGACGAGTCCGCACGGAACGATGGTCTGAAAGCCGCTGAGATCCAGATTAACATTAAAGCTCATGCCGTGGAACGCGACCCACTTCTTGAGACGAAAGCCGATGGCCGCCAGCTTGCCCTGCTCCGTCCACGCTCCACTTTTTCCTTCCACACGAAAGCCTTCGATATCGAAATCCGCCAGTGTGCGCAGGGCGATTTCTTCGAGATTCCAGAGATGGTTATGGGAGTCCGCGCCCTTGCCTCCCAAACGAATGATCGGATAGAGCACCCACTGCCCTGGCGCGTGGTAGGTGACGTCCCCACCGCGCTCCGCGTGAAACACCTCAATACCGAGCGTTTTGTATTCCTCGGGTGTTTTCAACAGATAGTTGTCGCGCCCGCGGTTCCCGAGCGTGATCGTGGGCGTATGCTGAAGAATCAGAACGGTATCGGGGATTTCGTCGGCCTGCCGCGCTTTGAGCAGACGGTGCTGCAACTCAAGCCCCCGCTGATACGAAACTGGCTCATCAAACTGTACGGCCCGTGAATGCATCGTTAAACTCGTTTAATCGTTAAAACCGTCTACGCCGAAAAAAGGGCGGCCGCGCCGCCCTTCTGTCCTCCGTATTCTGTCGTCCGTCCTCCGACTTACTCCTCGCAGAGGTCTTCGTATTCTTCAGCACTGAGGAGGTTGTCGACATCCTCTTCTTTTTCAAATTTAATTTTGAAAAGCCAACCCTCTTCATAGGGGCTGTTGTTGATCATTTCTGGGGCATCATCGAGTGCGGAGTTTACCGCAACAATCTCACCAGCAATCGGCGCATAAATATCGGAGGCCGCTTTCACGGATTCGAGCACGGCCACTTCATCGCCCGCCTCAACCACTCGACCCACCTCGGGCAATTCAACAAAGGTGAGGTCAGAAAGTTGATTCTGCGCAAAGTCGGTAATTCCAACCGTGGCGGTGTGGTCATCAATACGGAGCCACTCATGGGTCTTCTCGTAAAATAGGTCTTGGGGTACGGACATTTTCTTGCTCCTATTTCTTTAATTACACGTTTTAAAATTTGGAGGCGTGAAGCGGAATTGAACCGCTGTAACAGGTTTTGCAGACCCGTGCCTAACCACTCGGCCATCACGCCCTCTCGAAAGGTCAGATAATGTAATCTGACGACGGATTGTTTAAAGACAAAATTTAAAAAATCGTCATTTATTTTCCGAGCACGGCATTATCGATCAGCCGTACACCGGAAAATTTCACCGCCAACGCGACCAGCGAAGGCTTTTCAAGCACCTCGATGCATTGAAGGTTCTCATCGTCCACGATCTCAATGTAGTCAATCATACCCGATGTTTTTTCGATGACTTCGCGAATGGAAGCGGTCAAAACATCGGCGTCACGCTCGCCAGCAGAAAACTGTTCCTTCACTTTTTCCAACCCTTGGAAAAGACAAACGGCCTCCGCGCGTTCGGCGGGTGAAAGACGTTTATTTCTCGAACTCATCGCCAGCCCATCCCCCTCGCGCACCGTTGGGCCGGAAAGGATCTCGACCGGAAAATTAAGATCGCGCACCATGCGGCGAAGAACCCGAAGTTGCTGGGCATCTTTCTCGCCCAACACCATGCAGTCCGGAAGAACGATGTTTAATAGCTTAGCCACCACGGTGCATACCCCGCGAAAATGGCCGGGCCGGGCCGCGCCGCAGAGCACGCCGGTCAACAGCACTTCATCCACCCAGACACTATGGTCAGCAAGGTGCATGTTCTCCAGAGTCGGATAAAAAAGAAGATCCACCCCCTCTTCGCGGCAGAGCTTCTCGTCGCGCTCAACGTCGCGCGGATAAGCCTCAAGATCTTCATTCGGTCCGAACTGCGTCGGATTCACAAAAACACTGGCAACCACCACATCGCAGCGTTCGCGCGCAATCTTCATCAGCGAAAGATGGCCCTCGTGTAGAAAGCCCATCGTCGGTACAAAACCGATGGTTCTTCCTTCACGGCGCAGTGCCTGCGCGGCCTGTTGCATCTCTTTGGGGGTGCGGAGAATTTTCATGAGGGGAAATCGCCCTGCTCCACTTCGGTTTTGTACGCGGAAAGAGCCTGCTGAATCTGCGGTTTCAGGTCGGCAAACTTTTTAACGAAGCCGGGGATATGCCCCTGCCCCATCCCGAGCACATCGGTGAAGACCAGGATCTGCCCATCACAATGCGGACCGGCGCCGATTCCAATGGTTGGAATCTTCACTGAGGCCGTAATCTTCTGCGCCAGTTCAGCCGGCACGCATTCGAGCACCAATGCAAACGCTCCGGCCTGTTCAAGCGCCGTTGCATCGTCCATCAGCTGGCGTGCGGCCTCATCGGTCTTGCCCTGCATTTTAAAGCCGCCGGTTTCTTTGACGCTCTGGGGCGTCAAACCGATATGACCCAACACCGGAATCCCATTGGCAACGAGCTTCTCCACTAAAGATACGCGCAAGGCTCCGCCTTCTATTTTCACAGCATCAGCTCCGGCTTCTTTGATGAAGCGACCCGCATTCTCCATCGCATGCTCCGTGGTGCCTTGATAGGACATAAAGGGCATGTCGGCCACCACCAGTCCGTTCTGAACACCGCGCGAGACGGCGGCGGTGTGATGCACCATTTCATCCATGGTGACCGGCAGCGTCGTCTCATAACCCAGAACGGTCATCGCCAGCGAATCCCCAACGAGAATCAGCAGAATCCCCGCCTCATCGGCATAACACGCGCTGAGCGTGTCATACGCCGTTAACGATGTAATCTTCTGTTCACCCTTCAGGGCTTTAATTTTTTGGGCTGTCCATTTCATATGATCAGTTCTCAGTTCAGAGTTCTCTGTTCAGGGTTTGGGATTATTTTTAAGATAATGAATAAAGCCAGCTACTGCGGCCTTTGCTTCACCGGCCAATTGATACGCCGCATCAAATTGTTCCTGAGTTATATATCCGCGATCCAATGCTAGATAAAGCTCACTTTGAACTCTTTTCACGGAAAAGTTACCACTTTTCCGTGAAAAGGCGAACATCGTCGCTAGCGGGCATCCGTTCAAGAATTTTCCGCACCGAATCCGGTGATCCCGGAAGAGTCAGATCGGGGCGCACCTCGGCCAGCGGCTCCACCACAAAGCGCCGCTCCGCCCAGCGAGGGTGAGGAATCTGCAGCAAATCGCTATCCACCACTTCATCGGCCGTAAATAGAATGTCGATATCGATCGTACGCGGCGCATTGCGATCTTCGCTACGCAGCCGGTGAAGTGTATTTTCAATTTTTTTAACCTTCGGCAACCACTCCTCCGCCGTATGAGGACTTTCGACAATCAGTACCGAGTTGAGAAATTTTAGTGCGCGGTACTCTTCTTCCACATCCACCGGCTCGGTTTCATACGCCGAAGACTGATCGACGAACTGCACCGCAGGATCCATCAAAAGAAGCGTTTTTGCCTGACTGAGCAGGCGCAAGCGCCCGCCCATATTCGACCCTAAAGAAAATCCAGTTTCCATAAACTCCCCTTTTTGGACTTCATTTCTCCTTTTGGAGTGCGGTGATATAAGCGAAGCGTATCACCGCGTTAGCCCCTGCTCTCAAATCTAACTTAACTGAGTCAAAAGCGGCGATACGGAATACCTTCTATCGTCGCACTCCAAGTTAACTTTCTAAAAACTCCAACACCTTTGCGGGATGCGCCTCTGCGTTCGGAACCTTTTTCCAATGCTTGGAAACTTTCCCGTCCGGCCCGATGATGGTTGTCGTGCGCGTTGTTCCAATAATAAGTTTTCCATAGTGCATCTTTTCGCCAAATGCGCCGTACTTCGCCATCACCTTCGTGTCGGGATCGGACAGCAACACAAACGAAAGATCGAATAGGCCGACAAATTTATCGTGCGACGCCAGACTGTCCTTGCTGACACCCAGCACCACCGCATTGAGATTCTTCAACTTCGACTGAAGGTCACGAAAGCCGCAGGCTTCTTTAGTACATCCGGGCGTGTTGTCCCGCGGATAAAAATAGATCACTACCGTTTTACCCGCATAATCTTTCAGCG
Organism: uncultured Verrucomicrobiota bacterium; assembly: GCA_964476065.1. Classification (GTDB taxonomy): domain Bacteria; phylum Verrucomicrobiota; class Kiritimatiellia; order Kiritimatiellales; family Tichowtungiaceae; genus Tichowtungia. Next base: position 2,326 of record CAYYYX010000089.1, on the reverse strand, counting down.
AATGTTTCTTTCCATCGCTTCCCGCCAAGGTAAAGGCAGGTGCTTTTTTGCCCACTTCAATTGCCATAACTTCTCCTTCGGAGGAATATCGAATAACGAACAAGGAATTTCGAACTTCGAAGTATCCCCTGCCAGCCTTCAACACTCATTATTCCTTGTTCAATATTCTGCGGTTCCCTTGTATTCAATCATTCCCTCAAAAACATGCTCGGCCGGGCCCGTCAGCGTCACGTTGCGCGCACTCTCTTCCGTCAGCTCACCATCAACGACAAGAACATCTCCACTGAGCGTGTGTACATTGACGGGTAAGTTCACCCAGCCATTCTTCGCGGAAATCAAGCCGCAGGCCGTTACCCCCGTCCCACAGGCCGGCGTTTCCGCTTCGACCCCTCGCTCATAGGTACGCACATCCAAATCGTCCGCCGACAAAACCTGCATAAAACTCACATTCGTACCCGCCGGTGCGAAGTCACGATGACGGCGCACCGCTGACCCGACCGCCTGCACATCGACATCGCGCAGGTCACCCGTCCGCATCACGGCATGCGGAACTCCCGTGTTCACAAAGCCGTATGTCAGGCTCGTTCCCTCTAGATCGAGAGACCCTTTGAGTTTCCAATCCGCTGGGGCTGTCATCCAAAGACGCACTCCCTTCGGCAACACGGCTGCGCGAATCTGGCCCGCCCCCGTTTCAATCGTCATGCTCTTTCCGGTCATCCCGAGTTCACAGGCCAGGCGCGCGACACAACGCGCGCCGTTCCCGCACATTTCGGCTTCGCCACCGTCCGGATTGAAAAACTTCATGAAAAAATCTGCCTCAGCAGACGTCTGAATCAGAATCACGCCCTCGGCACCAATGCCGGAATGACGCGCGGCGATATAGGAAATAAAATCCCGGTCATCGACCGGGAACTGTCCGCTCCGGTCATCAAACAGAACGAAATCGTTCTGCGCGCCGTGCATCTTCCAGAATTTAATTTTCATAGATCGGACTCCCGTCTGGAATATTGGAATGTTGGAACGCTGGAATACAAGAACACTGCGGACTCCGAAAAACCGGAGAAAAGCATTTCAGAAAGGTCTGTCTGGAGTTTTTCTTCCATCAATCCACCATTCCCATATTCCACTCTTCCATTCCCCCTTTGCCCCGTGATAATTTCCTTTTCTATGAGCAACCCATTAAACAGCACCGACGCACGGAAAGAAACCCAAAAACTGCGCACGGCAATCGAACAGCACAACCGTCTGTATTACGTCGATGCCGCCCCCGAAATCTCCGACCGCGAATTCGACCTGATGCTCCGTCGCCTGACCGACCTCGAAAAACAGTTCCCAGAACTGGCCGATCCCAACTCCCCGACACAGCGCGTCGGCGGCGAACCAATCAAGGGATTTAAAAATGCCGCGCATGCCGTGCCGATGATGTCGCTAGGCAACCAATTCACCGAAAAAGAAGTTCTAGAGTACGCCACAAAACACGGTGGCCCCTTCATTCTCGAGCCGAAGATCGATGGCATCTCCATCTCTGTGCGCTACGAAAATGGAACCTTTGTGCAAGCGCTCACACGCGGTGACGGCGAACGCGGCGACGATGTCTCCGCCAATCTCAAAACCATCCCCAGCTTTCCCCTTCGCCTGAACACCGAAAACCCACCCGCCATCTTTGAAGTGCGCGGCGAGGTTTATATGACCCGTAGCGGTTTTGCAGCACTGAACGAGCAGCGGCAAGATGCCGGCCTCGACGCCTTCGCCAATCCGCGCAACGCCTGCGCCGGCTCCATGAAACTGCTCGACCCGCGCGAAGTGGCCAAACGCCCGCTCGACATTGTCTTCTACGCCACCGGTCAGCTCGACGGCTTATCGTTCGCCACCCACCGCGAACTGCTCGACACTCTCAAAACCTTCGGCTTCAAAACCGCACCCTTTACTCCGACCTGCCAGACCGGTTCCGAACTTTGGAAAGAAATCGAACAGCTCGACAGTCAGCGCGACGACTTTGAATACGAAATCGACGGAGCCGTTATCAAAATTGATGACCGCTCCCGCTACGCAGAGCTCGGCGGAACCGCCAAATTCCCCCACTGGGCCACTGCCTATAAATATGCCCCCGAGCAGGCCGAGACCACACTACGCGAGATTACGATCCAGATCGGACGCACTGGGGTTTTAACTCCCGTTGCCGAACTCGAACCCGTCCAGCTCGCCGGAACCGTCGTTAAACGCGCCACGCTTCACAATGAAGATGAGATTCAGCGCAAAGACATTCGCGTCGGCGACCGCGTCATCGTCGAAAAGGCTGGCGAAATCATTCCCGCCATCGTTCGCG
>CAYYYX010000088.1:0-6882 GCA_964476065.1 uncultured Verrucomicrobiota bacterium | reverse complement strand
TGCATGCTGCAAATCTATATGCAGGGGCCACTTGCGTCAACTTGATACCCCGCATTGTTATTATAGTTGCGGTTATCACCAGACCGAGAGCTGTCAGAGTCGCGCCGATATCTAGCAGAACAATCCAGTCAGGAATGGCATTGATCTCGCTGGGCGTGATGATGGAAGTATCTCCAGTCCGGTTCTGCCTCGCTACCGCCTTTCTTTCGGTGTTTTATTTCCATTCCTCCTGTAATCCAACACGCCAATAATCCATTCTCCCCGCCATGGAGTTCTGGATATATCCTCTTTTAGTTTTGGCCGGATTTATGGCCGGGTTTATTAATACGCTGGCGGGGGCGGGGTCGGTGATCTCGCTGGCGGTGTTGAATCTGGCGGGGCTTCCGCTGGGTGTTGCAAATGGAACGAATCGAATCGCGATTCTTTTCCAGACCGCGCTGGCGGTCGGACGATTTAAAAAGCAGGGCAAGCTTCAGATCCGCCCGCACCTCGGCATTATTCTTCCCGCGATTGTCGGCGGGGTTCTCGGCGCATTGATTGCCGGGCAGGTGAGCGGGGAAATGCTTCGCCGCTCGATTGGCGTCTGCATGGCCTTGACGCTGGTTCCTCTTTTTCTGAATCCCGCCCGCTGGTTGGAGGGCAACGCTACGCGGGAGGCAAAAGGGGCGGGGCCGGTTCAGATGATTTCCTTTTTCTTGGTCGGCATCTATGGCGGCTACGTTCAGCTTGGGGTTGGCGTTTTTCTTTTGACGGCACTGGTGCTGGCGGCGGGGCTCGATCTGGTGCGCGGCAATGCCGTGAAGCTGTTGATCGCGTTTTGCTACACGGTGCCCGCGCTGGCAATTTTTGTGATGAACGATCTGGTGCGCTGGGATCTGGGGCTGACGCTGGCGGCGGGGAACATGCTCGGCGCATGGGTGGCGACTCATGAGGCGGCCAAGCGCGGTGCGCCATTTATCCGCTGGCTTTTAATCGTGGTTGTCGCGATTGCCGCAACCCGCTACCTGTTCTTTTAAGAAAAGGCGTTAGACTTTAGGCCGTAGGCTTTAGGAAAAGGGAGGGGCTTTCAATACTCCACCACTCCCATCCTCCACTACTCCACGACCCGAACAGGGTCGAGCACCCAGCGCTTGTTGAACCAGAAGTACTGTTCCGGGTTGGCCTGAATTTCTGCGTCAAAGATAGAAATCAGTTGCCGCATGATCCGCTCGCGATCTTCTTTTTTGTCCGCATCAGGATTCGGAAAAATGGGATCAAATACTTTGGCTTCGTGCTGGGTCCATCCTTTGCGGAGAACGACCACGGGGACCACGGGGCATTTGGCCATTTGGGCAAAGATGGCGGTTCCGGCTCCGAGGCGGGCCTGCCCATTGAGAAAGTCGATGGTGAGATCGGATTCTTTCGATCGCACATCCGGCAGGATCGCGAGCACTTCACCTTTTTTGAGCCGACGTACTACATTTTGTAAAATCCGTGAATCGTTCAGAACCACATCCATGCCGGTGGCATTGCGCATTTGATTGAGAAGGTCGTCGGTCAGCGGGTTCTTCTGCCGCCGAGCGATGGAAAAGATGGGCATGCCGTCCAGCTTGGCCGCCACGCCACCCAGGTCCCAGTTGCCCATGTGCGCGGTTGCGACGATGAGCGGGCCGTTTTCTTTGTAACGCTGGTGAACCTGATCAATGGCGCTATCGAGTGGCATCCGCTTTATTTGCTCAGGCGTGAGTTTTTTGAACCGTGCGACTTCGATGGCGTTGAAGCAGATGTTCCGGAAGGAATGCCATGCGATGCGTTTCCGCTCTTTTTCGGTAAAGCGGACGCCAAACACGAGTGCGAGTCGCCGCTGTGCTTCCGCTGCGCGGAAACGGAGCCCGAAAAAGAAAAATACGCCGATCAGCCAGCCGAGAGCCAGTCCCGCTCGGAGCGGCAGAAGGTTCACGAGTCCTACCAACCCGCGTAGCAGGAGATATTCAACAACATGTTTGGGACGGTGTTTCATAAGAAAGTTCAGGGGACAGAGTTTCTGTTTTCCCGTGGAGAGTTACAAGTTTATCGCTCCCTTTTTGGGCGCTTCTTTTTGAAATACCAAAAGCACGTTCGGAATACCTCAGGTCCAATGCTTGGAAAAAAAGAAGGGTGCAGGCTCAGCCTGCTCTCTTTTGCCACTTCCGTTTGGTAGGTTCGCGGAGGGTCGGTTTGGGGTTCACTTCGGTGTAGACATCGTCTTCGCCGATCAGGTGTTCGAGCTCGAGAACGAGTTCGCGTGTGACGGTGACAAAGTTTTCGCGGTGCGTTTTGATGCGTATCTTTTCGCCGGAGTCGAGCAGGACGTAGAAGGTGACGGGGGTATCCCCTTGGTGTTGGCGTAAAATCGTCTTCACCTCTTCCAGGTGCGCGTCGGTCACGGCGGGTTCGGTGAGGCGCAACCCAAGCCGCTTGGTGAAGGTTCGGTTTGCATCGGTTAACGGGATCATCTCGATCACCTGTATCTCGTGTTCGTCGCGGAAGTCGTGAACCAGTTTCCCGCCGATCATGACGGCGGCGCCATCTTCGAGGAGGGACTCCAGCCGTTGGAAGTCGTCCGGCCAGACGACGACGTTGAGGGATCCATCGATTCCTTCGAGGCAGAAACGGGCGTAGGGGCGCTGATCTTTCTTGGTGAAGACTTTCTGGTATTGATCCACGAGGCCGCCGATTCGGACGAGCGTTTCGTCTTCAATTTCTTCCAGTTTGCCAATGCGCTGCAGGGCGAAAGTGTCGAGCGTCCATTCGTGCTGAGCCAGCGGGTGCCCGGAAATGTAAAAACCGATGAGTTCTTTTTCAGCCGAAAGCATTTCGTTTTCGTGCCAGGGCTGGGCTTCGGGTAGTTCGTCGTCGCTATCACTTTTTTGTTCGTCGCCGCCCATGAGGTCGAACATGGAGCGTTGTCCGCTGTCACGGTCTTTGGCGGTTTCGGCGGCGCGGCCGAGCGCGGTTTCGATGCCGCCAAATAGACGCGCGCGGTGGATCTCGGAAAAGTCGAACGCGCCGCATTGGATGAGGCTTTCGAGTGTCTTGCGGTTTGCTTCGCGCCCGTCCACGCGCTGGCAGAAGTCGACCAAGCCTCTGTAGGGGCCGTTGGCTTCGCGTTCGGTGACGAGGCTTTCCACGGCACCCGCTCCGACGTTTTTGATCCCGACCATTCCAAAGAGGATTGCGCCTTTGACCGGTCGGAAGCGGGCGATACTTTCGTTGACGCTTGGCGGGCGGATTTCGATGCCCATTTCGCGGGTTTCCGCGAGAAAAACAGGGAGCTTGTCGGTGTTGCTCATTTCGCAGGAAAGCAGGGCCGCCATGAACTCTTCGGGATAGTTGGCCTTGAGGTAGGCGGTTTGGAACGAGACGAATCCGTAGGCCGTGGAGTGCGATTTGTTAAACCCGTATTCTGCGAATTTCTCGATGTTCTTAAAAATTTTCTCTGCCTTGGCCTTGGGGATCTTGTTGACCCGGGCGCAGCCCTCGACAAACTTGCCGCGCTGCTGCGCCATGACATCTGCCTTTTTCTTGCCCATGGCGCGGCGCAGGATATCCCCTTCGCCCAGTGAGAATCCCGCGAGGTCGCGCGCGGCCTGCTGAATCTGTTCCTGGTAGACAATGATCCCGTTGGTTTCTTTAAGAATCGGCTCCAGAATCGGGTGGTCGTAGATCACTTTTTCCCGACCATGCTTGCGCTTGATGTAGTCGGGAATAAACTGCATCGGCCCCGGGCGGTAGAGCGCGAGAATGGCGATGATGTCTTCGATGCAGTCGGGTGCAACCTGTCGGAGCGTATCGCGCATGCCGGGGCTTTCCAGCTGGAACACACCGGAGGTATCGCCGCGGCAGAACAGCTCGAATGTTTTGGGATCGTCGAGCGGCAGCTCCATCGCATCGAGCTTTACGCCGTGGTTTTTTTCGATATGTGCGATGGCTTCTTGAATGATCGTCAGGTTTTTCAACCCGAGGAAGTCCATTTTCAGAAGGCCGATTTCCTCGGTTGGCCCCTTTTCAAACTGAACTAGCGTTAGCCCCTCTTTGCGCTCCTTGGTCAGCGGAATAATTTCGATGAGCGGTTTTTCTCCGATCACCACTCCGGCGGCGTGGACCCCGGTGTGGCGCGGAAGCCCCTCCAGCGTCGGGGCATATTTCATGATTTGTCGAGCCGTCTCATCGTGTTCGCAAGCGCGTTTAAAATCGGGACTCTGCTCCTGCGCCTTTTGCAGGGTGATTTTCGGAGCATCTGGAATCAGCTTGGCGATTTTATCGCATTCCGAAAGCTGGAGATTCAGTACGCGGCCGATGTCGCGCATCAGTGTTTTGGCGCCGAGGGTTCCGAAGGTGATGATCTGCGCAACGCAGTCCTCGCCGTATTTATCACGCACGTATTTGATGACGTCTTGTCGTCGGGTCGGGCAGAAGTCGATATCGAAGTCGGGCGGGGAGACGCGGTCGGGGTTGAGGAACCGCTCAAAAATCAGGTTATATTGCAGCGGGTCGATCGCGGTGATGCCCAGCGCGTACGCCAGAATGGACCCTGCGCCCGAGCCGCGACCCGGTCCAACGGGAATGCCGTTGTCTTTGGCCCATTGAATGAAGTCGGCGACCACGAGGAAGTAGTTCACGTAGTTGGTTTTCTTGATGATCCCCACTTCGTATTCGTACTGCTTCTTCACCCGCTCGCCGAGGTCGTCGACGGGGTGATCAAAATCGGCCAGTTTATAGAGCTTTTCGAGGCCGCGCTTCCCAACTTCCATCAAATGGTCTTCTTTGCTGACTCCTTCTGGAAGCGGGAAAAAGGTTGGGAAATGAAGACGCTCCGCAGGCAGGTCGAACTCGAACTCCACATTACAGCGGCGGGCAATTTCAACCGTGTTGGCCAGCGCATCCGGTTGATTGGGAAAGAGGCGCTCCATTTCTGCGCCACTTTTCATGTAAAACTGGTCGCCCGAATAGCTCATCCGGTTGGTGTCTGCGAGCAGGTTTCCTTGCTGTAGACAGATCAGCACATCGTGCGCTTCATGATCTTCCTGGCGGAGATAATGAACATCATTCGTTGCCACCAGCGGCAGGCCCGTGAGTTTCGCCACGTCGAGAAGATGCTTATTGGCCTCTTTCTGCTCCGGCAGGCCGTGATCCTGAATCTCCAGGAAGAAGTTATTTGCCCCGAGGATGTCCGAATATTCATTGGCCAGCTCGACGGCCTTATCGACAGCGCCTTGCGCACAGGCCTCGGTCACTTCGCCTTTCAGGCAGGCGGAGAGCCCGATCAGCCCCTTGCTGTATTGCCGAAGCAGATTTTTGTCGATGCGCGGCTTATAATAAAAACCTTCGAGGTGGCTGAGCGACACCAGGTGCATCAGGTTTTCGTAGCCCTCTTGAGTTTCGGCCAGCAGGACGAGATGGAGATTGTCCGCCTGCGAGGTTTTCTCGTCCATCCCGTTGCGGGCGATGTACACCTCGCAACCGATAATCGGTTTGATGCCCGCCGCGAGAGCCTTCTTATAAAACGCCACCGCACCATAGAGATTTCCGTGGTCGGTGATCGCCAGATAATCCTGCCCTAGATCCTTCGCCGTTTGCACAGCCTGGGCGACCTTGCAGGCGCTATCCAGCAGGCTGTACTCCGTGTGAAAATGCAGATGGCAGAAAGGAATGTTTTTCATGGCGTTCGACTGCCCATCTTACCGAACCCGCCCGCCGGAAAAAGACCGAAGTTTCTAACCCTTGGAACTTTTCGCCTAAACCCTTCCAAACATTGGAAAAACAGAAGGAAATTTATCAACCCTCCTGTCGCGCCGCCGCCTTTTTGCGAGGGCGGATGTAAAATCAACGACTTCGATGTGCCGCTTTTTTCAACCGTTGGATGTGTAGGTGGTTTTATCCCATACATTTGAATGTACGGGATATTACAAAGTATAAACAGCATAACTTGTTTTATAACAAGGTATTATGAAATACATTGTCCCATACATTCAAATGTATGGGATGAAATGCCTTAAGGGCCCAGTGTGTTCGTTGTTTTCAGGGGCGGGCGGCATCATTTCCTTACACGAGCATGGCGCGGGCTTCTTCGGTGATTTTATCTTTCAGCCATTTGGGGCTTTTGACTTTTGCGTAGCGTCCGAAGGCCATCACCCAGCGTTTGATTTCAATATCGCCTTTGGCATCAAAGCTGATTTCGACCCGCCCGTCTTTGAGGGTTTTGACTTCCTGTTTCGGGTGCCATTGCCGCTCAAGGACAGCGTCGGCAATTTCGGGGTCGAACTGAACCGTCACACGAAACGGTTTGTTGTCTCCGGAAAACTTGGAAAACGTATCGGCGAGTTCCTTTTTGGCATCGAAGCGACCTTGGATATCCGCTTTCTTGCGGAGCAGTTTAATGTTCTGAATCCGAGCGAGAGCGATCTGCCGGAAATTATCGAACCCTTCGTATTGAACGAAGAGATACCAGTCACCCTGCAGGTTAGCCAGATGGACGGGAGCCACGCGGGATGTCTTGTCACCGCGCCAGCTGCGGTAACAAATTTCTAGCATCTGACGGTTTTCCAACCCTTGGACAACTTTTTTCCAAACATTGGAAGAAATCGGCATGGCGGGCGGGGCGGTAAAGCTGAAGCGGGTAAACAGCTCTTCAGGACGCACGGTAATGTTGTCGGGGAGCAGGGCAGAGAGCTTATCAAAGACCGCGGTCAGCTTTTCAGCCATCGGAGTGCCCTTGAACTGTTCAAGCACCTTAGAGCCCATCAGCAGGGCGGCCAGTTCCCCTTCGTTCATCTGGACGGCGGGTAGCATAAAGGTTGGCTCGGTGTAATAGTAGCCACGGTGAAGCGCGTCGTATTCGATTGGAGCGCCCATTCGGTCGCG
>CAYYYX010000087.1:0-7530 GCA_964476065.1 uncultured Verrucomicrobiota bacterium | reverse complement strand
TTTTTGCATAACCCCTTGGAACAACAACTTATTACCGAGAACCGAATGACCCTGCGGGGCGACCGGGGATGAAGGTTGACGGTTGTCAATTGATCGGTAGGATTTCCAATGCTTGGAAGAATTTTTTCCAATGGTTGGAAGAATGCGCCGAGGATTTTTCAAGGTTTGGAAAGGCTGTTTTTCGCGCAAATTCGCGTGTTTAGCGGGCAATAAACATGAAGTTTGTTTTTGTGGGTTCTTGTGCTTTTTGTGGCAAATGAGATTCGTGTCCATTCGAGTGATTGCCACTCCCGGTGGTCGTTGCCGTTCTGCCTCTGGCAGGCCGGCCTCTGCCTTCGGCGGTCGCGGTCAAAAATGAAGTTGGTTTTGTGGTCAGGTAAGGTTTTGAAATGAAAAATGAATCTGAAATTTTGATCTGCCAGAATCCGGGTGGAGAGATCCGACTGGATGTTCGGCTGGAGGAGGAGACGGTCTGGCTGACGCAGGCGCATTTGTGCGAGCTGTTCCAAAAGTCGAAGGCGACAATCAGTGAGCATATTAAGCATGTGTTTGAGGAAGGCGAATTGGTTGAAGATTCAGTTGTTCGGAATTTCCGAACAACTGCGAAAGACGGTAAAAACTATGATGTACGGTGGGGTAATCGTTTCATAATCGTTTCACTTTTGAGTGCTAATCGTTTCATGGGGAGACACGGGGAGGGATTCGAACCCCTGACCCCGAGGATGTGATAATTGGAGAAACTATGCCGAATTTAGTAGAAGTGGAATACGGGCGGACGGGGCGCAGCACGAATACGGATGCGCTGGGGATCCGCCTTTCGTAAAGCTACGGCGCGACACGTGCGGGAGATGCAGGCGAGGGCTTTTGCGGCACGGGATGCGCAGCATCTTTTGATTAAAGCGCCACCGGCTTCGGGAAAGCCGTATAGTGGAAATCTCTAAGTGCGGTTTGACGAGGGCTTCGGGGTTAAACCCCCGCGGCTACTCTACCGATAGCTATAAAAGTAATTAAAAGGGAGAACAATGAAGAAACTATTTACAGTATTGGCACTCACGACGGTCTCATTCGCGAGAGAGGTAGGGACAGACCGCCGGGCTGTCCGGACGGTGACTGGGTGCGGCTCGCTCGGCGATCGAGCCCTACCTTCGGTGATTGCCGTTGCCCTGATCTGTTTCATGTTTTGTTTTTCGGCTACCGCCGAAAAACAACCGAACATTCTCTTTATCATGGCCGACGACCTGAATACTGATTTGGGTTTTATGGGCGATAAAACAGCAGTAACTCCGAATCTAGATCGTCTGGCTCAGCAGTCAACGGTATTCAGTAAAGCGTATTGTCAGGCACCGATATGCGGTCCATCTCGCAATAGTCTATTGACGGGACTCTATCCTCATAACAGCGGTCTTTATAGCCTGGACCCACGATACGATGAGGTTCCTGAATATGCGGATTTGGTTTCGCTTCCACTGCTATTCCGTAATAATGGCTATTCAACAAAAAATGCCGGGAAAATATATCATACACGGGCTGACCCTAAAGCATTTGAAAATAACTATGGCTGGTTCGGCGGCTTTGGTCCCTTCCCTGAAAAGAAGATTCATGACCCAAAATTTGGAACTCACAAATTTTTTGACTGGGGTCCATTCCTTGAAGAGCCTGAAACAGACGATTACAAAATTGCGCAAAAAACGATAGAACTGATCCGGGCATCAAAAGAGTCGGACAAACCATTTTTTATTGCAGCGGGCTTCATGAGCCCACACGCCCCGCTATACGCACCGCAACGCTGGTTTGACATGCACCCCATTGACTCCATTCCACCACTGGAGGATCAGAGCGAGGACATGAAGGACATCTCGCCATACGCTCTTAAACATGTGAGCTACGACGGTCAGCAAAAATACGGTAACTGGATCCATGAGAGCAACCTGACCTCAAGCTATCGCCAGGCGTATCGCGCCTGTGTCAGTCACACGGACTATTGTGTCGGGCTGCTACTGGATGCTCTGAAAGAAGAAGGGCTTGAAGAGAATACCATTATTGTATTCTTAAGTGACCATGGTGTTCAGCTCGGACGCAAAAACCTATGGAAAAAGCGTACCCTTTGGGAGGCCACCGCACAGGTGCCGATGATCATTAAGGCACCGAAAAATGGTCGTCCTCGAAAAGTAGATGTCCCCGTCGGAATGATCGATATCTATCCGACCTTATGTGATCTTGCCGGCCTAGCCAAACCGGCGCACCTTGAAGGGCGGTCGCTAACTGGATTGATGAAAAATGGCAACGCATCAAAACAGCGCAAGCCCGTTCTTACCTCTCACGGTCCGGGCAACTTTGCTCTGCGTGACTCACGCTGGCGTTTCATTCGCTATGCGGATGGATCAGAAGAATTATACGACCATAACGTAGACCCGGACGAACACACCAACCTTGCTGGCAATCCGGAATATGCGCCTGTAATTGCAAAATTCAGTCCTCTCATTCCTGAAATATCCAGACCTTTTGCCCCGGGCAGCAAAGGGCTGGCCAGCGGAGCATTCCCTGGTAAATAAGGGATAAAAAACCAAATGGGTATTTGTTTAGCTATATCACGACTGTCCAAAATAAATTTGGCCAGTCGTTGAATATCGAATATCGAACACAAGCGTATTCGCGCAGAGGCTTCCAGAGGAAGCAGTGAGCAACGCGAACGGCAACGAATAACGAATTTTGAAGTAAATGAGAGCCTTCTACATTCAAAATTCCTTGTTCGGTGTTCTGCGGTTCTTCTGACCAAAACTGAACCTCGAACCAGAGAAAGGTCATATCGAGCTTTGTTTGCAGGCTCAATGGTGCGTTTCGACATTCTGTTTTGGACAGAAGTGTAGCTATATATCTTGTTTTTCCGATCGTTTTACGATATACAGAAAACGCAGTCATTTTTAGAGGAACCCATGCTGATGTGGAATGAGCGGCTCTGCGGAATGAGCGCCTTCCAGCTGACCACCAACCTGGTTTCTGACCCCTGGAAAACCAATGGGCTGGAATTCGTCGGCGCGGCTGGTTTTTCCAATGTTTGGGAAGCGGTTACCCATAAAGTTCCAACCCTTGGAAAAGACCAGCAGTTCATCCGCCTGAAGATTGAGAAGGATTAAATAAAAAAATTCAGCGTCGTTGTTGCTGTAGAGATGCAAGGAATCTGGTTGATGAAAAACGGGTTTAAATGGAGGGTGCATCCTTGGCAGTATTTGCCGGAAGAGAAGGCACCCGTTCGCCAAGAAAGGAAATTTGATATGAAAAAATGGTGGGTTATTGCGGTGTTGGCAGGTTGGACGGTCTGTTATGGCGAAGCCGGTTTGGAGAAGAGTACGGTAAAAGCGTTGGCCGATCGGGTGCGCACGCATCAAATCAAGCAAGGGCTCCGGTTCAAGAATCAGCATTGGGTTCGCGGCACGTATTATGCGGGACTGATGGCCATGTATGAAAGCACGTCGGATCGTGCCTATCTGGATGATTGCATGGAGTGGGGGAAGCAGGTTTCCTGGCGGATAAAGGAAAACGCAGGCGGGGAGTATGAGAGCGGGGCCTATCCGCTGATTTGCGGCCAGATCTGGTATGGATGTTATCAAGCGACAGAGAACGAATCTATGATTCAGCCGTCGATTGACTTTCTCAATAATCCAAACAAAAAAACAACCCCTGTGTCTGAACCCGGGGAATGGTACTTTGAAAACGCGGGACGTCGCTTTGTGGATGGGCTGTTTACCGCACCTCCGGCGCTCGCGATGTTGTATCAGATGACGGGGGATGAAAAATATGTGAACTGGATGGATGCCTGCTTTTGGGATGTGCATGAAGAAATCTTTGATCCCGATGCGGGCCTGTTCTATCGGGACGCACGTATGAAACCTCACAAAACAAGGAACGGGAAAAAAGTGTTGTGGTCCCGGGGCAACGGGTGGGCTTTTGGCGGAGTGACTCGAGTTCTGAAGCACCTTCCGGCGGATCACGGCAGTTATGCCCGCTATAAGGCATTGTATATTCAAATGGCGGAGTCGCTGGCGGCGCGTCAACAGATCGATGGGTTCTGGCGACCCAATCTGGATGATCCAGAGCAATACAATGTACGGGAAAGCAGCGGAACCGGATTTTTTACCTATGGAATCGCCTGGGGGATAAATAACGGGATTCTGGATCGCGAACGTTTTCTACCCGTTGCAAAGAATGGGTGGGCGGCACTGGCCTCGGTTGTAAACGAAGAGGGCGCCGTCACATGGAATCAGCCTCCGGGCGGCGGCCCCGGTATGGTCAAAGAAACAGACTCGACGCAATACGGCTCGGGTATTTTCCTGCTCGCCGCCAGTGAGTTGTTTCTATTGACGCAGTAGACGGTAATTATTTCGCCTTGAATAACTATGAATAACTATAAATAACAGGTGACTGTCCCTGGTTGCTTCGCTCGATTGCAGATTGGGCTCGATACGCCTAACCCAGGCCTTGGACGTTCTCCAACGAAAGGAAATTTGACATGAGAAAGATACTTACCCTAGCAATGGTCACCGTGCTGATCGGCTGCGCGACGATGCAGAAGGGGAGGGCTGCGGAGCCTTTAGCCCAGACCGCGGAGCCTTTCACCATCGTGGTTTTGCCTGACACCCAGTTCTACGCCGACACACGGCACAAGCTATCTGCCAAGTGGGGCAATGGAGACTTGCGGCGCTACTTCTTTGCGCAAACGGAATGGGTTCGCGACAATCAGGAGCGACTCAATATCGCCTTTCTAGCCCACGAAGGAGATGTCGTGCAGACGGACGCCCCCGAGGAATGGGCCATCGCCCAGGAAGCCATGTCGATTTTGGACGGGAATGTGCCCTACTGCATGTGCCTGGGAAATCATGACATGGGCTACGAGAAGGCGGACAATAAGTATGGCTGCAATATTGCCGTCAACCGGACCACGCAATTCAACAAATACTTTCCTCGCGAAAAATTCGCAGAACAGCGCGAGTTTGGCGGCACCTTCGATCCGGATCGCCATGACAATTCCTGGTACCACTTCGAGGCCTCTGGGCTGAAGTTTCTTGTTGTAGCACTTGAGTACAACCCGCGCGACGACGTGCTGGATTGGGCGAACGTCATCGTTGCCGGCCATCCTGACCACCGTGTCATTGTCCTGACGCACGCCTACCTGTTGCCAAATAAGACGAGAACCACCGGTCGGCTGAAAATCAAAGGCAACAACGGCGAGCAGATGTGGCAAAAGTTCGTCAAGAAGCACCAGAACATTTTCATGGTTCTCTGCGGTCACTTCGGTGGAGAGGCGGTTCTTACCTCCGCCGGAGATCATGGCAACCCGGTCCACCAGATTTTGAGCGACTATCAGGGCCGTAATAACGGGGGAGAATCATGGCTGCGAACCATGGTCTTTCAACCGGAGGCGAACCAGATTGGCATCTACACCTACAACCCCGCACTCGACAAATTCTGGGACCGCCCGTCCAGCAGATTCGACCTGGACTATCCAATGACACCGTCCCCCTTGACGGTTCCTTAAATCACGCGATAGGGTGCTGCCGGGGCCGGGGTCCTATAAAATGATGTTTTTGGGATTTCCAATGGTTGGAAAGGCAGTTGTTTTTCGCGCTGTTTCGCGTGTTTCGCGGTGAAAGATTGAGGGCAGAATATGAGTGAACCGATGAATAGTTTGAGGTTGCCGATTTCGATAGACGATGTGCTGGGCGGGAAGTCGGTGGAGTGGGAACGGCTGGAGTACAAGCAAGGCTGGAATCCGGAGGCGGTACTGCATTCCATTTGTGCGTTTGCGAACGATTTTCACAATCTCGGTGGCGGCTACATTGTGATCGGCGTGGCGGAGGAGAACGGTCGTCCGGTGCTGCCGCCCGTTGGTCTTGATCCCGATACGCTCGATGCAATCCAGAAGGAACTGCTGAACCTTGGGTATTCCGCGATTCAGCCGAGGGTGCATCCGCTTTCCGCGCCATGTGAGGTGGACGGGAAATGGATTTTTGTGATCTGGGTGCCGGGAGGGGAGACTCGTCCGTACAAGGCGAAAAGGAGCCTTTCGCAAACCAGTAATGATTGGGGTTATTACATTCGCCGGCATTCAAGCACGGTGCGGGCGACGGGAGCGGATGAGCAGGAGCTGATCGGGCTGGCGGCGACGGTGCCGTTTGATGACCGCTATAATCAGCAGGCCTCGCTGAATGATTTATCACTGCGCCTGATTGAGGAGTTTTTGCGGGAGGTGGGAAGCGAGCTGGCCGAGGAGGTGCAGTCGCTTTCGCCGGAGGCGCTGGGACGGCAGATGAATATTGTCGGCGGCCCGGCGGAAGCTGTGTTTCCGAAGAATGCGGGGCTGCTGTTTTTTAATGATGATCCGCGGCGTTTTTTCCCGGCGACGCAGATTGATGTGGTTTGGTTTCCGGACGGCGCCGGAGGCGACCGGTTTGAGGAGAAGACGTTTTGCGGCCCGCTGGCGCGGATGACGCGTGAGGCTCTGGACTATATTCAGCGCAACTATTTGAAGGAAATTGTGATTAAGCATCCTGACCGCGCGGAAGCGGAGAGGGTCTGGAATTTTCCCTATGCGGCGGTGGAAGAGGCGATGGTGAATGCGGTGTATCACCGGTCGTATGAAATCAGGGAGCCGGTGGAGGTGCGTATTACTCCTGAGGATTTAGTGATTCTGAGTTTTCCCGGCCCCGACCGGTCGATTCGCATGGAGGATCTTCGGGTTGGGCGTGCGGTGAGTCGCCGGTACCGGAACCGCCGTCTTGGGGATTTTTTGAAGGAGCTGGATTTGACGGAGGGGCGTTCGACCGGGATTCCGAAGATCCTTCGTAATATGGAAGCCAATGGATCGCCCCCGCCGGAGTTTGAGACGGATGATGATCGCACCAGTTATTTGGTTCGCTTACCTGTTCTCTTACAGGAGAATATGGATCATCGAGGCGTGGGTGTGACCCCGTCACCGACCCAGTCACCGACCCAGTCACCGACCCAGTCGGCGGAGCCGGTGATTCGGTTGCTTTTGGTTCTTCAGGCAGGCGAATTTCCTCCGAAGGAGCTTCGGATGAAGCTGGGTTTGAGCCACCGTCCTACATTCCGTGAAAATTATTTGCATCCAGCGCTGGAGGAAGGGTTCATTGAACCGACTATTCCGGATAAACCAACCAGCCGCCTGCAAAAATACCGATTGACCGAAAAGGGCCGTAGATTTCTGGAGAATAAATAATGTCGAATTTAGTGGAAGTGAATTATGGACCGCCCGTCCAGCAGATTCGACCTGGACTATCCAATGACACCGTCCCCCTTTAATGGGAGGGAGGTTAAGCATGGCCCGCAGCCGGAATGGATAAGATGACAGAATCATTTGACGACAGAATTGTTAAAACCCGGTGCACCGAAAAAAATGATTGCCGCTCCGCTTCTTTTTGAAATACAA
Source organism: uncultured Verrucomicrobiota bacterium (assembly GCA_964476065.1). Lineage (GTDB taxonomy): Bacteria > Verrucomicrobiota > Kiritimatiellia > Kiritimatiellales > Tichowtungiaceae > Tichowtungia. The sequence continues at coordinate 86 of CAYYYX010000087.1, read as the reverse complement.
AAAGCACTTTCGGAATACCTCAGGTCTGCTGTCAATGATTCTGCCAATAATAGCCGTAGTTTAGTTGCTGTTGAGTTAAATTTGAA
>CAYYYX010000086.1:0-7640 GCA_964476065.1 uncultured Verrucomicrobiota bacterium | reverse complement strand
TGGGACCTCAATGATTTGATGCGAGTGAAAAAACGCACATCCGAGAAGAGCCGAAAAAATGGGTCTAAAAGTTCCAGACATCAGCCTTCACCAAGGCTACGGCCTGACACGTTGGAAAATGGATTACTTACAGCTAATAAAGGCATCTGCCAGTTCGGCATAAACTGCTTTTGCATCCTGTCCGAGAGCTTTGCAGACCCAGAAGAACTCCACCCCGTCCAGCTGCTGAGTGCTCAGTTGAGTGGTGGCAGAGCATTGGAGATCAATCGTGCGCCATGGCATAGGGCGGCAATCTCAATGCGGTTCTTATGAATACGGTAAACGATCCGGTAGTTGTTATATATTTTCTCGCGGAGTGCTTCATTTCCGTATTCAGGAACGACCCGTCCGGCCTGTGGAAAAGAAGGAATGGATTTTACAATCGAGAGGATCTTTTGTGCAAAAATTTGAGCATAAGCGGGTGAGTCCTCGGCGATGTATTCGCAGATTCCTTCCAGTTGATTCGCCGCGCGAGGCGACCAAATTATGCGGGCAACCATTTGGACATTCTCTGCTCAACGACTTCGTGTGGAATGCCTTTTCCATTGTCCAGTTCTCGAAGCCCTTCATCGACTTGCGCTTTGAAGTAGAGTTCGGCCAGAATGTCGTCCAGCGTTGTGCTATCTGGCAAGCTTTGAACCAGCGTCATTACTTCTTCTTTTAGTGCGGTCATATTTGTTCGTCTCCCTGTCGCTTGATGCGAAGAACAACTAGCACGGAACGAGGGGGCAATAAAGAGGTTTGGATCGCGAATTTCACGAATGAGTCAAAGATTTTTCACAACCGCTTTTGCTAGAGACCTGAGGCCAAAGGCCGAAAGAGGCTGGCGTATAGCGCCAGCAATGATGCAAGGAATGGCAAACCTCCGAGGAAGTCAGAGAATTCATGAACCTTTTTATTCATTGGTCATCCGCTTTCGCGTCATTTTCGCGTATTTAGCGGGCATAAAAAATTGGGGGTCTGTGATGCAGAAGAGGGTTGACCGCTAAATACGCGAAAGGATCGCGAAAAGGGAAAAAGGGTGGGTTTAGCGCGGGGGTTGCACCGCTTGAAACGCATCTGCCAGTTCGGCATAAACTGCTTTGGCATCCTGTCCGAGAGCTTTGCAGACCCAGAAGAATTCCACCCCGTCCAGCCGCCGCTCTCCGTGTTCAATCCGCCAGACGAACGATTGTTTCCGATTGAGTACATCCGCCAATTGCTGCTGGGTGAAGCTGGCGGCTTTGCGTATTTGAGTCAGCTTTTTGAGCACAATTTCGTACTCATCAGAATGGGTCGATTTTTTCATCTGATCGCATAATGCGATCAAGAGTTGATAATTCGCAAAATGAGAGCAAAGCCCTTGACCGCATTATGCGAGTAAGCTGGGTTGGATCTTGATGAGGCGAAGTTCAAACCCATAACCAGCAAAGATAAGAAGGTTACGAGCGCAGTGCTTATGCATGGGGACAAATTTATGATTTGTACTATGGGAAGTAACAGCATACCCAAAAATACAGGCAAGATTCTGACAAAGGATAAGGCCCCCTGATTTAATTCTAGAGGGCGATTGGTAAATTCAGATGCGTGGTTGCGCGTCTGGATTTTCTTTTTTCCATCCGCCTTCTTTTTAATACGGCGTGACAGGGGGTTGGAAAAGGTGGGGCGAACCGTTTTGTTTCTTTGGGTCTTTGGGGTCAGTAATCTTGGAAGTCTTCAATGCTTCGCTTCCGTGAATCAGGCGGGGCGATACCAAGAGCCTTTTCCTGTGCCTTCTCGATGGAGAAGCCCCTGCTGGACGAGTTTGCGGAGATGTTGTTTGATGGTGTTGCGGTTTCCCCCGGTCAATTGTGTCGCTTGTTGAACCGTTAGCGTGCCTCGTTCACGCGTAGTCAGCAGGAGCGTCTGATCCAGTGGGGCGAGCTGTGCGAGTCGGCTTTCACGTTCCAGTTTCTTTTCCAGCCCTGCGACCTGTTTCCGTAAAGAGCGAAGGAAGAAAAGCGTCCATTCCATTACCGTGCTGTTGTCGCTACAGATGGTTTTTTGTGTCCGGCGCAGAGAGAGGTAGTACCGGTCCTTGTTTTCTTCGATAATTCGCTCAAGCGAGCTGTAGAGAACATATCCGTACCCTGCTTTTAGGAGTAGGAGTGTCGTCAAAATACGCGAAAGCCGCCCATTCCCATCCTGAAATGGATGAATGGCTAGGAAATGGACGGTAAACACAGCGATGATTAGCAGCGGGTGGGATGGGCGATCTCTCCATTCCTCAGAAAACCACTCCATCAATTCCGTCATTTTCCCGGGCGTGTCAAAAGGAGATGCGGTTTCAAAAACAACCCCGACGCTTTTTCCTGTTTGGTCGAACGCTTCAACATGGTTATTGAGTTTTTTATATTCACCCCGGTGCCGGATATCTTTCGATGAATATTTCAGGAGGATTTGATGAAGCTGTTTGATGTGGTTTTCATCGAAAGCAATATCGTCATAGGATCGAAAGACGGTCTCCATGCACTCGGCATAGCCTGCCACTTCTTCTTCATCTCGGGAGTGAAGACTCCTGATTTTCAGACCGGAGAGAAGCTCTTCCACTTCTCGATCCGATAGTTTAACCCCTTCAATTCGGGTGGACGATGCAATGGACTCGACTGTGGCCACCTTGCGTAAGGTGGATAACTGCTCTGGTGCGAGAGTGGTCAGCGCCTGCCACCTGCCCTTGAACTCGTCAATTTCAGCAATTAGCTTTAGTTCGACCTGTGTTAACTTGAACTCTGGAGTATCCATATATCCACCCGTATATACCCATAAATACTTCTACTCAATAAAAATATGGATATTTATGGATGTGTTTATGGGTAAATTCCCCAATCAAAAATCGTCAATGGCTACGTTTGGCGCCGGAGGCGGGCGGGGAGGATTTTAAGTTGTTCGCGGTATTTGGCGACGGTGCGGCGGGCAATGTCGAGTCCCTGCTCGCTGAGGGCGTCGCCGATTTTCTGGTCGGAGAGTGGTTTCTTTTTGTCTTCGGCGCTGACGATTTCGGCGAGGGTATTTTTGATGGCGGCATTGGAAATGATGCGTCCGTCGGCTTGCACGACGCCGGTGGTGAAGAAATATCTAAATTCGAATGTTCCCTGCGGCGTGGCCATGTATTTGCCGTTGCAGGCGCGGCTGACGGTGGTTTCGTGGACTTCGATGATGTCGGCCACCCGCTTCATGGTGAGGGGTTTGAGGCCGCCGACTCCTTTTTCTAGGAACCCTTCTTGGACGCGGATGATTTCGGTGGCGATGCGGTAGATGGTGTCTTGCCGCTGATCGATGCTGCGGATGAAAAATTTGCTTTTGGCAATTTTCTCGCGGATATATTTGCGGGTTTCAACGGCGGTGGTTTTGTCTTTGAGCAGCTGGAGATATTTCATGCTGATAAAGAGCCGCGGGTAGGGGCTCTTATTCTGGGTGACGGCCCAGATTCCATCGCGCTTTTCGACGGAGATCTCGGGAATGATGTATTCCGTGCGTTCGGCGGTGAAGTTATGTCCCGGCTTGGGGTCGAGGTCGGCAATGGATTTGGAGAGTTCTTTAATCCGGTCGAGCGGGAGGCGCATGGCGGCGGCAATCTGCTCGTAGCGGTGGTTGGCTAGATGGTCGAGATGGTCCCGCACGAGGAGGGCTTCGGGGGAGTCGCCACGGCCTTGATGACGCAGCTGAATGAGCAGGCATTCTTGGAGAGATCGTGCGCCGACGCCGATGGGGTCGAACCCCTGAATGACGGTAATGATACGCTCAAAGAGTTCTTCGGGAAATTCGGGGGTGGAGCCGATGATGCCGTCGAGGTCGAGTTGAAGATAGCCATCGTCGTCGATGCTTCCAATGAGGACTTCGGCGATGCCGCGTTCGTGGGTGTCGAATCCGGCCATCGAAATTTGGTCGATCAGATGTTCCTGCAGGGATTCGACGCTGGAGATGGAATCCATCATGAACTGATGTTTGTCCTCAGCGACTTTCGAGCTAACGACCTGATTCTTTTGAAAAGCTGCATCCCACTCGGCGAGTTCGGTGAGTTCCCCGATTTCGCGTTCTTCACGCAGTTCCTCGCGGGCGGCTTCCTCGAAGTCGGTCACCTCTTCCACGTCGGAGGCCTCGCGCTCGAGTGTGGGGTTTTGATCCATTTCTTCGCGAACCATCAACTGGAGGTCGAGAATCGGGACCTGAAGGATTTTCAGGGACTGAAGCATTTGCGGCGTGAGCGATTGCTCCATCCGCTGCTGCTGAACTAAACCTAGAGATTGTTCGATCATATCTAAAGTGCACTTTTTTGCGCGGTATGTTTTACCATTCAGGAGTGATTATTCCTCGCAGAGGCGCAGAGTTCGCGGAGAATATCTTTCTAAATCACAAACCCTCTGCGGTCTCTGCGCTTCTGCGAGGGAGACGTTTTTTTGTTCCTCTCGGCTTTGCCGGATTCATGATTTACAAATTCGTTAACCTGTTCGACAATTCGAAGCTTAACTTTCTAGCACAAAACATCGAGTTTACAATGAAGCTTTGCGTATTAGCCAGTGGCAGCTCCGGGAACTGCACGTTTATTTCAGCCGGGACGACCCGTATTTTGATTGATGCGGGGCTCTCCGCAAAGAAAACGACGGAGCGCCTCGCAGAAATTGGGGAGCGGGTGGAAGATCTCGATGCGATTTGTGTGACCCATGAACACGGCGACCATATTGCGGGGTTACGGGTTTTACAGAAGAAGCACGGGATTTCGGTGTATGCTAATGCCGGAACGCTGGCGGGGATTCGCGCGACGAAGCAGGGCAGCGAGGTGACGTGCCTTCAGTTCACCACGGGATCAGCCTTTGAAATTGGAGATTTTTGCGTGGAGCCCTTTTCGGTGCCGCATGATGCGTATGAGCCAGTCGGGTTTGTGTTGCGCTCTGGAACCCAGTCGGTGGGGGTGGTAACGGATGTGGGGATCGTGACGAATTTGCTTCGTGAAAAGCTACGGGCGTGTCAGATCGTTGTGCTGGAGGCCAACCATGACGAAGAACTTGTGCATGCGGCGGCCCGTCCATGGAGTTTGAAGCAACGGATTTTGAGTAATCAGGGGCATCTTTCGAATCGGGCCGCAGCGGGATTGGTTGCGGAGATTGCCGGGGAGGGGCTGTTGCATCTTTTTCTTGCACACCTGAGCGCGGATTGTAACAGTCCGGGCCACGCGCGAAACGCGTTCGAAACGACGTTGACGGGGGCGGGCCACGACCATGTGAGCCTCTATTTGACCGGGGCGCGGGGCGTCAGCGAAGTGTTGGAACTAGAGAATGCCGAATAACGAACACGGAACCGCAGAATGTCGACGTGGGAAAAAAATTTCCAAACTTCGGAGTTCGATATTCCTTGTTCGATATTCTGCGGTTAAAAGGAGTTTTTATGCCGAACAAACCGAATGAGCGGATCGAGGAGCGGCTATTACATGTGATTTCTGGGAAAGTGTCCGGCAAACGGGCCGGACTTCTTCGCGGTTTTCTCAGGGCGCTGTCGTGGCTGTTTTATGTCCTCGTTCAATTTCGTCTGTTGCTGTTTAGGCACCGCATTGTTCGCGCGAGCACATTAGGTTGCCAAGTGATCAGCGTGGGGAACCTCACGGTTGGCGGAACCGGAAAAACGCCGATCGTGGAAACCTTTGCCCGTTCGATGCAGGCGAAAGGGCGCAAGGTTGCAATTTTGAGCCGAGGGTATAAAAGCCGCAAAACACCGTGGTTAGAAAAGATTCTGAAAAAAGAAGAGAGGCTTCCGCGCGTGGTGTCCGATGGCGAGCGCCTGTTGCTCAATTCGGATCTGGCCGGAGACGAGCCGTTTATGTTGGCCTCCAATCTGCCTGAGGTTGCGGTGATTGTGGATAAAGACCGTGTCAAAGCCGGGAAATATGCGATCCGCAAACTGGGATGCGACACGCTGGTGCTCGACGATGGCTTTCAGTATCTCAAAATTCATCAGCGACTGGACATTGTGCTCGTTGACTACACGAACCCCTTTGGGTACGGCAACGTTCTGCCCCGCGGCCTCCTGCGCGAGCCGATGCGCAACCTGAAGCGGGCCGGGTTCATTTTTATCACGAAATGCCCGCCGGAGGGTGCGCCGGAGCTCAAAGCCAAGCTGCGCGAGCTCAATGAGCACGCCGAGATTTCGGAATGCCGTCACAGCTCGAAATACCTGAAAAACCTCTACACACGCGAGCAGCTCGGCCTGGATGCCATTCGGGGTCGCAAGGTGGCGACGATTTCCGGGATTGCTGTGCCCGAAGGGTTCGAGAACGGGGTTCGGAACCTCGGCGCCGACATTGTGCATACCGCGCGCTATGCCGACCACCATCGCTACACACAGCAGGAGATTATTGAAACCATCAATCAGGCGGTGAGCGCCGGGGCCGAGCTGATTGTGACCACCGAAAAAGATGCCGTCCGCTTTCCGCGCATCGACCGCTGCGACCTGCCCGTGATTTATCTGCGCGTGGAAATTGAAATGCTCTCCGGCTCCGATGCATTTAACGACTGGATTGATCGGATTTGTTTTAAATAGAGGTAAACCAATAATTAAACACTCGCGGGCCGTCGATGAAGTGATTTTATCTTGAAATAGAGCGGCTAAAAAAGAGAAATTGGTTTTATGAAATCAGAATTATTTGAACCGCCTTCGGCTAGATTTTTTATTGGACTCGTTTTGCGGGTTCTTCTTTATGCCGTTTTGCTGGGCGCACTTGCCCTTGGAATGCTGTGGGGAGCGGTTGAGTACGGCACAGCCTTCTATGACGAGGTCGGCCCCGTTGAGATTTTAGAAACCGTTTTCGCATTGAGCGCGGCTCTTCTGTTCCTTTTTGCCGGGAGGCTGGATAAAAAAAGCGAACCCTTTGCGGTTGTGGTCGCCAGTTTTCTTTTTTGTCTGTTCATTCGAGAGTCGGACTATTTTCTGGATGTGCTGATCTGCCGCCACACATGGAAGTTCCTAGTGACGCTGGTTCTGGTCTTTCTTGCATTCTATTCTATGCGCCATTTCCGGGAGATCGTCGCCTCTCTGGTGGAGTTTGTTCGTCACCCGAGTTTTGGAATCTTCTTGAGCGGGTTGTTGGTGTTGATTGTTTTTTCCCGCCTGTTCGGATATGGGGGGTTCTGGAAAGAGCTGTTGGGTAGCGAGACGTATCGTCCGGTTAAAACGATTGTGGAAGAGGGTGTTGAACTGATGGGCTATTTCCTGTTGCTGATTTCCTCCTCTGAGTATCTGCACGATACGCTGGTTCGACGCCGTCAGAACTGTAGCTGCGCGCGATGAGCGCGGACTCCTTTCCGCCATCGGCGGATTTATCGCAGGAAAATAGTTCCCTACCTCGTGAAAAGTGACTCATCAGGAAGCAGTGAACCTGTGCACCGCGCTCTTGCTTTTCCAAACCAGCAAAGTAAAGTCGGTGGAGTTTTTCCAAAGGTTGGAAAAAGGATTGCGCTTCTAGTGTAAAAATTCGGCGAATTGCCATTTTTGGAGTGATGATCGTGGTGAGGATGAGAAAAAAAAGGGGTGCTTAGTGCAGGCAGGTGATCGGATGAAATTGGCAGGATGGAAAGAGTTCTGTGAGCAATGCC
>CAYYYX010000085.1:0-7723 GCA_964476065.1 uncultured Verrucomicrobiota bacterium | reverse complement strand
CTCTTCATCCGTGGGACATGAGTTGTTCCTATAAACGCAAATCCGAGATGAACCCGCTTTTTCCAATGCTTGGAAAATTTTATGGGTGAAGGCTCAGCCTTCTTCCAATGTTTGGAAAAATGCCGTAGCGTTCCGGTCATGAAAATCTACTTTGCAGGCTCCATCCGCGGCGGACGCGACTATGCCAGAACCTACTTCGATCTGATCACTCACATCCAAACCCAAGCTGAAGTGCTCACCGAACACATTTGCGGCGCTGACCTCTCCACGCATGGCGAAGAAAACCTGACCGACCCGGAAATTTATGAGCGCGACATGAACTGGCTCAACGCCTGCGATGCCGTCATCGCCGAAGTCTCCGCCCCTTCACTGGGTGTGGGCTACGAACTGGGTCAAGCCGAGGCGGCAGGCAAACCGATCCTCTGCCTATTTGATGAAAGCGGGAACACCCGCCTCTCGGCCATGCTCTCCGGCAATCCATCTATGAAAATCGTTCGCTACTCCGATTTGGATGAAGCCAAAGTCGCTATCGACAAATTCATTGCCGATCAGTCAGCATAAAGCTCCCACAATTCGCGCATCTGCTGAAGGACCTCCGGCGGAACCGCGTGACGACTCGGATACCTGTCGCCTCTGTGCCTCTGCCCCCTCTTCCCGCCCTATTTTCTCTTAAGGACCAGTGCGCCGAGAGGCGGAAGGTCGAGTTGAAGGGAGTACTCTTTGCCGTGCCACGGGAGGTGATGAGCATCGAGAACAACGCCCTCTTTCGGACCGGCTTCGGAGCCTCCGTAGGTGTCGGCATCGGTGTTGAGAACAACTTCCCACTCGCCGGCGGCTGGCAATCCAACGCGATATCCTTCACGGGTTGTGGGCGTGAGGTTGAGCGCAACGGCGATGACATCGTTGGAGTCTTCTCCTTTGCGGAGGTAGGAAACGACGGAGTTTTCGGAATCCTGAAAGTCGATCCAATCGAACCCTTCCCAGGAGGCCTCGATTCCGTAGAGCGCGGGTTCGGAGGTGTAGAGTTTGTTCAGAGCCTTGACGAGTGTTTGCAGCTTGTGGTGCGGCTCGTAGTCGAGGAGGTTCCAGTCGATACTGTTTTCGGAGTCCCACTCTTTCCACTGCCCGATTTCGCAACCCATGAAGAGAAGCTTTTTGCCTGGATGGGTGAACATGTAGCTGTAAAGCAGACGCATGTTAGCAAATTTCTGCCACGTATCGCCGGGCATCTTATCGAGCATGGAGGCTTTACCGTGGACGACTTCATCGTGCGAGAATGGCAGAATGAAATTTTCGCTAAAGGCATAAACCATCGAGAAGGTGAGATCGCCCTGGTGATATTTACGGTGAACAGGATCTTTGCTGAAGTAGTCGAGCGTGTCGTTCATCCATCCCATATTCCACTTAAAATCAAAGCCGAGGCCGCCGTTCTCGAGTGGGTGGGAAACCTGCGGGAAGGCGGTAGACTCTTCGGCGAAAGTAAGGAAGCCGGGATACTCGGTGTGCAGGAGGCTGTTGAAATGCTTGAGGAACTCAACCGCTTCAAGGTTTTCGCGACCGCCGTACTGATTCGGAATCCATTGGCCTTCTTCGCGGGAGTAGTCGAGATACAGCATGCTAGCGACGGCGTCGACGCGCAGGCCGTCGAGGTGATATTCCTCGGCCCAGAAGACGGCGCTTGAAAGCAGGAAGCCACTGACTTCGTTGCGACCAAAATTGGGGATCAGTGTCCCCCAGTCCATGTGCTCGCCCTGACGCGGGTCGGAGTGTTCGTAAAGATGGGTGCCATCGAAGTAGCCGAGACCGTGCGCATCTTTCGGAAAATGAGCGGGAACCCAGTCGAGGATGACGCCGAGGCCTTCCTGATGGCAGCGGTCGACAAAATAGCGGAAATCGTTGGGCGACCCGAAGCGTGAGGTGGGTGCATAGTAACCGGTGGCTTGATAGCCCCACGAGCCATCGAATGGATGTTCGGTGATCGGCAGAAGCTCAATATGGGTATGGCCCATTTCCTTGACATACGAAACCAATTGATCGGCCATTTCACGGTAAGTGAGCCATCGGTTGCCCTCTTCCGGCATGCGTTTCCACGAACCGGGGTGTAGTTCATAAATGCTAACCGGGCTTTTTTGCCAGTCGGTCGTCTCGCGCTTTGCAACCCACTCGGCATCGTTCCATTCATAGCTGGAAAGATCGCACACCACCGATGCGGTATTGGGGCGAAGTTCGCTCTCGAAGGCATAGGGGTCAGACTTCTGCGCCCAGAATCCGTTTTCGCCTTTGATCTCAAATTTATATGTATCGCCGATCTTCGCGCCGGGGACAAACCGTTCCCAGACGCCCGAGTCCTTGATGCGCTTCATCTCATGAACCCAGGCCTCCCAGTTATTGAACGACCCGATCACACTCACGCTCTTGGCATTCGGCGCCCAGACGGAGAAGTACACACCCTCCTCGCCATTTTCTTCCAGCGGATGAGCGCCGAGCTTTTCGTAGGCGCGGTAGTGGGTTCCCTTCCCTTGAAGGAAGAGGTCGAAGTCGGTCAATTTAGGTCTTTTTTTCATAGCGTTATTTCAGGCATCGAAGCCTATCTTTCCTTTTTTCGGCGGATCGGGTGGTGCGAGTAGCGGTTGAAGTTGTTCCCAGATTACCTGAAGAGCATCGTTGTGTTCCAAAAGGGTTTTATCGATTTCTGCCAGCCGCTTGAGAATTTCCGCATTAGCCACCAACCGCTCACGTATCTGCACAAAGGCCCGCACCACAAACACACTCATCTCCACCGCTCTGGGACTGTTCAGCACCGATGCCACCATAATCGCGCCGTGCTCCGTGAACACAAAGGGACGCTTTCGTCGCCCTCCATGAGAGGGGGTCGTAATTGGCGACCGGCTCGAGCCAACCCCTTTGTTTTCAGGCTCTTCCGTGTTTAAGGTCACAATTTGCGACCTTAAAGAGTCCGGCTCACCTAAACTTGAAGTCGCAAATTGCGACATCAAGTTTCTCCACTCCGTCTCCGTCAGTTGGAACATGAAATCCTCGGGGAAACGGTCGATGTTGCGCTTTACCTGCTCATTAAGCCGCCGGGTCTGAACGCCGTAAGCTTCGGCAAGGTCGGCATCCAGAATAACCTTCTGGTCGCGCAGGGTCAGGATTAGCGGTTCAATGGTTTTTAGCTCGCTCATCGTTTTCAGTTTTTCCAAAGGTTGGAAAATTTCGGATTATTTTTTCCAAACATCTTGTCCCGCCATAGCTTTAGCGACAGCGGATGGAACTTTTCTACCGGATTTTTCCACACCTTGAAACCTTTCCTGTCAATTTTTCCAATCCTTGGAAAACCGGATCAGTAGGCGCGCTCGTCGCTGTCTTCCATAAAGTTGATGAAGGAGCGGTTCACAACGCGGTTGCCGCCGGGCGTGGGGTAGTTCCCGCTAAAGTACCAGTCGCCGAGGTGATTTGGGCAGGCGGCGTGCAGGCCGCTCAGGCTTTGATAGATCACTTCGAACTCCGCCTTGAGATCGGCAGGACGCAGGATCTCGGCAATCTTGGCTTCGACCTCGTGCGGCTTGAACAGCTTGAAGATCGGCTTGACCTCGTTGACGACTTCGTCGCGCGGAAGATCCAGACTCGCTTTGCACTTTTCGTAGATTTCTGTGAGCAGTGCCTCGCGACCGGTCTCTTTCACCAGCGCGATGCCGGCTTGGAAGGCCACAAAATCTTTCGACTTGGACATATCGATGCCGTAGCAATCGGGGTAGCGAATTTCCGGAGCAGAAGAGACGATGACAATTTTCTTCGGATTCAAGCGGTCAAGAATTCGTAGGATACTTTCGCGCAGCGTGGTGCCGCGCACAATCGAGTCGTCGAGCACCACGAGAGTATCTTCCGGTTTCACCACCCCATAGGTGGTATCGTAGATCATCGAGACGAGTTCTTTGCGGTCGGCATCGGTCGTGATGAAGGTGCGAAGCTTCGCATCCTTCGTCATAATCTTTTCGTTACGCGGCTGATAGTTGATCAGCTCCGAAATCCGCTCCGGCGAGAGATTGCGCTCCGTCAGAATATGGTGTTTTGCGCGGTCGGCAACATACGACTTTACCCCTTCAATCAGCCCCATAAATGCGGTTTCCGCCGTGTTGGGAATGTAGGAAAAAACAGTGTGGTCGAGATCGTAGTCCACGGCCTTAAGGACGGGCTCTGTGAGCTGACGACCCAGTTGTTTACGCTCTTCGTAAATATCTTTATCCGTTCCGCGCGAAAAATAGATGCGCTCAAAGGAACAGGGCGACACCGTGCCCACTTCGGAAATCTGTTCGTGGAACACTTCGCCATTTTTCCGAACGATCAGCGCGTGACCCGGCTTAATTTCCTGTACAGAGTCAATCGGGACATTAAACGCCGTCTGAATGGCGGGCCGTTCAGAGGCCACCACGACAAATTCTTCGTCCTGATAGAAGAAGCCGGGGCGAATGCCGCACGCATCACGCAAAACAAAGAGGTCACCGTTCCCGATGATGCCGGCCATCGTATAGCCGCCATCAAAGTTTTTGACCGCGCGCCTCAGCACCGATAATAAATTGAGGTTTTCCCCAATTTTCTCAGAAATCTCCGGACGCGACAGCCCCTCTTTGCGGAACTTCCGGAACAGATGGTCGTTTTCCTCGTCGAGGAAGTGGCCAATTTTCTCCATCACCATCACCGTGTCTTTTTCACTCCGCGGGTGCTGACCAAGCTCGACAAGCGTCTGGAATAACTCGTCGTTATTGGTCAGATTGAAATTGCCCGCCAGTACCAAATTGCGGTTCTTCCAGTTGCTCTGGCGAAGGAATGGGTGGCAATAGGAAAGGCCGCCCTGCCCGCGGGTTCCATAGCGCAAGTGGCCCAACAACAACTCGCCGGCAAACTTTGCGTTGCGCTTCAACCAGGTTGGATCGTCGGCCTGCTCGGGGTTTTTCGCCTGCGAGTCCGCCAGCGATGAAAGCATATGCTGGTGCACACTCGAAATGGGATCTTTCTCCGCCGCCAACGCACGGGAAATGAAAGGTTTACCCGGATCGGTATGCAATTTAACAACCACCGCACCCGCGCCGTCCTGCCCCCGATTATGCTGTTTTTCCATCAGCAAATAGAGGCGGTTAATCGCAAAAGAGGGTGAGCCGTACTTTTCGACGTAATACTCGAACGGCTTCAACAAACGGATCGCGGCAATGCCGCACTCATGACCAATCCAATCACTCATATCCCATACACTCCTTGGTTCCGGACACAAAACGGGATAGTCGCATCCGCCCCGAACGGGGTCAAACGCATTTTCCCGCCGGATTTTTCCAGCCCTTGGAAAAACTGGCGGAAAAGTTTGCCGCTCCCTTTGGGTCGCTTCTTTTTGAAATACAAAAAGAACTTTCGGAATACCTCAGGTCCAAACCTTGGAAAACCTTGGCTCTCACCCCCGTCTCCATGGTAAAAAGTTTCCGATGTTTGGAAAAACGGTAGAAAAATCAGGGAAACGGCTGGATGCCTGGCTGGCGAAAGAGCAGCCGGAGCATTCGCGCGCGCGCTGGCAGGCACTCATTCAAGAGGGTTGCGTCACCGTCAACGGCGAATCGGTCAAACGAAACTACAAGCTTCGCGCAGACGATCGTGTGGAGTGGACGATCCCCGAACCGGTCTCCACCGAAACCCTGCCGGAAGATATTCCTTTAGATATTCTCTACGAAGATGCGCACATGATTTTGATCAATAAGCCCGCGGGGCTGGTGGTGCATCCCGCGGCGGGCAACGAAACCGGCACACTAGTCAACGCCCTGCTCCATCACTGCACCGATTTGGCGGGCATCGGCGGCGAACTCCGGCCTGGTATTGTCCATCGACTCGACAAAGATACGAGCGGCGTGATGGTGGTCGCCAAAACCGAAGCGGCCCTGAACGAGCTGGCGCGACAGTTTAGGGCGCGTGAAACCGAGAAAGAATACGTGGCGATTGTGCGCGGCGTTCCCTCCCCGGCACGCGGGACGATCAAAACGACTATCGGACGCCACCCGATTCATCGCAAAAAAATGGCGGCGGATGTGCGCAACGGACGCCTTGCGGTTTCCTATTACGATGTGATCGAATCCTTTGTCGGCGCGGCCCTCCTTCGCGTACGGATTGAAACCGGGCGAACCCACCAGATCCGCGTGCACATGGCGCATATCAAACATCCGGTGATCGGTGACAAACTCTATGGGCGGGCACACGCAGGCGGGATCCAGGCCGACCGCCAGATGCTGCACGCCGCGAAACTTTCGGTCGCCCATCCCGACACGGGCGAACGAATGTACTTTAGCGCACCTCTTCCGGACGATATGGAAGCTCTGCTCTCGCAACTCCGAATCGGCTAGTTCATTTGCGAGATGCCGATGACTTTCCGAAATTCGATCGCTTCGGCGGCCAGCACAAAAACCACCGGCGGCATATTACGGGTGCTCTCAATCAGGGTTCCGTAGTACCGGCTGTACTGCTCAACCGACTCATCGGCCTCCGGCGGGCGCATCCCCATAAAGACCAGCCCTGCCTCTGCCGACGATTCGTGAATCTGTTCGAACACATTGGGAGACTGGCTGATCAGCACCTCGGCCGTGGCAGGAATCCGCTGCTCTTCGATGAAACTTTCAATCCGGGTTTTTGTGGCTTCGCGTTCCTCTCCGCTTTTGACAATCGTTTTAATCACCAGGTTCGAGGCATCCCAGACCGGACTCTTCCGAATTAAGTAGGCCAGCGTCAGAATCAGGCCGATGTTTTCTTTGTACCCGCCCCACCAGACATCAATCATGTCCCCCTCACCGGGTGAAAGGCTGTCCTCGCCGCTGTCGACATCGCTGTCGCGCAGGAGAATCAGATTCCGCCGAGTGCGGTAGATCAACCGAATCAGTTCAGCGAAGTCGTCGAAGCCGGCGGCGTCTTTTGTCTCCCCGAGCAAAATGGTGTTGGGCGTGAGCGGGCCGTAGCCGTAGGCGCGCACGAGCGCCTTGGCCCCGGTCAACAAGTCCGGTGACGGGAAAATTTTCACCATGGCATCGACTTCGCGCTTGTTCAGGTAGTCGCGCAATGATTCTTCGGTGCTCTGAACCTTCTCCGCCGACCAGTCTTCCACCGGCAGGATGCTCGCCACCGTCAGCGCACTGCTGTGCTGCGCCAGCGAACCCGCCATTTCCACCAGATGCCAGCGCGATTTCGGCGAACCGCTCAGTGCAAGGATGTTGGGTCGCCAGGTCCGCTCGTCGGGCTTCAACCGGCTCAGCCGCCGGACGGCAAAGCGCACCAGCAGGGTCAGGATGCCGTAGCGCATATCAGCCCAATGCGCATTCAGGCGGCGGCGCTTGACGAGGTAAAAGACCAGCGAGGTCACCAAAATCGCAAGCAACGTCGCTCCGGAGTTGATCATCAGCATCACCGCAAAACAGCCGATTGCCCCGAGGAGTGAAACCCCGAAATGCGCCTTGAACTTCGGTCGCCAGGAGGGGCTTTCAATCAACCCCTCCAATCCTGCCGAAAGATTTAATAGACCATACGAGGTGAGGAAAAACATGGAGAGAATCGGGGCAATCATGTTGAGGTCGCCGAGCAAAACGGCCACCAGGGCAACACCAAAGGAGATGGCGGTGGCGATGCGCGGATCCGCCTTATCCTTACCCTGAATCCGTTGGATAAGCAATGTGCGGCGTTCGTTGACTAATTAATACCCCGT
>CAYYYX010000084.1:0-7780 GCA_964476065.1 uncultured Verrucomicrobiota bacterium | reverse complement strand
TTTGCATAACCCCTTGGAACAACAACTTATTACCGAGAACCGAATGACCCTGGCCGGCAGGGCGCTTCGCCGTTTTATTCTTGTGCCCGCTCTTTCAGGCTGTTATTAATTTCTATGTAGTTTGTCAGACATTGCTAACTAAATGAAAGGAGTTAGGCATGATCCGTTCACGCAAAGTAGTTGTTGTAGGTATCTTCCTTCTAACCGTCGTTCTCGCTCAGGTGTCCTTCGCCGCTGAATCGCTTATGGGAGACCCTGAGGATCCCGTCAAGCTCGCAAGCACAAAGCTTTGGCGCGGAGTGGTTAATACGTTTACCGGAATCGGTGAAATCGTCCGGCAGCCCATTGTTTGCACAAAAACAGATGGCATTGCGGGCGTTCCCGCTGGACTCATCAACGGATTCTTCATGTCTTTCGTCAGAACAGGCGCGGGCATTTTTGAGGTGTTCACCTTCCCCATGCCTTTCGATTACGAAATCGGATACGACAGCATTATGAATCCTGATTATGTCTGGCAGAAAGCCGACTAAACGATCAGTCGAAGGTTGATTCACGGGAATCCCTGCTCCATGAGCAGGGATTTTTTATTGGGTCGAAAAGACCAGACCGCCCCATTTTCCGTCACAGTCACGAACGATTTCCCGACCGCCGAGCTGTACGAATGTATCGGCAACCCCGTCGATCTCCACCTCGCGGATTCCGGTCATAAATAAATAGCGTCCCGCCACGCGCAACAAGGTCGATGCATTGTCGATCAAGAGCGATGAGTAGATATTTGCGCAAACAATATCGTAGGTTTCATCCGGCCACCCGTCCGTGATATCGTGCGGACGAAATTCCGTCTGCTCTGCCACCCCGTTGGCTTCTGCATTTTTAATCGACTGCTCAACGCAAAGCTCATCGAAATCCACACCGAGCGCCCGCTCCGCGCCCAGCCGAACCGAAGCAATCGCCAGAATCCCGGAACCGGTTCCAATATCAAGCATCGTCTTCGCGCCGCTCTGCGGCACAAACCGGTCGAGTTGCTCCAGACAGAACCGCGTTGTGAAATGATTGCCCGTCCCAAAACTCAGCCCGGGATTAATCACCAGCTCCATCCGGTCGCTCTCGCCCGCTAACCAAGGGGGACAGACCCGCAATTGCGACCCAATATCCATCGGCTTGAAATGCTTCTTCCAGCTTTCCGCCCACTCTTCAGCCGCATATTCGCGCACCGCTTTTCCAAGGATGGCCACTCCCGTCGGTCGTTGCTTCGCATCCGCGAAGCCTCTCTCTCTTCGTTCGAGTGAAAAATTCTCCAACGCGCACGCCGCAAGTTCCGCCTCGGTGGTGTCATCAAAATAGATTTCAAGAGCCGTCTCGACCCCGCCGGGCTTTTTCAGCCCGACAACTGTTTTTTCGAGGTGCTCAGCCACCCAATCACTAATCTGTTCTGCATTACCCTGCGCCACAATCAGCGTCAGAATTGCCCCGCCCGTTGGATTTTCAGTTTTCATGGAAAGCTTTTTACCAGAAGGCCGATTCAACTGCAATTGTTGACGCTTCACTTCTTTTTGAGAATACAAAAAGCACGTTCGGAATACCGCAGGTCACACAGAGGAAAGCAAGCAAACGAAGGCACTCGCGAAAAAAACCTTCGTTTGCTTCGTTATCTCCATGTGGAAACAATCCCGTCTATCCTGTTCATCCCGTCAAAAAATAACTACGTTGTTGTCTATGAAAACTGTTGTAGCCGAAACTGTCATGCTGGGTCGTGAAGCGTTTGAAACGCTCGGCGACGTCCAGGTCATCCCCGACCGAACCCTTGGGCCGGAACACCTAAAAGATGCCGATGCGCTGATCATCCGTTCCAAAACCAAAGTGACCCCCGAACTGCTCAAAGACTCCTCCGTTCGTTTTGTCGGCACTGCCACCGCAGGGTTCGAACACATCGACTTCCAAGCTTTGGAAAAAAATCACATCGGCTGGACCGCCTCCCCCGGTTGCAACGCCGCCAGCGTCGCCGACTACATCTCGGCCGCGCTATCATACCTCCATACGTTTAAACGTGTGGGACTAGAGGGGAAAACCTTAGGAATTATTGGTGTTGGACAGGTCGGAAGCCGCGTGGCCGCCCGCGCCAAGGCCCTCGGCCTGCGGGTTCTACTCAACGACCCGCCGCGCGCCGCACGCGAGTTTCCAACCCTTGGAAAAAATGAGGGGGAAATTTCCGAGGTTCGGAAGAACCCACCCCGCCCTTCGGGCACCCCTCCAATGGAGGGGAACTCTTTAAAAACTGCCCGAGAAAAAGAAATCCCCTCTCGGGAGGGGTGCCCGAAGGGCGGGGTGGATTTTGACGTTGAATGCCTATGTTTCATGCCGCTGGAAAAACTATTGGCACAATCCGACATTGTGACAATGCACGTTCCGCTGATTACGGAAAAACCGTGGCCTACGCTTCGGATGGCCGACTGCCGCTTCTTTGAGAAAATGAAACGCGGCTCGATCTTCATCAATGCCTCACGCGGAAACGTGCTGGATGCCGATGCCCTGCTCCACGCCAAAGAAAACGGGATTATTTCCCGCACGGTTCTCGATGTCTGGAATCCGGAGCCCGGCATCCGAACCGAGATTTTGGACATCGCGGATATTGGCACCGCCCATATTGCGGGCCACTCATTGGAGGGCAAGCTGAACGGAACGGTTCAGGTCTACCACGAAGCCTGCCAATTTTTTGGAATCGAACCGGTCTGGGATCCAGCACCGCTCCTGCCCGCACTGGTGCTGCCAGAGCTGAACATTGATTCGCGCGGAAAAACAGACCAGGACGTTTTGGCAGAAGCCGCGCTAGCCGCCTACGACATTATGGCCGACGACAAAGCGCTACGCGAAACCCCGGAAAAATTTGATGCGCTTCGCTCGAGCTACGGAGTACGCCGGGAATTTTTCAACACGAGGGTGACCCTCTCAGAAACGCGCCCCGAATTAATCGAGAAACTTCGCAGGTTCGGATTCAAAATCTACCGATAGGTAAACAGCTGCGGGCACGTGTACGATTCACTCGAAACTGCTGATAGCGCTGAAATGATTTTATCCTGAATGTTACGGGTCAAGCGGCGGCCCTTGCGGCCCTTCTGCACCTGCTTATGCGTCAGCCCCTCTGTCGAAGCCGCCACCAGATCGTGGTTTTTAAGATCCAGCGACGTCATGATTTCATCGAGAGGTTGCGGGCCTAATTCTAATTGTTTTTCAGTCATGATGTTCTTTCGTAGACGCGGTGTCCTCACCGCGTTTCTTTGCGTACGCAACGCGGTGAGGACACCGCGTCTACATTTTGGGAGAAAACTTTATCCACCGCACCCATGATCGCCTCGACCGTCTTCAAATTATTCAACTCCTGCAAAAGCCCGCGACGCCCACGAAGCCCTTTGAGATATTGCGAAAGGTGCGGGCGGAAATGCAGACAGGCCGCCTCTAGCGGATCATATTTCGCTTTCCGCCGCCGGCCCTCTGCCGTAGAACTCGTCAGCTCAACCAGCCGAAGCAAATGCGTCTCAATCACCTCTCTCCGTTTTCCAAGGTCTGGACCCGACTGAGCCGGGGCCTGCTGTTTTTTTCCAAGGCTCGGAACTGTTTCATCCTGATTTTTCCAAAGGTTGGAAATTTGGCTGAAGAGCCAGGGGTTGCCGACTGCGCCTCGGCCGATCATCACGCCGTCCACACCCGAGACCCGTACCATTTCGGTCGCATCTTCGGGAGTAAACACCCCGCCATTGCCAATGACTGGAATTTTCAACGCCTGTTTGATTTCGCCTAGCTTTTCCCAGTCCGCATCGCCCTTATGGAAATTGCAAGCGAGTCGCCCGTGCACGGCGATCATATCCGCCCCCGCATCTTCCACAATTTTGGCAATCGTCAGATGATCCGGAAATGCGGGACTGAACCCGATTCGGGTTTTGACGCTGACCGGAAGCGAAACCGCTTTTTTGACCGCGCGGACAATTTCGCCGATCTCCTGCGGCTCTTTCATCAGCGCGGCACCCGCGCCGCGGCGGACGACTTTTTTCACAGGGCAGCCGCAGTTGAGATCGATCCAGTCGAAACAACCCAGCTTCTCAATATGCTGCGCGGCCTCGACCATCGCCTCAACCGACTTACCAAAAATGTGCCCGGCAATCGGATGGTCGAGTTCGGAGACCTTCAAAAACTGAAAGGTCTTCTGCGAGTCGCGGCGAATGCCCTCGGCACTGGTCACCTCGGTGTAGCAGGCCCCGGCCCCGTTCTCCTTGCAGATCGAACGAAACGCGGCATCTGTGTATCCCGCCATCGGTGCGAGCACGACCGGAAAATCGATCTTCACATTTCCAAACTGGAGAGGTTTTAAATTCATAAAAGTTCTGGAGTGCGGACGCAAGCCAACGGCGCGAGGCCGCTCTTCTTAAAAAGCGGCGTCGCACTCCGTTTGCCGCCGCACTCCAAAAAATTAGGCGCGGATCAGCGCGAGAACTTCGTCGCGCTTTTCGGCCATCTGCTCGGGCGTTTTGGCCTCGAGATTGAGGCGCACGAGCGGCTCGGTGTTGGAACAACGGACGTTGAACCACCAGTCGGCGTACTCGTAGGAGTTGCCGTCGAGCTGGAAGGTTTTTGCGTCGCTGAATTTCTCGTTGAGACGTGCAAACACCGCTTCGACATCCGCGACCTTTGAATTGATCTCACCCGATGCGAAGTAGCGGCGGATCGGCTTTACGAGTTCAGACAGCGGCTTGCCCGTTTCGCTCAGCAGATTGGCCACATAGATGGCGGCCAGTGCGGAGCTCTCGGTGTAGTAGTTGTCTTTGAAGTAGTAGTGGCCGGACAGCTCGCCCGCGAAAACCGCATCGGCTTCGCGCATCTGCGCCTTGATGAAGGCGTGGCCCACGCGGCTCATCATTGGCTGTCCACCGGACTCTTCAATCACTTCTTTAACAGCCCAGCTACTGCGCAGGTCGTAGAAGACCGGTGCGCCAGGAACTTTTTCGAGAAGTGATTTGGCAATCAGTGCAGTGATGATGTCCATGGAAACATTGTCGCCGTTTTCGTCGAGGAAGCCCGCGCGGTCGGCATCGCCGTCGAAGGCGATTCCGAAGGCATAGTTGCCCTCTTTGAGCTTGGCGGAAATGGCGTCGAGCGTTTCGAGAGCGAGCGGGTTGGCTTCGTGGTTCGGGAAGGTTCCGTCGAGCTCATCATACATCGGGGTGATATTGAACATCGCGTCGGTGAAGGCTTCGCCCTCAAGAATGCCCATGCCGTTGGCGTAGTCGATCAACACATCGATCGGCTTTTCGATTTCAGCAAACGAGCGGACGTGCTCGAAGTATTCGGGCTTGATGTCGTATTCGGTGATGGTGCCGGGCGTCGCGGCCGGTTCATCAAAGGACTCTTCGTTCACGAGGCGTTCGATGTCGGCAATGCCGGTCGCGCCGGAAATCGGAATGGCCAGTTCGCGGCAAATCTTCATCCCGTTCCATTCGCCGGGGTTGTGCGAGGCGGTGATAATGGCGGATCCGTCCGCGCCAAGCTTGCCGTTGGCGTGGTAGGACATCGGCGTGGAGGCCAGTCCAATGTTGATGACATCGACACCCTGCATCGTAAGCCCTTTGGCCATCGCATTAAAAACGGGTATTGAGTGCGGACGCATGTCGTGTCCAATCACAAAACTTTTCGGCCTAAGAAAGGTGGCCACTGCGCGTCCAATTTTGAAGGCGATCTCATCGGTCAGCTCCGTGCCGTAGATCCCGCGAATGTCGTATGCTTTAAAAATCCCTGCCATGATGTTCTCCTGTTTCTTGAAAATTAAGTGCCCGTTCTAGCGGGATTCACCGGTCGGTTCAACAAACCCTTCCATATAAAATACGAGAGCAGGCTCATTAGAATCGAGAGGAATCAGCCTCAGGCTCTTTTTCTGAGTTCCCTTTCGACGAATCGCTTTGTATACAGCGGTCAGTTTCGCGGTTTTTCCAGGGCCGATTATTCGGGGAATCAACCGGCCCCTCGTGCAACTACAAGAGGTCCGAACATATTTGTTTACATACGTAAGGTCGCCCTCATTGCGCACCGTGAAAACATTCGTGATTACCGCCGACTGATCCACCCGCCCAAAATTATACACCGGCTCATCACAAACCAGCTGAATGCCTTCCACCGAGGTTCCAACCATTGGAAAAAGAAGAACAAGAAGCCATGCCGCCCCAAGCTTCCATCTTCGGATTTCAAGTTTCAGTTTTCCAGTTTCAGGTTTCACAATAAATCCTATTGAGAGCCGTCGGGCTTAAGGCCAAAGAGTTTAAATCCGCGCGGCAAGACAACGCGGCCCTGCGGGGTGCGCTTGATAAAGCCCTCCTGGATCAGATAGGGCTCGTAGACCTCTTCAAGGGTATCCGCCTCTTCGCCGACGGACACCGCGATCGAACTGAGACCGACCGGGCCACCGCCAAACTTTTCGATAATCGTTTGAAGAATCCGTTTGTCCATTTCATCGAGCCCGTTGTCGTCGATGTCGAGAAGAGCCAGTGCTTTATCGGCCACCTCTTCCGTAATGATATTATCAGCCTTCACCTGTGCGTAGTCGCGCGCACGGCGCAAGAGGTTGTTAGCGATGCGCGGGGTACCGCGCGAACGGCGCGCGATTTCCAGCGAGCCCCCCGGCTCAATATCGACATTCAAGATTCGTGCAGAGCGAGTGATGATTTTCTGCAAGGTTGCCGCATCGTAATAGTCGAGCCGGTTGAGCAAACCAAAGCGCGAACGCATTGGGGCAGAAAGCAGGCCGCTGCGGGTTGTTGCGCCGATCAGCGTGAACGGCTCAATATTGAGCCGCACGGAACGGGCGTTGGGCCCCTGATCGATCACAATATCGATCACAAAGTCCTCCATCGCGGAATAAAGGTATTCCTCGACGGTTTTCTGCATCCGATGAATCTCGTCAATAAACAGTACATCGCCTCGCTCGAGACTGGTCAGCAATCCGGCCAAATCACCGGGTTTGTCGATGACCGGGCCGGAGGTGCACTTGATGTTTGCACCCATCGCATTGGCAATGATGTAGGCCAACGTGGTTTTTCCAAGACCCGGCGGGCCGGAAAGCAGCGCGTGGTCGAGCACGTCTTCGCGTTCGCGCGCCGCCTGCACAAACAGTTCGAGCCGCTCCTTGATCTTCTCCTGCCCGGTAAAGTCCTCAAAGCGCGACGGGCGCAACTTGATGTCGAAATCCTGATCCGGACGATTGAGGGTGGTGACGGTATGTTCACTCATAAAAAACCAACGGGTTATCCTATTAAATTAGATTCCATAGAATCTGGGATAACCCGTTTATTTTCAAGGTCTGTTTGCTTGTTTTAAATAAGCCGGGCGACATTCATCGCCCAGCTTGCAAAAAGACCCCCAAAAGACCCGGATTAAAAATCAAACCCGACCGAAAAAGCGGCGGTAGCCTGTAACGACCAAGCCGCCCAGCACGAGCGAAAGCGCCGTGGCCGGCTCAGGGACCACTTCGACGGGGCGGAACCCGACAGCGCCGTCCTCATTCGACGGACTGAGGCCGTGGCGAGACGAGGAACGCAGGTCCGTCTCAACATTGCTATAACTCCCCCCCGCGAATCACGCCCGCAGAGTCTTCCATCCACTCAAAAACGTTGCCCATCATATCGGTCGTTCCGTTCTGCTCTGCAGTTCCGGTTCCGACGATCCATGGGGTGCTACCATTATAGCTGGCGTCGGTTCCTGCTACGGGAGCCGTGCTGGTTCCGTTGGCGTAGAGGCTGTA
>CAYYYX010000083.1:0-7791 GCA_964476065.1 uncultured Verrucomicrobiota bacterium | reverse complement strand
CGGACTGGGATCCGGCCGGAACTAGCGACGAGGAAAAGACCGCCTTTTTAGAAAGTCTGCGCCGCGTTGATAACGCCTATCCGGGCGGAGTGATCGGCTATATTTCCAATGCCCGGAAACTTCTCTCCGAAGCCAAAGAAGGTAAAAACCCCTTCGAGGGCTTTGTGCCGGAGCAACCCGATGTCGTGGATCTGACCCGCCTTGACGATGCGTACGATCGCTACGAAGCCATTGGAATCGAGCATGCTTCAAAAACCGCCTTCGTCATGGTTGCGGGTGGACTCGGGGAGCGTCTAGGCTACTCCGACATCAAACCCAACATTCCCGTGGAAGTCACCGAAACCACCTCCTATCTCGCGCACTACGCACAGGGCATCAAAGCTTTTGAGTCGCGGATGAGTGTGCCGGGCCTTGTCCCCTTCGTCATCATGACCTCGGGCGACACAAACGATAAAACCATCGCCACGCTAGAAGCCAACCAGTGGTTCGGCCTGAAAGAAGAGCAGGTTCATATCGTGAAGCAGGAACTCGTTCCTGCGATCTCCGACTCGGAAGGCCGCCTTGCGCTCGCCGGGAAATATCAACTGGCGCTCAAGCCGCATGGGCACGGCGACATTCATATGCTCATGCACACCAGCGGCCTCGCGGTGCGCTTTTTCGAGCAGGGCATCGAACACTTTCTTTTGCTTCAGGACACCAACGGCCAAGTATTCAATGCCGCGCCCGCCGCTATCGGCGCCTCGGTCGAACACGGGTTCGACTTCAATTCGCTGGCGGTCAATCGTGTGCCGGGCGAGGCCGTGGGGGCCTTGGCCAAGCTCGTGAGCGATGAAAAAGAGTTCACCCTTAACGTTGAATATAATCAGCTCGATCCATTGCTTCGGGCGACCGTTAGCCCGGAGGGGGACCTGCCGAATGAGCAGGGGCACTCCATGTTCCCTGGGAATATCAACGTCCTGGTGGTCCGCTTGGCTTCTTACGTTCAACTTCTCGAACGCACACAGGGAATCGTCGCTGAGTTTGTGAATCCAAAATATGCCGACGAAACCAAAACCTCCTTCAAAAAACCGACCCGCCTAGAAACGCTCATGCAGGACCTGCCCAAACTTTTCGGTCCTGAAGAAAAGGTCGGGGTCTCGGTGTTCGACCGGCAGTGGTGTTTCTCGCCCAACAAGAACAACATCCTCGATGCTGCGGCAAAACAGACCCACGGCACGCCGCCGGAATCCGCCGCCACCGCGGAGTCCGATTTCTACCTCGCCGGACGCATGCGCCTCAAGGCCGCCGGCATGTCGGTTGTCGAGGCGGACACCGAGCTCGTGTGCGGCGTTGCGCTCACCCCTGGTCCGCGCGTCATCCTCCGTCCCTCCTTCGCGCTGACCCTCAACGAGGTTCGGGAAAAAATCTCTGGCGGCTCCATCGCCGATGAAGCGACGCTCGTTCTGGACGGAGAAGGAATCCGCCTCGAAAACGTTACCCTTGCCGGACGGTCCGCGCTGGTTATCCATGCCTGCCCCGGTGCGAGCGTAACCGTGAAAGACCGCGTCGTAGAAAATGACGGGTTCGAAATCGTTAAGCTTACCGATGTCGAACTCGCGGATTCAGAGACTCCGGAATATTTGCGCATTCGAGGGTATCGGATTGAAAACCGCGGCGCGGAAATCCACGAGTTCACTCAGCCCGGCGATTATACCGTTTAAAATTTCCCCAACCCTTGAAAAACTCTGCGCCGCAACGCAGTTGCCTTCATTTCACGGGTATGAAAGATTTGCCGCATGGAAATCGAAAACAAAAACGCCCTCCTCATCGTGGTCTCTGCGCCCTCGGGCGCGGGCAAGTCGACGCTGTGTAATCGGTTGATAAAAAAATTCCAGGGCATGACCTATTCCATTTCCTGCACCACACGCCTCCCGCGCGGCGAAGAAAAAAATCATGAGAACTATCACTTCCTTTCCCGGGAAGAATTTTCTGAGCACGTGCGCAACGGAGACTTTTTAGAGCACGCAGAAGTGCATGGAAATTTCTATGGAACGCTCAAGCAAACGGTCGAAGAGGCGCTCGCCGCCGAGCATGACATCATCATGGACATCGATGTGCAGGGCGCGGGTCAGATTCGAAAAGCCTGCGCCGAGTTGCCACCGGAAGATGCTGTCCGAAAAGGGTTTGTAGATATTTTTATTGCGCCACCATCGATGGAAGAACTTCGCCGCCGCCTAGATGGCCGTTCGACCGACACGGCGGAGGTGATTGAAAAACGCCTGCACAATGCCGCGGAAGAAATGAGGTGCCGCAATCTCTACCGGCACCAAGTCATCAACGACGACCTAGAGGAGGCCTTGAAAAATTTAGTTCGGGTTATTGAAAAAGAACGCCGAATTCGACTGTAATGTTTTTGCACGTTTGTACGAAACGTTGTTGCAAGGAAAAGGTTTAATGGTTATATGATTCCTTCAGGCCAAGCGTATACGGCAACTCGAACAAGTTAAGGTTAACCTAGCTCAAAAAGGAGGCGGAACATGGCAGCAAAAAAGAAAGCGGCGAAAAAGAAAGTCGTGAAGAAAAAAGTAGCGAAGAAAAAAGCTCCGGCGAAAAAAGCCCCGGTGAAAAAAGTAGCGAAGAAGAAAGTCGCTAAAAAAGCCCCGGCCAAGAAAAAAGCTCCGGCAAAGAAAAAAGTAGCGCAGAAGAAAGTCGTTAAAAAAGCTCCGGCGAAAAAGAAAGCTGCCAAGAAGGCTCCCGCTAAAAAGAAAGCCGCTAAAAAAGCTCCGGCTAAGAAAAAGGCGCCCGCTAAGAAAAAAGTAGCGAAGAAGAAAGTCGCTAAAAAAGCTCCGGCGAAAAAGAAAGCTCCGGCGAAGAAAAAAGCCCCAGCCAAAAAGAAAGCCGCTAAGAAGAAATAAGTTGGTTCTTTGAGCGATTCGACGAACAGCCCCGGTCTTCCGGGGCTGTTTTTTGTTTCATGGTTTTCATTTCCTTTTGCTAGGCGGGAAGGCTATGCTTCTGCCATTTAAATGACCGGAGGTCGTGCATGAAATGTCCAAAGTGTGAGCATCGAGAAAATAAAGTGATCGATAGCCGCGAAGTCCGTGAAGGAGCGGCAATTCGCCGTCGCCGTCTATGCCTCAATTGCGGACATCGCTTCACCACCTATGAAGAAGTCATGCGTGCCGCCCTTCAGGTGATCAAACGCGATGGTCGTCGCGAAATACTTTCCCGCGACAAGTTGATGCATAGCCTCGTTATCGCCTGTCAAAAGCGCCCGATCAGTGCACAGCAAATCGAGCAAATGAGCTCCACGATCATCACAACGGTCGAGGCAGAATATGAGCGCGAAGTGCCCTCGACGGCCATTGGGGCCAAAGTGATGGAGGCACTCGAAAAACTCGACGAGGTGGCCTACGTCCGCTTCGCCTCCGTCTATCGGCGGTTTAAAGACGTGAACCAATTCATGAACGAAGCGGAAAGGCTGATCGGCCGCGAATGATCGACACGCATCAACGTCGAGTACATACCTCCCGCCACATCTGGTCTGGGACCATTCAGCGGCTTTTCCAAACCTTGGAACTTCAGGATCACTCCGCCGCCCCGGATATTTCAGAGAGCCTGGCTGTTTTCTGTCAGGCACACCCTCGAATGCCCGAACGATCCCTCTCGCTTCTCATGGCGCGTTCCTTTTGTGTCATTGGCGATTCCGAAGCCGCCGAGCGGGTTTTATGTCATGACCCTGCGCACCATCTTCACGCGGACTCTTGGGTTAACGTGCTGACGACCCAGTACCCCTTTCCTGAACTCTATCCGCTCTTCTCTGCTCGCGTCTTACGACCGCAGGATCTGAGCTCTGTGGGCCAAACCTGGGTGCTCGATTTCGATGCCATTTCTCTGTCCGCGCCCGACCGCCATGAATTGATCCTTTTTCAGACGGTTCGCTTGCTGACTGAAAAAGTTTCCAATGTTTGGAAAAAATCGAATGGGCAGGGCACTCTCGGGATCAAAGGCCTTCGGCGACTGACCCGCGCTTTGCGTCCGCGCGGCGCACAAATGAACACCCAGTTATTCGACCACATCTGCGACGTCCTGCTGCGTTGCGCCAACGAAAACGGATGGGATCAAGCTCCTGCCGTCCTGCAAATCGATTTGTGACCCGCCGGTTCTTTATCATGAAAAAAATACTCCCCATAGCCGCCGCTGTGCTTTCTGGAATTTTGATGTTCCTGAGCTTCCCCCCGTTTGAAATCGCATTTCTCGGATGGGTGGCGCTGGTTCCACTCACCATCGCATGCGCTGGCGTCGCGCCGCGTCGCGCTGCCTTTTTGGGCTGGTTGGCTGGCGCGGTCTTTTTTCTGGGAACTCTCTATTGGCTTCGGCATGTGAGCTGGCCCGGATTCGTCGCGCTCGCATTCTACTGCGCGCTCTATTTCATCCCGTTCGCCCTCTTCATTTCCTTGCGCCGCTGCGCCTGGCGCAGCATGGCCCGGTTTAAAAACATCGGCTGGATGTTTGGTGCGGCCGCCGTCTGGGCCGCCTCGGAATATTTGCGCGCACACCTCGTCACCGGGTTCCCGTGGAATCCGCTGGGGGTCAGCCAATATGCACAGGGATCGCTCATCCAGATTGCAGCGTGGGGCGGGGTGCCCATGCTTTCCGCACTGATGGTTTTTGCAAACGTCGCCAGTGCCGCAACGCTTATGCAGTATATAGGCGGGCTGCGAAGTTCGGGCTATCGACTTCACCTCGAGTTGATGGCCGCGTTGTTTTTGGTCGCGCTGGCCTCTTCCTTTGGGCTGCGCGTTTTGCTCGACGAGGCTCCTGAGGGCGACCCTGTCCGGGTCGCCCTCATCCAACCGAACATTCCAGAGGTTGGAAACTGGGAGTTGGCCGACCCCGAACTCAGTTATACACGTCTCGAGGAGCTCACCGATCTCGCCCGCCGCACCCTGGATCTCGACCTGATCGTCTGGCCGGAAACCGCCTTGCCAGATTGCGTTCGCTACAGCACCCGTAGCGCGGACCTTGTTCGGCAGATTGTCACAATAGCCGGCGTGCCTTTACTCGTCGGGAGCATGGACACCATTTGGCGCCCGGACGGCGAGCCCGATGTCTATAACGGATCCATGCTTTTCAATGCGCGTGGCGAACTGCTCGAAACCTACTATAAGCAACACCTCGTTCTCTTTGGAGAATACATCCCCTTTGACGAAAAAATTCCCCTCATCAACGCGCTTACACCCATCGGATCGAGCTTCACGCCCGGAGAGGAAGCAACGCAATTCAACCTTCCCGGCGATTCGCGTGCCTTCTCCGTGCTGATCTGTTTTGAAGACACCCTTCCGCATCTCGCCCGGCGCGCGGCGCGCCGCGGGGCCCGCTGGTTGGTCAACCAGACCAACGACTCGTGGTTCGACCCCGACTGCGGTTCGAAGCAGCACATGGCCAACGCCATTTTCCGCTGTGTCGAGACACGGTTGCCGATGGTGCGTTGTACCAATACCGGCATCACCTGTGCGATCGACCCCAAAGGGAAAATTTTGAAAACTCTGCCCGCGCGCACCGAAGGCTTCACCGTGGTCGAAGTCGTTCCTGCAGACGCCTCCCGCGGGCCGACCTTCTATACTCGTTTCGGCGACCTCTTCGCGCAGGCTTGCCTGCTCATCAGTGTTGCGGTATTTATCGGTGCTTTCATCCAAAGGAAAAACCAAGACCATGCTTGAAGAACTCAAAGAACAAACCGTTGCCGTTCGTGCCCGTCTCACCGAAATGCAGGGCTATCTCGGCATCGACGAAAAACGTGCTGAAGCCGCTCGCCTCGAAACCGAAGCCAACGCGCCCACTTTTTGGAACGATCAAACCAAGGCCAACGCCAACATCGCCGCCGCCAAAGTCGTCAAAACGGTTATCGCCCCATTTGAAAAAATCGAAGTCGCGCTCGAGGATGCCGAAGTCATGCTCGAGCTGGCCGAAGCCGAAGACGAGGTCGGACGGGCTCAGGCGGAAAAAGAAATCGAAGAGATGCTCGCTGGCTGCGAAGAAAATTTCCAAACCTTGGAACTCCAGTCGCTACTCGGCGGCGAGCTCGATGCCAAAAATGCCTACCTCACGCTACACGCGGGTGCGGGCGGCACCGAATCGTGCGACTGGGCCGACATCCTCTATCGCATGTATACCCGCTACGCCGAACGCAACGGCTTCAAGGCCGAGGTGATGGACATCCAACCCGGGGAAGAGGCCGGCATCAAAAGCGTCTCCTTTCAGATCTCTGGCGACTACGCCTACGGCCGACTCAAAGGCGAACGCGGTGTCCACCGGCTCGTTCGAATCAGCCCGTTCGACTCCGCCTCGCGCCGCCACACCTCCTTCGTTGCCCTCGACGTCACCGCCGAACTCGACGACGACATCGATGTGGAAATTGCAGAAAGCGACCTGCGCATCGACACCTACCGCGCGCAGGGCGCGGGCGGACAGCACGTCAACACCACCGACTCCGCCGTTCGCATCGTCCATTTGCCGACCGGTATCGTCGTCCAGTGCCAAGCCGAACGCTCGCAACACAAAAACCGTGCCAAGGCCATGAAGGTCATCAGGGCCAAAGTGTATGAGTACGAACTGGATAAACAAAAAAAAGCGGCCGAACAGTTCTACGGCGCCAAAGGCGAAATCGCATGGGGCTCCCAGATCCGCTCCTACGTCATGCAGCCCTACACCATGGTCAAAGACCATCGCACCGATGAACAGGTTGGCAACGTCCAGGGTGTCATCGACGGCAAAATCGATCCCTTCATCGAAGCGTATTTAAAGCTAAAACAAAAAGAGGCCTCGAGCTAATGGATATCCTTTCAGAAATCATCGAAAACAAGCGGCGGGAAATTGAGCAACCCCTCTTTTTCCAAACCTTGGAAAAAGTCGTTGAAGAGCTTCCGCACGTCGGAAACAATTGCGACTCCTGCGATGCCTTTGTTCCAAGCATTGGAAAACCCGATTTCATCGCGGCGCTCAACGCTGTCGCAGGCACCCCGACCCTTCGGGACGCGCCGGTTGGGTTGATTGCTGAGGTCAAGCGGAAGTCGCCTTCTGCGGGGGCGATCCGCACGCCTTTTGAGCCCGCCGAAATCGCCCGCGCCTACGAAGCCGCCGGCGCGCAGGCGATTTCTTGCCTCATGGACAACAAATATTTTGGTGGCGGCGAAGAGCAGTGGAACGAAGTTCGTGCGGCAACCACTTTGCCGATGCTCTACAAAGAATTCGTCATCGACCCTCGTCAAATCTTTCATGCTGAAGCACTTGGCGCCTCCGCCGTTCTTCTTATTGTCGCCGCACTCACCGACGAGGAATTAGGCTCCTTTATAGAATTAGTTACACGTTCTGGAATGACCCCGCTCGTCGAAGTACATACCGAAGAAGAAATGAAACGGGCGGTGGCGGTGGGTGCAAAATGCATCGGCATCAACAACCGGAATCTAAAAACCTTTGAAACAAAGATTGAAACTACGCTGAAGCTGCGCGAGTTGGCACCGGCCGACTGCACGCTCATCAGCGAAAGCGGAATCCGCACGGCAGATGATATTCGCACGCTATACGCCGCTGGAATCGACGCCGTCCTCGTCGGCGAAAGCCTCCTTCGCCAGCCCAATCTCGAAGTGGCGGTTCAGGCATTGATCAAGTTCTGATTTTTTCCGCTTGAATTAAAAGGCGGTCTGACTATTCTCTTCACTTCTTCGGTGGGGGTGTAGCTCAATTGGTTAGAGCGCCAGCCTGTCACGCTGGAGGTTGCGAGTTCGAGTCTCGTCATCCTCGCCACCTTTT
>CAYYYX010000082.1:0-7858 GCA_964476065.1 uncultured Verrucomicrobiota bacterium | reverse complement strand
GTGGGACCTCAATGATTTGATGCGAGTGAAAAAACGCACATCCGAGAAGAGCCCATTTTACATTCCACAGTTCACTTTCCACAATCTCCCCGCCCTGCGGGCGGGCTGCCGCCCTCGGTCGATCCGCCTTTGGCGAAAACCTTCCATGCTTTTTTCGACTATGTGTTCAGTGGTCAATGTCGACCCGTCCGTTCTATGCAACGGCTTCTAAACTACTTGCAGCGACCTCCGCTTCAATCGCCGTCCCCATCATGTCCATCAAAATTTTCACGCGCTCCCCACCGGAAAGCACCTGCGTGATCACAGCCGGCAACCCCATCAGGGCACCTTCGGTCACAACCGCTTCGTCGCCCACTTTCACCGCAGACTCTTCAATCACAATCGGCCCGTCATCGAACCGCTCGGCCCGAAGAGTCTCAATCATCAAATCAGGTACCGTGGCGCACTCGCCGCGGAAACGCACCAGTCCGCGAACCCCATACGCGGCAGAAACCACACGGACCATTTCCACAAAATCAAACCGGGCAAAAATATATCCGGGGAACAACGCCTCTTCAAACCAGACCTTCCCGCGCTTTGTATTGCGCCGGAAGCGGATACGCGGACAAAACACCTCGACCCCATCGAGCAATTCCAGTTGACCTGTCGCTATATGCTCCCGCTTCGGCTGTGTCCGAACACACAGCCAGGAATTTGAAGTTAAGGATTGCAGGGTTTGTTCCATACCAGTTAGTCAGGCTTAATAAAATTGAGTGCAAACGGAAGGAGCGAGTTCGCTCGCTTTTGCCATCCCTGGAGACGGCCAATTCGATCTGTAAAAAAGTCGCGCCGCTCGGCGTCATCTTCGGTGGCAATCAACTGATCGATGCGGGCCATGCGTTCTTTTCCGTTTTCCAAATGCGGACGCACCTGCTCGTTCACAAAGCCGCTCACGACCTTGCGCAACGCCGACTCCGCTTCAAAGAAATCCTTGCGATCGCCCGGAACGTAGACGGTGTTGATCGCCCCAAACGAACGGAGAATTTTTAGGCCCTGGCTGGTCGACCCTTTACTGATCTTCAGCTTCTTCATGCAGTCATCAATACAGAGGGGTTTCGGGGAAATAAAAAGAAGACCGTAGAGCTCTCCCACCGACCGCGGAAGACTCAACACCCCGGCGATCCGGACGAAAATATCGACCACCTCTTTTTCCAGCTCTGAAAGCGCCGCTCTCATGCAAGCTCCCCCTCCTTGATTCAAAGTGTTCAGAATATAATGAACACACGGGGGTCTGACAAGCCAAATCCCCCTGAAGTCAACAAGGAGGCTTAAAAAAATTAACCACACCTCATGAGGTGTGGTTAATTTCAAGCCGTTGAAACCTTTACCCCATCTCTTCCGAGGTCTGGAAGACTCTATACGTTTAAACGTACGAGACAGACCTGAATGGCGCTAAGTTAAGCCCGTGTCAACGGCATATCTTCACACAGAGGAAAGCAAGAAAACGAAGGTGGGAAACAACAAGGGCATCAAATGAGGCAATGATAGATGAAGATTCATAATCCTGAACCTCTTTGTTTGCTTCGAACTCTCTGTGTGAAAATTTTATCCTGCCTGTTCCAAAACTCCTTAACTTAGTGCCATTCGAGACAGACCTGTTCTTCCAATGCTTGGAAACTAGAGCATTTCACATTTGAAATGTCGTCCAAAATTGTACAAATCCAAATGCGGCGTCTCAATCGTTCAATGCTCTAGTCGTGGAATTTACGATTCGTATTGGAATTACGGTTCTTTTTCGGATGCGGCTTGGATTCGCCGGACGGCGGGCCTTTGCGCGTCGGAGGACGAGAGCCTTCTGGACGCGGACGGCTGTTGCCAGCCATGGCGACGCTGACCTGTCGGCCTTCGCAGTCGACGTGACTTTTTGAAAAACTGTCGATGACGCTCTGCGAATCAGCCCGTGGAACTTCAAAGTAAGCCTGCATTTTGACGATGTTGATGCGTCCAATCTCAACACTGCTGTCGCGATCGGCCACGTTGACCATCGCCATCAGTTTTTTCGGAGTTAGGCCATTCAGCTTGCCGGCGTTCATGCAGAGTTCAACCATACCGGAGGTCATTTTACGCGGCACATGCGCTTCGCGTTTTTCGCGGACGCTCATTCCCTCTGCACCGCGGCGCGGCGCGTTCGGACGCTGTGCGTTCGGACGCTGTGCGCCCTGGCGGTGCGACGGTTCGGCGTTGAGATCTGGGGCGTCGCGGTAATAAAGGAGCATGCGATGCAGGTCGATGGAGGCGAAGCGCTTGATGATCTCTTCTTTAGAGAGATCCTTGAGCACCTCGCACATCTTTTCCATGTGGCTATCAATCAGGCCTGCCCCGCCTTCATAGTCGCGCACTCGTTCGGCGAGGTTGCCTAGGCGGCTTTCTGCGATGTCGCTGCCAGTCGGAACCTTGCGCGGCGTAAACTTGCGGCCGAGCGTTTTTTCGAGGCGGTTGATCTTGTGGTGCTCGCGCATGTGGATGATGACAATCGAGGTTCCCTTGTTTCCGGCGCGTCCGGTCCGTCCGGACCGGTGGGTATAGGCAGCCAGCTCATCGGGCAGCTGAAAGTTGATGACGTGCGTCAGCTCGTTCACGTCGAGTCCACGGGCGGCGACGTCCGTGGCGACGAGGATCTGCAGATGACGTTCCCGGAATTTCTTCATGACGCTATCGCGCTGTTGCTGGGAGAGATCGCCATGGAGCGGCTCGGCGTTGTAGCCGTCTTTACCGAGGTGATCTGCCACCTGCTGGGTTTCCATCCGCGTGCGACAGAAAACGATTCCGTACATGCGGGGGTAGAAGTCGACGAGTCGGCGCAGGGCGCGGTAGCGGTCTTTGGCGTGCACGACAACCACTTCGTGGCTCACATTCTCTGCGCCGACATTCTTGGAACCACAGGTGATCTCGTGCGGGTCGGTCATATAGTTACGAGAAATCCGGGCCACCTCTTTCGGCATGGTCGCCGAAAAAAGAAGCGTCTGTGCCTGGTCGGGCACGGTCGTAAGAATCGATTTGATGTCTTCTTCGAAGCCCATATTGAGCATCTCATCGGCTTCGTCGAGCACGACGCTCTGGATCTGCGAGAAGTCGGCCCGCTTGCGCTTGAGCACATCGAGCATGCGGCCGGGTGTGGCGACAATCACTTGCACGCCGCGCTGTAAAGCCGTGAGCTGTTGGCGGATATCGGTTCCGCCATAAACGGCCAGCACGCTCGTCTGCGGCATACAGGTGGCGAAACTCTGCAGGTCGCGCGCAATCTGCATACACAGCTCGCGGGTCGGGCAGAGGATCAGCGCTTGCGGCGCAAAGTTTTTGCGGTCGAGCTGTTCGAGAATCGGCAGGCCAAAGGCCGCGGTTTTTCCGGTACCGGTCTGCGCAAGCGCCACGACGTCCCGATCGTTTTCGATCAAAAATGGGATGACCTTGGCCTGAACAGGCGTCGGTGTTTCAAAGCCAAGTTTGGCAATTCCCTCGAGTAATTCGGAGCAGAGCCCCAGTTCGGTAAACTTCATGATATTCCCCATGTATTACATGCAGGAACCCAAAGTACCGATCTCCATCCTGCAGCTAAACACCGGGGCCTCAAAAATTGAGGGAGGCGGAAGATGGGGGCGGGCGAATAAAAGATCAACCTAAATCTTGCTGTAAAAAAACCTCCCCCTTATATTCAGCGTTTCTTTTCGGGGCGGTAGCTCAATTGGTAGAGCGCCACGTTCGCAACGTGGAGGTCGGGAGTTCGATCCTCCTCCGCTCCACCATTCAACTTCTTTATTCACAGCACTTTGCAAAAGGTGCTGTTTTTTATTTCTACCTTGCACGGCCTGACTACGGGGGAAACTACGGGTTTGGCCGTTTGATTCGCCCTCTTTGTATAGGGGCGTTTCATTCGAACGCAAAACACAGGAGGTAGAAAATGAGTCTAGAAATTCAGAGAAAAAAAGACGGCACTCTCCGGTCAAAGTGGTGGTATGGCCGGTTCGCAGTGAATGGGAAATCCAGTGTTGTAAACCTGGGCGTGGAGATTAAGGGCGCTGTCCCGGGGTCTTTGAAAATACGCGGGGACAACGCATATGAACACTCCCGCATGAAGGCCTACGTAAAACTGGAAGACCTCATTGCGGAAGCAAACAGCCGTAAATCCGCCGAGCATCATCTGGAAAAACTCTACGAGCTCAAGGCCGGCGCAGATCTTAAAGAAGTGCCGGTGTCGGAGATTGCCGCCCGTTGGATCGCACTGCCCACCCGCAAGAAACGAACGAAACACTGGGATAAAACCCAGTGCTCACGATTGGATAAATTCAGCAAATCCATTCGAAAGAGGTACCCGTCCGTAGAATACATCTCTCAAATCACCCCGAAGATGGCCAAAGAATGGCTTCAGAGCATTGAAGAAAAATACGCCCCCGCGACCTACAATGATTATCGAAACCTACTGAAGGGCTTCTTTGAGCGGGCTGGCCACGATGCGGGAGTCATTAGAAATCCCTTTGCCGGTTGTGACACGAAAGTAAAAAAGACAATTCACCGCCAGCCGTTCACACAAAAAGAACTGACGGCCATTCTGAAGCACTGCGATCCGATCAGCCGTCCGGTGACTTTAACGGCCATGTGCACGGCGATGCGTCGCGGTGACTGTTGCCGGTTGAAATGGGAGTCGGTCGACCTGCAAGGTGGATTCATCACCGTGAAGACATCGAAGACCGGTGAAATTGCCGAGATACCGCTCTTTCCACTGTTACGCGCCGAGCTGGAGAGCCTACACCGTATAAGCGAGTACGTTTTTCCCGAGGCCGAAGAAATGTACCGCACCAACATCCACGGACTTTCATGGCGGTTCCAGCAAGCTCTAAAAAACGCCGGAATTGAAGATACGCAGGTAAAACGCGAGGACTCAGGTCGCCAGGCCAGCGTGAAGGATTTTCATTCGCTACGCACTACCTGGATCACGATGGCACTCTCAGCCGGTGTGCCGATGGAGCTGGTTAGGAGGGTCACCGGACATTCAACAGTTGATGTGGTCTTAAAACACTACTTCCGCCCCGGCAAGCAGGCGTTTAAAACGGCGCTGGAAAGCGCAATGCCCATGATGTTGACCGGCAAAACAAAAGAGCGCCCCGATCCGGTTAATGCGGTTCGGGAACTGGCGCAGATCGCACCGGAACTCAAACACGACGAA
This sequence comes from uncultured Verrucomicrobiota bacterium, assembly GCA_964476065.1. GTDB lineage: Bacteria > Verrucomicrobiota > Kiritimatiellia > Kiritimatiellales > Tichowtungiaceae > Tichowtungia. The sequence continues at coordinate 2,658 of CAYYYX010000082.1, read as the reverse complement.
CTGGTCAAAAAAATCAAAGACCTCGCCGCGACGCTCGCGGCTTAAGCGAAAACGGGAAATGCGTCCTATCTCAATGCTGTGATAAACGGATGCTCACAAGAAACTCAGCCGTTGGCGGACTTCTTCTGCGGATTCGTCGAAGCGCGAATGCGCGACTTAGATGCGTGAAAACAGCGTGCCCCCTCGAAAACAGAAGACTCACGGACGCTCTGGGCCAACATGGCATGTCGCCGCGTGGAATTGCTTAAATAGGGGTTCTGTTGCACCAGTGTTTTCATGAACATAATGTGCCTGAATCCCCTAATAATTAGAAGATAAACCCGCACAGAAACTTGGCGTGGAATGGTGGCCTAACCAAAGATGACCCGTTTGATTTCTGGGGCATTTCGAAAAAATAATCTCACAAATTTTCCGGACAGGGCCAACTGTTTCAAATGGTTTCAATTCCCTGTTAATAGCAGGGAAATGCAGGGGCGTGAATTTGACCAGACTGTTTCAAGCCATTGATATATCAATGAAAAACAGAGGGTCGGCAGGATTTTATCCCTGTTATATCAGGGAAAAACAGGGGGCGCGAAGCGCACGCGCAGCGCCGGAAGGGGGGTCCCTCTGGGGGGAAACCAAGGATGTGAAACATTCTGAAACGGAAGTGACTCCTCGTTCCAGTCAGTCGATCCGCCGTCGCCGAAGGCTATGGCGGGACACGTGCGTCGTTGACGGCACCCCGCAGCGCGGGGCCCCAACCCGGTCCGCGGGCGCGGGCGGTCTTCCGAGGGGCGGAAATATTTCATCCGAAGGTTGGAAGATTTTCGTCCCGGCTTTCCGGAGGTTGGAAGAAATGTTTCCAGGCACTGGAAAAATTCGGAGAACTTTTTCCGAGGGTTGGAAAAATCCGGCGGCTTTTTTCCAGACGTTGGAAATTTTGCGAGCAGTTTTTCCGAGCATTGGAAAAAATGGAGTCCGTTTTTCCAGACGTTGGAAGAATTCCCTCCAAGGGTTGGAAAAAACGGGCATCCGTTTTCCAGACGTTGGAAAAAACTCGGCCAAAGTTTCCAGACGTTGGAAGAAATCGTTCCGCGGGGTTGGAAAAATCCGAAGGGTTTCTTCCAGACATTGGAAGGCCGCGGCGAAGCGCGGTCTCGCCGGGGCTTGCGCGGGTGTGGGCTTGCGGTTTCTGCCCGGCGTATGTCGATGAAGCTTGTTCAGGGACTACTGAAGGAAGACTACCTTGCCCCCGGCTGGGGAGGCCGCAGGCCGGGCCGCAACAGCGGCTACCTCTCCGAAGCCTCGGCTTCAAGCGGGGGTTAGGAAACTTTTCAGGGGTGAATGGAAGCGGGGGCGGGCCGCCGTAGCATAGGCTGCAGGTCGCCGGGGCGGTTCGCGCCGCCAGTCGGATGGTTGCGCTTCCGCTTGCGTTGGGCATGACCGGAATGCAGGCTCCAGCTAGGCGGTCTGCTCCCGCTGGAGTGATCCCCTCCCACCCACTTGACTTGACTAACCAAGGGGCTGGCGTGGTTTGTGCAGCGAGTACACGAGCCAGCACAAAGCATGACAGCGTTGGGTGGAGAGGGGTGAAAATTGCCTGTTTTGCATTGGCCTGATATTCGGCCGGGCTGAGTGTTCTGCTCAAGCGTGAGGTGTTGCCCTTGGGAGGCAATTTGAGGGGAGAGGCACGGGGCTGGAGCGGGAAAATTTGAGACGGAATTTCGCACAAGTGTGTTCGTTGCCCTCGGGTGGGATTTCGCACGACCAGACAAGATGGCTTTCCGCTTGGAGACTCCAATTTCTCCCGCGACTGGCAGCTGGGGGTCTCTCCCCTGAGTGAGTGCGCATGGTGTGACAGGGAGAAACCTACCTTCGAGACCCGGCGCAGTGGGAGTGCGCGAACCTGCAAAGGGTGGAGCCTGCGAACGAAGTGAGAGCGAGGCGCGCCTGACAGAAGGATTTCTGTTGAATGAACGGGCTGAAGCAAAGACCCACGTGCAACGCGCACGCATAATGGGCCATTATGCGACGTTGGTCGGTCCGCGTAGCGGTTGCGATGCCCGTGAATGTGCCCGCCGCTGCAAGCTGGAGGAGATGCCTACCGCCCCCCAGAGGGTCGTTCGCCTATTGGCGGACAGCCCGAGGAATCCCGCCCCGGAACATGATGAGTGAAAGCCGGACGGTCAGGAAGCCGAAGGCGAGTGATCCGTACGGGTGAGCTCATGATGTTTTGGGATTAGCGGGAGTCCGAGGTAGAAGCCCGTGAAGCGATGGCTCGAACCGTGAGCCCGAGAGTTCCCGGTCCGGTGTCTGCAAAATGAGGTACGAATGAAGCAGGCTGAGGGACGGGGACGGTGGGCCACGGGGCGAGACTGCGCTTGACGGGCGTTTGTGGCGCTTGCTCCGCCACCCGACAATCTGAGCGGATGCGATCCGAGGGAGGGCAACCGGAAGGCTGTCTGAAAGAAAGAATGGGGGTTCCGTAGGAACGGGACCCGTTCTTTGTTTCAGTCTGCCGAACGGTTCTAAAGCCCTACTGAGGCGGAGTTCAACGAAGTGACGTTTGACGGAGGTTCGTTCGCCCTGGATGGAATGAGGACCGAATGAAATCCCGGGTGAAATGCGCTTACCCCCGATTTTAGGGCCACCGGCTAAGGTGGAGTTTGCATCCAA
>CAYYYX010000081.1:0-7974 GCA_964476065.1 uncultured Verrucomicrobiota bacterium | reverse complement strand
GTGGGACCTCAATGATTTGATGCGAGTGAAAAAACGCACATCCGAGAAGAGCCGATTTTTGAGATAGAAAACATTCGACCACGAAGGCGCAAAGAACACAAAGGTGCAGAATGCACTGAAGATACGGAAACAAGAAAGAGAAGGGAGTGTGGCAGAATCATTGACAGCAAAATCATGGGAGCTGAACTTCTAAAGCTTGGAAGATTTTACGATCAGTTTCTAATGGTTGGAAAAATGATTTTGCTGTCAATGATTCTGTGATTCATCTCTTTTTCAGCAACCAACAACTTGAACGCAGGTTCCTTTGTCCGGTGTATTGCCGCAGCACTCCCGGGCCGCGGTAAAAATCTATGATTGAAAAGATCCGTGGGACGCGACTGCCATCCGTGGTACCTCAATGATTTGATGCGAGTGAAAAAACGCACATCCGAGAAGAGCCGAAACTACGCACCCCGATCCGCTGTCATGCAACGAATTCCTACTTTTGGAACTAATAACTGATTTCAATTAACCAATACCAACCTTTTCGAAACCGGAAGTTTTCCAAAAAAACCCAAAAGTCGACTTGCAAAACATCCCTTTTCTCCAAACCCCTAAAAACCATGCCTTTACACAGAAAACACAATATGTTGTGGTTTTATTTGACAGCTCGGCACTATTTGACTAATTTTCTATCTGTGCTCAGCGAGAAAAACAACAACATATCTGAGTTATCAACAGGGTTATCGACAGGGTTAAAAAAGGGGAAGATGTTATGGCTGAATCAATTGCAATAAAAGACGTGCTTTTCGACGGATTTCGGAAACGTTCAGGGCTGGTGGTTCCCTTTAGTCGCAAAAAAATCGAAATGGCCATTCACCACTCTGTGGAAGAGGTTTCCCGTAAAGAAGGCACCCCTCGCAATGAAGGTCTCGCCTCCAAAATCACCGCACATGTCGTTGAACAACTCGATAACCCCCAGTCTGAATTCTACGTTCACCCCGACGCAGAAGACAAACGCATCCCCTTGATTGAAGATGTACAGGATCTCGTTGAAATTCTCCTCGCCGAAAACGGCGAAACCCTCGTCGTAGCCGCCTACAAGCGCTACCGCAAACACCGCGAAATCGCCCGCCGCAAAATCCGCGTTCGCGGCGACTCCTCGGAAGCTGTCGATGTCACCGACGCCAGCCTGCTTCTCGTGGAATCCAGCTCTTCCGAACTCACCCTGCCGTGGGATCGCAAACGGATCGTTACACAAATCCTCAATAAAACAGATCTGTCGGTCGACACCGCCATCAGTGTCGCCAAATCGGTTGAAAACCGAATCATCGGCGGCGAAATGGCCACCATCAACACCACGCTCATCCGCGAACTCGTCAACAACGAGTTGACGGAACGCGCCCATCAGGCGCAACTGCGCGACCTCTCCCTCTACGGGGTTCCGCTCGACTTCGTCAACAACCTGATGTTTTCAAAATCAAACGAAAACAGCAATATCGTCAACAACAACCCCGAAGCGGTCAACCTCGGCATCGCCGAGCTCGTCCTCAAACAGTGGGCGCTCGACACCATTTTTGACGCGGATATCAAACGTGCACACAACACCGGTGCAGTGCATCTGCACGACCTAGGCTATCCCCACCGCGTCTACTGCTCCAGCCACTCCATTGAGTACGTCAAGAAGTACGGCCTCCGCGGACTCGTCAACCTCAACACCGAATCGAGCCCAGCGTGCTCGGCATCCGTGCTAACCGGTCACCTCAACACCTTCCTCGCCTCCATGCAGGCCAACTACGCCGGCGCGCTCGGCATCGCCTACATCAACATCCTCTACGCTCCGCTCCTCGAAGGCATGACCGCCAAAGAGCTCAAGCAGATCGCGCAGGAGCTCATCTTCAACGGCTCGCAGAACGCCTTCAGCCGTGGCGGACAAACCCTCTTCCTCGACTTCAACATCCATAGTGGTGTGCCGAGCTACCTTAAAGTCGTCCCGGCCATCGGCCCCGGCGGCACCTACATGCTCCGCCTCAAAACCGGCGAAAAAGTCCGCCTCAAAGAAGTCCTGCGCGACGAACGCGACACCAGCGGCTACAAAATGATGGATCTCTTCTACGAAGACGAAAGCGGAAAAGACCGCCTCGTCCTTCGCGAAATCCTCGGCAAAGAAGGCATCGTCTACGACGAAGCCGTCGTCGCCGAACTCGAAAAGAACGGCGAAAAAATCGTCACCTACGGCGACTACACCACCGAGAGCCAGGAATTCTGCCGCGCACTCCTCGAAGTCTGGGGCGACGGCGATCGCAACGGCCGCATCTTTGAATTCCCGAAATGCGACTTCCACATCTGCGACGAAACCTTCAGCGATCCCGAGCAGTACGACATCTATCAGGCCGCCTGCAAGCTGGCCGAGAAAAACGGATCGACCTACTTCATCTTCGACCGCGACGAAGTCACCCTCTCCGCCTGTTGCCGCCTGCGCACCACCATCACCGACAATCGCATGCTCATTCATCCCGAAAACATGCGCTTCTGCGGCTTCCAGAACGTCACCATCAACATTCCGCAGGCCGCCTACCGCGGCGCCCGCCAAGGCGGCGACATCCTGCAGAACTTCTACGACGAGATCGATGCCACCATGGAACTCGCCGTACAGGCTCACATTCAGAAAAAAGCCAAATCCGCCACCATGCTCAGCGGACCGGGCCACCCCCTCTGGCAGATCGGCAAAGAATCCTGCGACGGCAAACCCTACGTCAACCTCGACACCTGCACCTACATCCTCGGCCTCATCGGCGTCAACGATGCCGTTAAATTCCTGATTGGTCAGGAACTGCACGACAGCGAAGAAGCCCAGCAGCTCGGCATCCGGATCGTGGCGCACATGTACGCCCGAACCAAAAAGCTCAGCAAAAAGTACAACCTCAAATTCACCCTCGAAGAATCACCGGCTGAAAGCGCCGCACGCCGCATGGCCAAAACCGACCTCGTCTACTTCAACGACGAAGCCAAAGACGTCGTCAAAGGGGCCACCGAGGATGTTTGCTACTACACCAACTCCATCCACCTCACCGCCGACGCCCCCGTCGGACTGGTCGAGCGCATCGTGGAGCAGAGCAAATACCACAGTCTCATCGAATCCGGCGCCATCACCCACGCCTTCGTCGGCGAAGAACAGCCCTGCGCCGCTTCCATTGAGCGTCTGATGACCGAAACCTTCTTCCGCACGCAGTCCGCGCAGGTGTGTATCTCCCCCGAGTTCACCTTCTGCAACAACTGTCACTACCAGACCCGCGGCCTGCTCGACAACTGCCCCTCCTGCGAATCCACCGACGTCGTCGGCGAAACCCGCGTGGTCGGCTACTTCTCCAAAGTGCAGAATTGGAACAAATCCAAACGCTACGGCGAGCTCGTTGCCCGTCAAAAAGGTCGTTACCTCGTTGAAACCGCCGACGAAGGATGCAAAGCCAGCCTCGTCACCGCAGATGCCTAACCCTTTACAAACAGGAGACACACTCATGGACAAAACATTTAAAATTCAAGTCTTCGGGAAACCCGGCTGCGCAAAATGCAAAATGCTCAACCAGCGGCTCGACAAAATTCTCGCCGACAAAGAATGGTCCGACTTCGAAAAAGAATACTGCGATGTCGAAACCGTCGACGGCCTAGTCGCCTTCGCCTCCGCCGAATGCATCAACCCCCAGCGCATCCCTGCCATGCTCGTCACCAAACTGCAGGTCGAAAACGAGCGCTACAACCCGGTTGCCGTGCGCGACCCTCAGCAGGAACCCGACACCGTCTGCGGAAAAGCAAAGCTCTACCAATTCGTCGGCCTTCAAACCGATTACACCGACGTCGGTAAAGGAATCATCTCCCCCAAGATGATCACCGCAATCCTCACGGAGGCCTGCGCGTGACACCCCCTGGAGCGCAAGCTCCGCGTAAGCGGGCGGCTCGGCCCCTAAAGCTAGCCGACCGTTTACGCACTTTTTTCGGCTGCGCCGAAAAAATGTCGAATATTGAACAAGGAACCGCAGAATGATGAAGGGAAACTCCTTCGAAATTCAATATTCCTTGTTCGACATTCTGCGGTTCAAAAAAGGTCAGTTGAGGATTTAAATTGCAGGAAAAACAAACAACTGAAAACCCCACCTCTCCCGTTTATGCCCTTCTCGAAAAGCCCTCTATGATCGACTTCCCCGGTCATCTATGCGGGGTCTTTTTTCTCTCTGGCTGCAACTTCACCTGCGGCTTCTGCCACAACGCCACCCTCATGGGCGCCAAACAAGCCGGACTCACCTGGAAGCGGCTCGACGAAATCTGCACGCGCTTCAAAGCCGACTGGGTCGATGCCATCTGCATCACCGGCGGCGAACCCACCCTCTCCCCCGACCTCGTCGAATTGATTAAATTCCTCCGCGAACGCGGCTTCAAAATCAAACTCGACTCCAACGGTGCAAAGCCCGAGGTGCTGAAAGAATGCCTCCCCCTCGTCGACTACATCGCCATGGACATCAAAGCCGGACTCTCCGGCTACCCCGAAATCGCCGGCTTCACCCGCACCGAAAAAATTGAGGAATCCATCAAACTCATCATGAGTAGCGACGTCGACCATGAATTCCGCACCACCGTCATCGAACCCTTCCATAGCGACGAACAAATGCTCGCGGCGGGCGAACTCATCCAAGGCGCCCAGCGCTACGTCATGCAAGCCTTCGTCCCGCAGGACACCCTCCCCAGCGAAGAATTCCGCACCAAGAAACGCACCACCCCCGAACGCCTCCGCCACCTCGAAAAACTCATGGCCCCCTTCGCCAAAGAAATCATCGTCCGCGGCGCCTAGCTCTCCCTTTGGAGTGCGGCGGGAAATAAAATGCCACGCCGCTTTTCCAATGCTTGGAAGAATTTTCACCACAGAATACTTGAGACTCTCCAAAATTGGCGTTGCCGCCTTTTCTGACACTCCCCCTCTCCCCTCAGAAAACGATGACAAACTATCCGGAGTGATCAAATACATTGAGGAACACGGAAAAGACGATCAAACCCAGTTGTTTGAGTATTTGAAAAAAGCAGCACCCTCTAGAAACAAAATTTTATCTTTGGCAACAAAAGGCCAGGTTCTTGGCCTAAAAAATTACGACCGCTGTTATTGCGCCTGCCACAACTTGTCTCTTACTCACGGACAGATCGAAGGCTACGCATCAATTATTGGCCTCAAGCACCGGAACTGGGGAAACCCAGACGTAAGAAAAAATTGGGATACAGTAATGACCGTTGATGCAGAAACAATTCATGAACGACATAACACAGAGCACAAGGCCTTTCTAGAATCCGTAAATGATGCATATCTCACTATTTACAAATAGCTCAAGAGGCCAGCCCGATAGCGGGCCGAACTCTCCGCAATGAATAGACCTCGAAATACGCGAAAAAATGCAAACGTTCCAAGGCTTGGACCCCCCAAAATAAAGCACATATTTATATGGCTAAAAGTATGGGTTATGATACATTTCACTCATGGCTGAGATGAAGTTTGAGTGGGACGCAAAAAAAGATCAGGAAAACCGGGAGAAACACAGTATTGCTTTTCAGGTCGCTCAATACGCATTCGCCGATCCGGAGCGAGTGATCGCAGAAGATATTTCGCACAGCCAGAATGAAAAGCGTTATTTCTGTTTTGGAATGGTAGAGGGAGGCGTGCTGACCGCTCGGTTCACGGTGCGCGGATCAACCATCCGTATTTTCGGAGCGGGATACTGGAGGAAAGGAAATAAGATTTATGAAAAAGAAAATTAACTATACGGACGGACCCATCGATGACGTGAAACTCGTGAAGGATTTCCTTCCTCCGCCCGATCAACTGGCCTTCAAAGAAGATCAGGTAAAAATCACGATCGGACTGAGTAAATCCAGCGTCGACTTTTTCAAGGCTGAGGCAAAAAAGCATCATACACAGTACCAGAAAATGATCCGTCGCCTGCTCGACCTCTACGCCGCCCAGCATCAACATTGAGTTTCCAATGCTTGGAAACTTGTTCCGCCGCAGGTGGTAACGTAGACGCGGTGTCCCCACCGCGTTCAATCCAGCAAGGGAAACGCGGTGAGGACACCGCGCCTACACTCAACAACAGCTCACTGCGTTCCTTGCGCTCTTTCGTGGCAAATAGATTCGCGTTCATCTTGACTCGCCGTAGTAGGCGAAGGCGGTTCGCGGTTAAAATTTCTGGTACCGGACGCCGGTTTAATTCATCTTGATTCGATGTCTTCACCCAACACCATTCCGATACAGGACAATCCGTTTCTAAAGGATGCTGACCGCCCGGCGGTTCAGGTTCAATGGGGTCTCGGCCCCTACGAAAACACCAAAGCCGCTCTCTCAAAGATCGATCTTTCCGCCGCGCGCGGCAAACGCGTTCTGTTGAAACCCAATGCGGGTCGCCTCGCCGCCGAGGACTCCGGCGTCGTCACCAATTCGCAGGTCGTGGCGGCCTCGATTGATGCCTTCCGCGCCGCTGGAGCCGAAGTGGCCATCGGAGAGAGCCCGATTGTTGGAATCAAAACGATGGAGGCGTACGAACAAAGCGGCCTCGCAGTGATGGCTCGCGAGCGCGAGTGCCCGCTGATCGATATGGACGAGCGCAAGCCGGAGATTGTCCCGATTCCGGACGGACACGCGATTCAGGAAATCAAACTCTGCGCCGATGTGCAGGACTTCGACTTCATCGTTTCGATCCCGGTGATGAAAATGCACATGCATACGGTCGCCACGCTATCGATCAAAAATATGAAGGGCTGTCTTTGGCGAAGAAGTAAGGTCGATCTACACATGCTACCCCCCACCCCGGGCCATGAAGACGACAAATCGCTGAACGTCGCCATCGCCGACATGGCCACGATCTTGCGGCCTCACTTAGCCATCATCGACGGCACCGTCGGCATGGAAGGCCTCGGGCCGAGCGCAGGCGAAGCCAAACCTGTGGGCGCGGTTATTGTCGGCGCTGATCCGTTCGCGGCCGATGCAGTGGCCTGCCAAATTATGGGGCTGACCGCCGAAGAGGTTCCTCACCTACGGATGGGTGCGGAGCGCGGAATCGGGATCATTGATCTGGGGAAAATAGACATCTCTCCCGCGAACTGGGAAGAGACGATCACTCCGTTCGAGCGCGTTCCGGAAAACCTTTCGATCCAATTTCCCAACACCCATATTTTGGATGAAAAATCGTGTAGCGCCTGCCAGTCCACGCTGCTCCTATTCCTAAAGCGCTACGGCAAAGAAATGTTCCAGTATTTCCCCTGCGAACTGCCCATCAACATTGCCATTGGCAAAGGACACGAGGAACTTCCGGAAAATACGATCCTGATTGGCAACTGCACCCGGGCGCACAAAGAAGGCCGCATCTTCGTCTCCGGCTGCCCGCCCGTCGGCAGCGCCATCATCAACGAGATTAAAAAATCCCGTACCGACTCATAAATTGTCCCGACCCAAACCCTCTCCCCACCCCTCTCCCCACCCCTCCTGCCGTTTGGATACATATATCGTAATACGATATATGAAACAGACTCAGCGAGTGGCAATGCGATTCATCGCTTTGGAAAAGAATTTCCAGTTTGTTTTGAGCACAATCAAGCGCTCTTCGCCTTGATCTGTCAGGGAATAAATCCGCTGACCGCGAACGGCTCCAGGTTCCAGATGACTTTTAAGGAACCCTGCTTTTACCATCTCCGCCAACAGGGGGTAGAGACGACCAAAGGCGGGAGAAAATTGACGATCTGATTGATGGATTGCCAGTTTTTTCAACCGATAACCGCAGGTCGGCTCATGGTGCAGGATCGCCAGAACCACAAGCTCTAGCCATCCCTTTAGTTGCTCTCGATGTGTGTATGAGTTCATGTCCTACATATATCGTATTACGATAGCGGGGTATCAATTTAACGCAAGCTGAGGTTTGATCACCCCAAGATGTTGTGGTTTCTGCCTACGATTTCTTTATAGGT
>CAYYYX010000080.1:1799-8310 GCA_964476065.1 uncultured Verrucomicrobiota bacterium | reverse complement strand
AATTTGAAAATGAGCGAACACGCAGAAATAGAAATTATGAAGCCGATAAAACTAAAAACCAATCATCAGTTTAACCCGCTCGGGATCGATAGCCCGCAGCCTACATTCAGTTGGCAACTCGGCGAGGAGGCCGGACGTTTTCAGCAGTCCGCCTTTGAGCTTCGCGTTCAGAGCGAATCCGGTGTCGTGTGGGAAAGCGGAGTGGTTGCGGAATCACAGTCGCACGCCATACGCTATGCGGGTGCGACGTTCGGAAGCCAAACCCAATATTGCTGGATGGTGCGCGTTCGCGACTCGGACGAAAACTGGTCCGATTGGAGTGAGCCTGCGACCTTTGAAACCGGACTTCTTCAGCGTGACGAGTGGAAGGGGCAATGGATTGGCGAAACACCTCGCACGGAGAGCGAGACGATGCCCGCGTCAACCCTTCGTTCGAGGTTTAAGACCGAATCCTCCGCGGTGAAACGGGCGCGCCTGGTTGCGACCGCCGGCGGTCTGTATGAAGTTTTTATCAACGGCGAGCGGGTTGGTGAAGATGTGCTGGCACCCGGATGGTCGAACTATGACAAACGTCGGCAGGTCATTACCTATGATGTAACGACGCTGGTTCAGCCCGGCGATAACGCCATCGGCGCGTCGCTCGGCGAGGGCTGGTTCTGCGGTTATCTTTTCTATAAACGGGAACGTGAGTTTTATGGCACCGACCCGCATCTACTGCTTCAGCTTGAGATCGAATATACGGATGGAACCAGGCAGACGGTGTGCACCGATGAAAACTGGAAGGTGACCTCCGACGGACCTATTGTTCTGGCGGATTTGTATGACGGTGAAGTCTACGATGCCAGAAAAGAACTGGGCGACTGGAGCCTACCGGAATATGACGACAGCGGCTGGCATGCGGCTCATGTTTATGAAGACAACGGCGCGCAGCGGGTCAGTAAGCTGAACCCGCCGATCCGCCGGATTGCCGAACTCAAGACGGTGGAACTCTATGAATCGGCACCGGGTGTGAAGGTATTTAATCTCGGTCAGAATATGGTCGGTTGGGTTCGCCTCAAGGTGAATGCGCCGCGCGGAACAAAAATCACGCTCAAGTTTGGCGAGTGGCTCAACGATGACCGCTCGGTGTATCGCGGAAATCTGCGCACGGCGAAAGCGACCGACACCTACATCTGCAAAGGCGGCGGTGAAGAAATTTTTGAACCGCACTTTACGTTCCACGGTTTCCAATATGTGGAACTCGTGTGCGACAACGACGCGGTGGTTTTTGATGCCGATTCCATCACGGGGAGGGTGCTCTGCACGGATATGGAACAGACCGGCACCTTCGAATGCTCCGATCCGCTGATCAACCGCCTTCAGCGAAATATAGTATGGGGGCAGCGCGGAAATTTCCTCGATGTGCCGACCGACTGTCCGCAGCGCGACGAACGCGTCGGCTGGACGGGCGATGCTCAGGTGTTCGTTGGTGCGGCCGCATTCAATTACAATGTAGAAACCTTTTTTGAAAAATGGCTCTGCGATTTGTCGGATGACCAGCTAGCGACCGGGGCCTATCCCGATGTCGCGCCGGATGTGGCGTGTAAAAACGGATTGCATTGGCCGATCGAATCCATGTCACCGCTGAGTGCAAAGATACTGCGTGGCAGCGCGTTTGGCGAGGGCGGCTGCGCCGCATGGGCGGATGCCGGCATTATCTGTCCGTGGGTGATCTATGAGCGCTATGGCGATGCCCGGATTCTGGAGCGCCAATATGATAGCATGGCGGCCTTCCTTAAATTTCTTGAAGATGAAAGCAACCATTTCATCCGCCCCTTTGAGGGGTTCGGCGACTGGCTCTCGATTGATACCTCGCCCGCGGAGATCTTCTTATCGCCCACACCGCAAGACCTCATCGGCACGGCCTACTTCGCCTACGACGCGCAGTTGATGGCAAACATTGCGGAAGTCCTAGGAAAAGAGGCGGATGTCGAGAAGTACCGGACGCTTGCAGAGAACATTAAAAAAGCCTTCTGCGATGAGTTTGTTTCGCCCAAGGGTCGCTTGGCCGGCGACACGCAGACCGCCTATCTGCTCGCCCTCGGATTTGACCTGATTCCTGAAGCACTTCAGGACAGGGTGGTTGAGAACCTGGTTCTTGCACTGGAACGCCGGGACTGGAAACTCTCCACCGGATTCCTCGGTACGCCACTGCTTTGCCCGGTGCTGACAAAGTTCGGCCGCACCGATATGGCCTACCGCCTGCTCCTTCAGCAGGAATATCCCTCCTGGCTCTACTCGGTGCTGCAGGGCGCGACAACGATGTGGGAGCGCTGGAACTCATGGACTAAAGAGGACGGCTTCGAAAGCATCGGCATGAATTCCTTCAACCACTACGCCTATGGCGCGGTGGGCGACTGGATGGCGGCCACCGTGGGCGGTATTTCATTCGCTGAACCCGGATATAAAAAAGTGCGCATCGCACCGATTCCCGGCGAGGGCATCACATGGGCAAAAACCTCCTATGAGTCACCGTATGGGAAAATTTCCGTAGATTGGAAAACCGGGGACCGTGCGTTTGAACTGAATTTTACGGTTCCGGCGAACACCACGGCGGAGGTTCTCGTTTCCGGTGCGGATGCATCGCTTGAGCTGCCCGACGGCATGACGCTTGTGGGCCAAACGGCGACCGGCCTCGAATGCATTGCGCTGCCCGGCATGTATCGGTTGAGCACACTCATCCGTTAGCCCGCTGAAGAAAATGAAAAAGCTCGTCGCCGCCGAAATGAAACGCAGCGGTGATCCGCTCCTCGACTGTTTTCAGAACGGCGGAAGTCATCCTGCGGCATGGGACAAGCGGTGAGCCAATTGCCCATTCTGGATTCGCTCTTCGAGAAATACTTCCAGCTGGGTGAAACGGATGCAGGCATCTGCGAAACCTAGACTTTGTTTTTCCAATGGTTGGAAAAAATCGGCAGGATGTTTTCCAATGTTTGGAACCGACTGCATCGGGGAGCAGGTTTCTTAAGGAGGCGTTGTAATGCCATTGAAAAATTTGATCGACACATTGCGGGCCGAACCGCAGGAGACGGAGTGGCTGGAATTCAAAGAGAATAACGATCGCCCCCAACTGATTGGTGAATATCTTTCCGCACTCAGCAATTCAGCCTGTCTGGCGGATAAACTTCACGGGTATTTGGTCTATGGGATTGATGATCGTTCGCATGAAGTGGTCGGGACGGGTTTTAAACCGCATGAGGCGAAGGGCAAGGGGAATGAAGGCCTTGAGCCTTGGTTGGCTCGTTTGCTTTCCCCGCAGGTTGATTTTCGTATTTATGAATACGACTATAACGGAAAGCCAGTTGTTTTATTTCGTGTCGATGCCACAACGAACACACCGGTTAAATTTTCGGGCGAGGCATTCATTCGGGTTGGAGAACATAAGCACTCTTTGAAGCAGCATTCTGAAAAAGAGCGAAAGATTTGGAAGAAAACACCGCCAACCCAGTTTGAGGGCGGAATCGCAGTGGCCGGACAAAGTGCAGATGATGTTTTCAAGAGAATCGATTATCCATCGCTTTTTGACCTGCTTGATATTCCTCTTCCAGACAATCGCACCGCGATTCTTGATAAGCTGATAGAACTCGAAGTGATTCAGGTAGAGGATTCGGGGTATGGCATCACCAACTTGGGTGGACTTTTGTTTGCGAAAGATCTGAATCTTTTTCCAACGCTGAAACGAAAAGCATTGCGAGTCGTTTACTATGAGGATGAAAGTCGAATCAACGCAAAAAAAGAGCAGGTGGGAACCAAAGGGTATGCCGTCGGGTTTGAGAGCCTGATTGACTCTATTTATGAACAGCTTCCCGCCAATGAATTGATTGAGGGCGCGTTGCGGGTTGAACAGAAGATGTTTCCAAAAGTGGCTCTTAGGGAGTTTATTGCGAACGCCCTGATTCATCAGGATTTTTCTGTGACCGGAACCGGGCCGATGGTCGAAGTATTTTCTACTCGCATGGAAATCACCAATCCCGGAAATCCTTTAGTTGATACGGGGCGTTTTATCGATCATGCGCCAAAATCTCGAAATGAGGCTCTGGCCTCGCTGATGCGTCAGATGAACATTTGTGAGGAGCGTGGTAGCGGTGTGGATCGGGCTCTGGTAGCTATTGAACTGGCGCAATTGCCCGCTCCAGAGTTTCAAGGAGAAACGGATTTCACTCGAATTACCCTGTATGCTCTGCGGGAATTTAAAGATATGTCTCGAAGGGATCGTGTTCGCGCGTGCTATCAGCATAGCTGCCTCTGTTGGGTTTTACGTGATTTTATGACAAATACCTCTTTTCGAGAGCGTTTGGGGGTTGCGGAAAAGAATTACTCTATGGTTTCTCGAGTTCTTCGGAATGCCCTCGATGAGGAATTGATTAAACCGGTTGATCCAGAGAGTAAATCTACCAAAAAGAAGTATATCCCATGGTGGGGATAGTCTGTGTGACTGCTGTGTGACTGGTATGTAACTGAGAGTACAATGCATCCTGTATGTGGTATGCCTGGTTTCTGAAAAGCACAACATGTTGTGTCCTACGTTATTCTTTCTGTGTAACTGGTGTGTGACTGGGGGGGCGAACCCCTGAGGGGTTAGAAAAGGGAAAGAGATGATGGGAGCGTGGCACTCAATTCTCAATGATCAGGGGATTGCGTTCTTTCGCGGTTAAATAAAAGTTCCAAACAGTGGAAGAATCGCGGGGTGAAGGCTCAGGTTTACCCCGACTTCTTCGGGGCTTCTTCCAGACATTGGAAGCTTGAAAGGTGTTGATATGAAACCGAATATTCTTTGCATTATGACCGACCAGATGCGGTTCGACGCCATCGCCGAGCTGGGCAATCCGGATATCTATACGCCGAATCTCGACCGACTTGTGCGGCGCGGCGCGGTGATGAGCCGCGCCTATTCCAATTGCCCGGTCTGTGTGCCGGCGCGCTATGCGATCCGCACCGGTTCTTCCCCGCTGCGGTCCGGCAGCTTCCAGAATGAACCGGCCATCGGGAAAGGCTTGATGGAAGAGCGGTGCGGCGAGTTTCTGGCCAAGGCGATGCGGCGGCGCGGCTATCGCACCTTCGGCATCGGCAAGTTTCATGCGATGTCGCCCGATACCGATATTGGTTATGACGTCCGCCTGCACTGCGAGGATCTGGAATGGCCGGGCGACGATTATGTGAATGCCATGCGCCGACATCCGGAATACGGCGATGTGGAGCAGTACCACGGCGAACGCACCGAAATGTACTATCAGCCGCAGCTCAGTCCGGTTCCCGCCAAGCTCAAATCGGAAAGCTGGGTGACCGACCGGTCGCTGGAGCAGATGTCCGCGGACGATGATCGTCCGTGGTTCGGCTTTGTCTCTTTCCTGGGGCCGCATCCGCCGTTTGCACCGCCGGAACCCTATAACCGCATGTATGACCCCGATCGCATGCGCGATCCGGTTGCCGGACCGGACGATATCGATTTCATGGACGAGCGGGTGCGCTGGAACCGCTATTTTGTCTTTGCCGAAGAGATGAGCAATGCGCACTTCCGGACGCTGCGCGCCCGTTATTATGGAACCATCTCCTACATCGACTCCTGCATCGGCCGACTGCTCGATGCGGTGGACGATGACACGTTCATCTGTTTCACGGCGGACCACGGTGAATTTCTCGGTGACCACCAGGCGATTCAGAAAGAAAACTTTTTCGAGGAGTCGGTTCACGTACCCATGTTGATCAGCTGGCCCGGACAGATTGACGCCGGATCATCCTGCGATGCTGTCACCATGTTATCGGATCTGTTCGGACTGTTCACTTCTGCCGCCGGGGATCTGGAACTGCGCGACGGTGCGGATTTGTTTGGCGTTCTCCAGGGTAGGGCGGAGCCGCGCGAAACGGCCTTTTCCTATTCAAGCGCTCCGGGCACGCTCGACTTTCGGGCCATGGCGTTGCGCGGACCCTGGAAATATATCTTTCACGCCAACGGCGGCGGCGAGCTGCTGTTCAATCTCGACGAAGATCCGCGCGAACACGTCAACCGAATCAAGGATTCATCGGCACTATCCGATGAGCTGCGCACCACGCTGATTGCTGAAATGAAGCGTTTCCCGGCCGGGCTGCCCGGCCTGGAAAACGGGACGTTGAAAACATTCCCGCGCACACCGCTCAAAATGGAGCGCGTCTATCAGTTCCGGCATTATTGCGGCATCGGAAAGGATGGGTTTCCGGCAAAGCCGGAGGCTGTTTTTCAAACCTTGGAAGATTGTTAGCCACGAGAGATCGCATAGATCGCAGAGTTCCAAACTTCTTGTCGCGCCGTAGCTTTACGCGAAGGCGGATGGAAAAGGATCGCCGAGTTGCACTCGGCCACGGTGCGACAGCTTGTCGAAGGGTTTTTTTAGACGGGATTTACATGATCAACGCAGAGTGGGGAGGGGGATATTTTCACCACCCGCTGCGCTGGCTTTCTATTACCCATAAGTATAGCAGCCCCGCGAGCTGTGAT
>CAYYYX010000080.1:0-1699 GCA_964476065.1 uncultured Verrucomicrobiota bacterium | reverse complement strand
ACGCGCCCTTCGTCCCTCAGAAGCACGTCCTACAACATGAAAATGAAACAACCAAACCCCGCCGCCCCATCCAACGTGTAGGACGTGGCTCTTTGCCGAAGGGAAAGGCCGCGTTTGCATTCTTACAGGTGGAGCGGGCGCTCCGCGCACGCTTGCCCTCCGTGTTAGTGCCAGGCGTTATTAAATCCCATCTAAAATCTTCGCTCGAAAAACCCGATGGTCATCTTCGCACAAAAAAAACCCGACCCATGCGGGCCGGGTTTTTCAGTTTGACCTAAAAAGGTCCTTTCAAGTGCTTAGGCACGCATGCGGCGGATAAGGAGGGTCAGCAAACCACCGAGACCCAGCAGTCCCATCGTGGCCGGTTCCGGAATGCTGGTGACGTTGATATAAACTCCCTGGAGGCTCGCATCAGCATTGGTGGAGTCAATCGATAGGTAAGAATTGGCTGCCTGCTCAGCAGTCCAACCAACCGATAAGTCCAGCGTCGGTAAACCTCCGGTGGCGGTAATGTTGTCGGAGCCAATAAGGAAGTAGGCGCCTTCGGTCTGGTCTACTCCCACTTGTGCATTCTCTAGATCGATTTTCAAAGTGGTACCAGCATTAAAAGTCAGGCTACCCGACAAATCAATGGTGGAAACGGCAGAGCCCTCAACCCCGGCTGTTTGCCAGCGAAAGTGAAGTAATCCACCATCGACAGTAAGGTTATTTCCAATCACCCTGGACGAAGTTTGGTGCGATGCTTGCCAGTGGACAAATTGGAAACTATCGGCGGTCGCCGTTCCTCCAAATTCAAGAGCGCTACCTCCATACATCACCAAGCCTTGGTTCAGCGTGACATTATTATTAACAGTGATCTTCCCGCTGCTCATCAGGGATGCGCTGCCACCCGCAAGGTCGTTCAGCGAGTTAATTGTGTGATTCCCCGCACCGAAGGGAAGATTGAATCGCTGGTTCACTGCAATCACCACATCGTCAGCTGTATCGGGCAGTACCGTGGCCGGCGTCCCCACTGGTTCTTGCCAGTTATTAATGTCTTCCCAGTCTACGCGATTCCCATTGCCGTCACCGATGAAGGTGACGAGCGCCGCCGATGCGCTTCCTGCAACTGCTGCCAACAGCATCATAACTAATAATTTCTTCATTCTATTCTCCTTTTTTTTGTCTGCATGTTGCCTCCATCTAAATGACAACGATTGCTAAGTAACGAGTTAATCAAGTTTCAGGGTGTTTGTCAAGGGAGGGGCGGAACGGAATTATGGCAAAATATTGATGGGTCGTTTTCGTTGTGCCGGGCACAAGCGTTAATTAATGGAGCATGACGAGCTTGACCATCGGGGGCGGCTCAATGGCTTCAATGATCAGCTCAGGGGCCCAAGTGGCGGAGTTGGGGCCGCCCACATTTTTGCGTTCAATAGAAAACGGCCCGGAGGACCGTTCTACGTAGCACGGTGCTCGTGTGGGTGAGCGGGATGGAAAACAGCCCGGAGGACCGTTCTACGGAAGAGTGGTGCGGTTGCGTAGCACGGTGGTTGTTTTACGTAGCACGGTGCTCTGCGCCGTGTTCTGTGTTCATCCTGAATCCCCTCTAAAATCTTCGCTCGAAAAACCCGATGGTCATCTTCGCACAAAAAAACCCAGCCCATGCGGGTCGGGTTTTTCAGTTTGACCTGAAAAGGTTCTTTCAAGTGCTTAGGCA
>CAYYYX010000079.1:0-8504 GCA_964476065.1 uncultured Verrucomicrobiota bacterium | reverse complement strand
GTTCCAGCCCAACAGGTAACAACTGTTTTTTATAAATTATCTAACGGATTCAGGATGATGCCATCTGGAAGCGACACCGGATTCGATCTATAAAAAAAGTGGGAGGATATGATTATCGGCTTATTAACCATTTTCTTTCCCAAACGTTTCTCGGAAGCGGTCGACGCATACATGACCAGCTTAAAGAACAAATATTTATTGGCCCCCTGCGGCAAGTGCCAACGAGAATCATTTCTTCCCTCAAAGAAACCAACTGGGCTGATGGTTCTAAAGCTTGGGATAGCTTGCTTAGTCCTGAATTCGTACTCGATAAGAAGGAATACGATAGATCGGTAAGGAAAGCTCAGCGGATATTTAGGAGTGCCGATCATCTCGACGAAGAAACGAAAAGTCGACTGCTTGAAGGTGAAATAAAAGGACTAAAGTCTTACCACAAGTGGAAGTGGATGGTGGCGCCTACTTATAAGAAAGAAAACTATGAAGCCAGTGTAAATCGGTTTGATAAAGCTACTGAATTGATCGGTTTAAGGTACGGTCTTCGGTTGAAGGCGATATGTTAGTTGTCGGATGATTGCTCGCTTATACAGGCCGCCCAAGCAATCAAAGAACATCCCCGATCAAAAGAAGCTCTTGATATGTTGCTTTCAGCACTATCCGAGGATCTTGCAACAGAGTACGAAGCTGTTTTTGTTGAGCGGCAAACCGGAATCGAATTGCGCCCATCAGAATTGGGCATAGGTGTATCTCAACTGATGCCGCTATTGATAGCTGCTCAACATTCATTCAGCATACTCTCAATTCAACAACCGGAGTTGCACCTACATCCTGCCATGCAGTGTGATCTGGCCGACTACCTTCAGTTCTATTTAAAACGTTTTGGTGCTGATAGAATCTGTATGATTGAAACCCATAGCGAGCATATAATTCTTAGGTTGTTGCGAAGGATTCGCGAGACATCTCAGGATAAAGATGCAGTCATCAAGCATCTCCAGTTATCCAGGGATCAAGTCTCTATTTTGTACGTGTCTGAAGCCTCTGATGGAGCACGAATAACCCCAATACGAATCGATGAAAATGGAGAATTTATCGACGAATGGCCGGAAGGTTTTTTTGAGGAAGGGTTTAATGAAATCATGGGAGGCCTCTAATGCTAACCCGCTTCGCAGTAGATCCTGAAGCGCTGGCCTCAGCCCGTTTGCCAGAACATCAACGTCTACTGAAGGCGTGGCAGTCGTACGGCGTACTTATTCACAATTCGCCGATGGTTTCTGAATCCGATTTGGCTGATGTAATAAATAGCTTGCCTCAGGCACCGCGGATCATGTGGCAGAAGTTGCTGGGGAAGCAAAAGAAGGCGTGGTTGCGGCCTAGTCATGAGTCTTGGATGGGAGTTAATGCGTTACATGATCATCCCGAGAATGCGTCGCTCGCCGCAAAAGATATTGATTTGATTTGTATGGAAGAAGACTGGCTCGAGTTGTTGCACGATGAACTTCATCAGGCCGCACCAAACATAGAGCTTGGTGAGTTGCGTGATATTGATACGACGAAAGCGTTCGAACAATCGGAACTTTTAGCAAATAAGCCCATTGAAAGCATGCAGACCAGCAGGATATGGGCTGAAAGATTCGAGTCGATCGCTTCTATGGCAAAGAACATTACAATCGTTGACCGATATGCATTAAGTTATCGGGAAAGAAACGGTCTCGAAACATTTCTTGTTTTGCTGGATGGGGCCGCCCGAAAAGCGAACGTCACAATTTTTTCTGCATATGGGAGTAGGAAAGAGGATGTGTCTCGCCCGGATGCAATATCTCGATTAGAAGCTATGAGCGAGCGGTTGTCGCGCGGGGGCGTCGGCTCATTAAAGCTGCACCTTGCTCCTGCACGCGCGTTCGGGGGTGCGGCGCATGATCGATTTGTAAAATTTGACCACCTCGTTGTAGAGATCGGGTCGGGGATGGCTATTTTTGAAGGAAAAGACAGTCTCTTCTCGTCAAAACCTCAAATGGATGAGCATAGACACATCATTTCAAACCTACTGCGATTGTCTTCATCAAAGCCTGACTTTGAGCTTTGATAGGTTTTGAGCCGGATTAGGACGTCCGCTGACGTCGCCGTTTCCCCGCAGTTGACTGGCTGTGATATCTTTCTCTCATGGATACGACAGACCCAATTGAATGGAAAATCAGCTTACGGGTGGATGATCGCGCATACGTCACGGACAGGTGTATTCTGCTCGACCAACGGGTGGCGTTTGTCGATCCGCTCCCTCACAACAATGGCACTGCAAGGCAATACGAGATGGTCCGCGAGTATTTGGCCTTTCCGCCGATCCACTCCTTTGGATTCACGGACCTGTCTGTTTTAGACAGCGGCAGTTTTTCCGGGCCGGAAGGTCTTGTCTTAAACAGGAAGTACATTTCCTTTCTGATCCGGCGAATTCCCTCGGAACTGCTCCGCTTCAGCATGACAGGGAACCGAAAAGCGCCCGTTTGTATCTTCCGAGGCGAGGAGAAGGTTGGGTTGCTAATGCCGATCGTTGTTCCGCTTCGGTTTGGGCCGGAGTTGCTTGCAGAGGCAGAGTCGGGGGATGCCCAAGCCCAGTTGCAACTGGGGACATTTCACAGGTTAGGTGTGTGCGGGGCTCCAAAAGATATAGCGGCCTCGCTCAAGTGGTATTCCAGGGCCGCCGCACAGAACTATCCGCGCGCGCTTTCACTGCTTGGTTCAATTTTTTGCAACGGAACGGTCGTGGATAAGGATTTAGAAAAGGGACTGCTTCTCTTCGAAAAGGCGATTGAGGTGGGCGACATGGATGCCATTCGGTTGAGGGCGTCGGTGATTAAGGATATTCCGTCGAAGGAGTATCGAAGAATTTCAACTCGGATCGCCTGTCAGATGGCTGTGCAGACGAGTGGCTTTTAATTTATAAAATTTGTAAGAGAAGGAGAAAAAAATATGACATATGATTTAACAGGAAAAGTGAAGTTGATACAGGAGCCGCAGACGTTTGCGAGTGGGTTTTCGAAGCGTGAAGTGGTCGTAACCGTGGAGGATGGCCGCTTTTCACAGGACATCAATCTCGAATTTCTTAAGGAGAAGATCAGTTTGCTCGACAATGTGTCGGAAGGACAGGAGCTCAAAGTGTTTTTCGATATTCGCGGACGTGAGCACAACGGGAAGTATTTCAATAATCTCGTCGGCTGGAAGATCGAAAATGATGACGCGGTCCCGGCGACGCCCCCTGACCGCGAGCCGGATCGACCGGTGATTCCGCCGGAACCCGAGGGCGGAGGTAAGCCCCGTCCCGGGGATTCTGTCGAATGGGACGATGATGACCCCCCATTTTGATTAGATCCCGTCCTGATTTTCTTGCAGCCACTCTTCAATCATTTCTCGCGTTTCTTTTCGGACCGATTGGTTGCAGCTCGCATGAAGTTCACTAATGAACCAGGTCTCTCCGGAGCCTTTTCCGATGGAGAGTGTAGCCCGTTGCGGCTCTTTAATCACGTAGATGTATTTTTCGCCGGCACGGACGGCGTCCGCATATCTGCGACCGCCAACACAAATGTGCTGGGCTTTTCCTTCCGTCCATAGCGCTTTTCCTGTTTTGAGGGGGACAATTCGGCGGTTCCCCGGGATGGGCGGTGGCGGAAATGTTCCCTTGCTTTGTCCGTCGCTTTGTTCTGTATGCCATGTCAATAGCTCTGTGTGTAGTTCCTGGAGCTGTTTCAGGCTTTTAATTTTTAGCGGCTGTCTGCGGCGACCGTGCAGGCGATTATATACGCTGACGGTTTCCTTAAAGTGTACGGCGACCTGTTGCGAAAAGCGGCTCTGTGGATCGTTAGAGATCTCAACAAGTAATTTAGATGTGAGCGGCTCAAGGATTCTAGGCTTTAGGTTTAGTAGATGTAGGATTCCGGTGTTGATTTGTCGGAGATGAGCGGCTTTTGATGTCAAATGATTCGACTCCAAAATCGTCTTAAATAATTTTAGGTTTTCCGGCGATGCAGATTCCGGAGCCAGTTTGCGCATAAGCTTGACTGCCTTTTTTGTGTCCGGCAGCCGAAGCTTTTCCATCAGGGCGGTCTGAGGCATACGAATCAGATCGTCGATTTTCAGCACATCGCAAAACACCCGTTCGCTGATCTCGGAGCGGTTCGCCAAAAAATAGGCCAGTGGCGGGTTCGATGAAAGTAATTCAAGAAAGTCTCCGTTTGTGGAGAGGAATCGAAGAGGGTTCCATTGATGACTATAGAATGCTGACAGTCGGGTTGAATACTCTTTAGGAATGCTTTGCCGCAAATGATCGTATGCTTGTTTTTTACTGCATTTGAAAGTGTTGGAAGTGGTGCCGATATCCAGAACCAATTCAAGCTGGTTGTCTGGGTTCTTTCCAGATCTATGTAGCGGTTTGGATATGATCCTGAAGATGGGGCAGATGCGGACGCCGCTCCCATCAGGGGTAAGGTCTTCGGCAAAAGGTTTCGGCCAAGCAGTAATATGGCGCACTTCCTGCCTGTTTCGAAAAATAGAGAGCGTCTTCCCTGTGAAGCTAAATTCCAAATCTGACTGACGTGTGGTCGGCATTTTAATTTTTAACCTTTGGAAATCTCAAATCCCGAGCTGAGCCTCACTGAGCCAGTCTTTGACGGCCTGCCGAGTTTCGCTCTTTACGGGTCGGTTTCCGGATAGAAAGAGTTCGCCGATCCGCCATTCTCCGCCGAGGTATTTAACAATGGAGAGGGTGGCTCGCTCGGGTTTGAGAACGCGGTAGATGTAGCAGCTGCCCGTTTGAACGCGGGTTGCATATCCAGCAACACAGTTGCGCTGAGTGTGTCCTTCAATACGTATTTCCCGAGTGGTCTGCAGTGCTTGCATGGTGCTGGTTCCCTCTAGTGGGGGCGTAGGGAAGGGTGCGGAGAGCAATTTTTTAAGTTTTTCAAGCTGCTCGTCCCGTGCGGCGGTCCGTGTGTGTTGTTGTGCTGAGCGTTCGGCTTGTGCGATCCGTTCGGCCTCCACCATCAGGCGGTCACCTTCTGCGACCATTTCTTCATGATAGGTGTTGAGGGCTGCCAGTGTCCGAAGAATCGGAAAGCGGTGGTCGGGGTGAAGTTCCCGATGCCAGCGGAGGCTTTCTGCCAGTTGATGGGCGGAAGCCGGATAGTGGTTGTGGGCGCGATCCAAACTGACCTCTTCGAGCAACTGCGGACTGACAAGCGCACGAAGGTCATCACTGCGGGTGAGGAGGGTTAAAGCCCCTACATTAATCTTTTCAAGGTGCGAGAGCTTTTTCATGACGCTCTCATGGTGCAGGCAGTGCCGGAGAGTATCGACTAGCTCCGGAGACGCGGAGGCGGGTTGGATCTTTTTGGTGATCTGTACGAGGCTTTTTGTCCCTGGAAGTCCTAGCAGTTTGAGCAGCTCGGTCTGCTTCATGCCGGTCAGGTCATCGAGGCTGATCTCTTTGCTGTACACCCGCCAGTTAAACTCCCGCCGGTTGGCCAGCGAGAAGGCGATCGCGGGGTTGGTTTTGATTAGTTCGTAAAAACGCCTCTTGAAGGAGAGGAAGACCATCATGTTCCACTGGTGACTCTTGAAGGGGGCCAGCGCCATGGTATAGCTACGGGGCATGGTTTGCCGGAGCTGGTCGTAGGCCTCTTTCTTCGTTGGTGTGGTGTTTACGCTATTGCACTCGATCTCTAGCCCCAGATCAAGCTGCAGGGTTGGCGGCTTCTCTTTTGGTTTCGGCAAAGGATAGCTGATGATCCGGAACTCGGGATAGAAACGCTCCCATTGCATCCTGCCCCGCTTTTCGGCGTAGGGGTGCGGCCAGATCCGTATTCGGTGGTTGCACCTCCCGTTGCGACTGATAAGCAGCTGCTCATCACGGACGGCAAACGAAAGGCTGGACGGTTTTCGGGGCATATTCTACCTCGATTTTATACCTCCCTTGACGGACTTCCAGAACTCGTTGCGGACATTTGATGCCGACCCGACATCTAGCGGTTCCCCGGCTCTCCATCCCCAACATGTAGCCGCCCGAAACCCCGACCATCGGACTTCTATTTTTCCAAGGATTGGAAGGGGCCGGTGCCGGTCCTGTTATTTAATCGTTTCTTGGCCTGCGTGTTTTTCGATCAGGGGCTCGCCCCTTGACTGCGGAATCTGACCCTTCCGCGCATCATTCCGAGCTCCGAAAATTTCTGCTTTTCTGTCAGAAAAACGAGGGTGTTTTTTCTGACAGATAATGTGGTAAAGCGGTTTTCGGAAGACCGCACGGAGTTGGTGCGGGTATCTGCGGCCAGAAATCCGGTTAGAGATGGCCCCCGCAGCACGAATATGGATACGGGCGACGGGGAGCCGGAATAGATAGATAATGAGCCAAACGAATCTCAAGGCGTCGAGGCTGCATTTCGCCCGAAAATTGAGTAACTGTGCGAGGTTTAAAATAGGGACTGTCTCCAGCTAAAATCAGACTTGTCTTGTCATAAAAAATGGGTATTATTTGTTACTGATTTATGGAGGGTATTTTTATGCAAACCATTAAAAACAAAATAGTTAGCAGAATATATGGAAACGGGAGGGGTTGGTCGTTTTCCAAGATCGATTTTTCAGAGATTGGCAGTGATGGATCGATCCGCATCGCTCTAATGCGACTGGAAGAAGAAGGAACGATTCGTCGCGTTTTCCGAGGCGTTTATGATTATCCAAAATACAGCGACCTGTTAGGCAAGAATCTCAGCCCCGACTTTGACCAGATTGCGCGGGCGGTTGCTCGAAAATCAGGCTGGACGATCCGCCCCTCCGGTGCGGCCGCATTAAACCTGCTGGGCCTCTCTACACAGGTTCCTGCCAAAATTCTCTATTTGAGCGATGGGCCAACCAAAACCATTAAGGCCGATCCGTGGTCAATTCAGTTCAAAAACACAGCACTTAAGGAAATGAAGCTGAAGCCGAAAACCTCGTTGATGGTTCAGGCGATCAAGTCGCTGGGGCGAGAGCAGTTTGACGAGCAACGGATTGCCGAGTTCCGCAAGGCATTTACGGAAGAGGAGTGCCGACAGATTCTGCGCGATGCGCCGGTTGTCACCGATTGGGTTTATGAACTGATCCGAAAGATCTGCGTAGGAGATGACAATGGATAAATTTGTAAAACTGTCTGCGACAGACCGAGCGGGTCTGTTCTTGGAAACTGCAGGGGCAATGAATATTTTGCCGGGTGTTGTGGAAAAAGATTTCTGGGTTGTCTGGGTGCTCGGTCGGCTGTTTGAGTCCGACCTCCTCGCCGATAAGATCATCTTTAAGGGCGGCACGTCGCTCTCAAAAGTGTTTGGTCTGATTGAACGCTTTTCCGAAGACATCGATTTGATTCTGGATTGGAATTTAGTGGTGACGGAAGAGCCGACCCTTCCGCGATCTAATACCAAACAGGACAAGTTTAACAAGGCCGTGCCGGAGCTGTCCCAGCAATACATTGAGCAAACCTTTCTGCCGGAAGTTCAGCGACTGGTTGAGGGCGTGTGTTCTGCCGAAGTGGAGGCCGGTGCGCCCGATGTGATCAACATTAAATATCCGGCCAGTTTTGACAGCGGTTATCTGCGGCCAGAAATCCGGTTAGAGATTGGCCCGCTCGCCATGTGGACACCCAACGAACGGTATGAAATCCGGTCGTATGTCGCAGAAGCCCTTCCTGACGTACTCGACAAACCCGTTTGCTATGTTCAAGCCATTAAGGCGGAACGCACGTTCTGGGAAAAGGCGACGATTCTTCATGCCGAAGCGTTTCGTCCTGAAACAAAACGTTTGCCGTCGCGCTATTCGCGCCATTATTACGATCTGGCCATGATGGCGGCTGACTCCGATGTGAAACAAGCTGCATTTTCTAATTTGGATCTGTTGCGAACGGTGATGGAGTTCAAAGCCAAATTCTACCCAGCATCATGGGCGAATTATGATCTGGCAACGCCGGGGACATTTAAGTTGCCTCCACCGGCGCATACCCTCAAGGCGCTGGCGGATGACTACCGCCAGATGCGGGTTATGTTTTTCGGGGATGTTCCTGAATTTGACGATTTGGTGACGGTGCTCCAGGGGCTGGAAGCAGATATTAATGCGCTCACCTCCGGCCCCTTTAACTAAACCCATGCAAGTCGGTTCTATTATTTAATCATTTCTGGGCCTTGGTGTTTCTAGATCCGGGTCCCGCCCCTTGACTGCGGAATCTGACCCTTCCGCGCATCAAACAGACTGGCGATCCGGAGAAAGGTGCCAAAACCGGAAAGGTCTCGCGGCGCATGGAATCCGTCGGTCTGAAGCTTTCGCCGTTGGCTTATGAACGGGATGCCTCGCAAAACAATGCGCTGCGCCGACCGTACAGAATTTACTTGAGATCAACTGCCTGTTGAGTTCGACGCCCGTCAGCGGCGTTTAATAGGATTAAGGAATGCGGGGTATCAATTTAACGCAAGTTGAGGTTTGATCACCCCAAGATGTTGTGG
>CAYYYX010000078.1:6330-8600 GCA_964476065.1 uncultured Verrucomicrobiota bacterium | reverse complement strand
TTTTTCTAAGTTATTACTCAGCAAAAGGTTGGTTGCTCACGACAATTCACCCTGCGATGAGAAGCCTATTGGCGCAGATTCTCGCATGACTTACCGATTATGCCTTGCAAGAAGCGCACCTTTTGATTAAAGAAAGACAGATTCCATCGTTGGTCAAGACAAACTAAATGGTGAGGGAGAAATAATGAAAATAGGAAAATCGCTAAGAATAGTATCTGTGCTACTTGCTTCGACCATGCTGACAGGTTGTGCTTCAGTTTCGCGTGAATTAGGCAAATTAACCGCAAATAAATATGCGACCCCAAGGAGCGGATCAGTATGGGTCGTTCCTCCGCCACAGCTTGAGCCGCTGGCTGCGGAAGATAAAATTGCCTATGTTTCATTTCGCAATATCAGCGACGCCGACATCGATTTTTTAAATCTCATGCGTAATGCGGCGACTGCTCAGGGATGGAAGCTGACCAATAATCCTCAGGAAGCAACCTGTCGCCTGCGCGCATCTGTACGCTTTTTTGGTGAAGTTGACCCGGAAAGCGGAGGCCGAAATGTTGCGAATGCGATGGGGCTAATTGCAGGTGCCGCTACCGGAATTGGAACTGCTGTGGCAGTCAATGAAATCACGGACAATCTGGGAGCCAGCGGGCTGGCTGGTCTGGGAATAGGAGCGTTGGCCGGCATAGGTGTAGCCAATGCCTCCAAGCCGCGCGAATGGGCGTTGATTGTTGATGTGGTGCTTGAGGAAAAAAGCGACCAGCCGATAACTTTCAATTTAACGAAAGATGATGCGGCCTCTGCCAACGATAGAGCAGGCGTGTCGAATGACAGGATGAGGTCAGGCGGAAGAACTTCCGCCGGAAATACAACCAGCGCTACAGCGACACGCACCAGTAACTATTTTCCACATGGCATTCGTTTATCGGTTTGGGCAAATCAGATGAGCATGACGGAAGAAGAAGCTATGCCTGAAATAATAAGACGTGCGGAACGCGTACTGAAGCAAATGCTTCCGATGTAAGCCAATGTCCCTCTGATGGGAAAGCCGCTCCGAATTTCGGGGCGGCTTTTTTCTTTCCTGACCTGCATCTTGTCCTTCATAGCTCAAAGATCAATGGGGGAAGTCTTTGGTGACGAAGGTTCCAAGGGTTGGAAAACCCACTTAAAGGTTTACACGCCGCTTTTTGGTATTTATAAACGTCTTCTAACGCACGGGCGCACGGTGCACCCGCAAACTGAACCGGAGCCCTCACAGAAAGGTATCGTTATCATGAAGAAGTATGTTTTGTTTATTACCCTTATCGCTCTGACCGCTCTCTCGCTGGTCGGCTGTGTCCGCGCACCGTTTGTTCCGCCGCAGGGACTTGCTTTCTCGCAAATTAAAGCTCCGTTGGATATCAACTTTGACGATACCCAGCTGGCTGGCATGAACCGAGGAACCGCTGAGGTTATGAATGTTTTAGGGCTTTTTACGTTCGGGGATGCCAGTGCTAAAACCGCCGCCGAAAACGGACGGATATCCACGATCGTTCATGCCGACTATGAACACTTCAATATTTTGGGGCTTTTCCAGAAAACCACCGTCATCGTTTACGGGAAATAAAGGACATCCATCATGAAACAAACCACGCTAGCCTTACTTCTTGGGCTCGGTCTGATGGTCTTGTGCGGATGTGTCGGCCCAAGATCCGAGTTTAGTCCGCCGCCTGGGGGACTCTTCTCCAGCTACAAGGCCCCTCTGCTGATTGATTATGACAAGGCCAATGTTAGCCGAGAAAGCGGAAACGCCTCCACCGAGTACTTCTGCATGCCTTTCACTTATGGGTTGCTCAATTTTGCCTGGGATGATTGCTCACTTAATACCGCGGCAGAAAACGGTCGCTTTAATAAGGTTGGAACGGCGGATTATGAATTCCTGAATATACTGGGAATTTACGCCAAAACAACCGTGCACGTTTATCAGGCACAACCAGATAAATAACCAAAACCAACCAAAAAGAAAGGTGTCGACATTATGAAAAATTATTTTTTATCCACTGCCCTAATAGCACTTGTTGCGTTCTCAACAGGATGCGTTGCTAGCAGAAACTTCAGAGAAGTGAAAATCATTAAAGATGCCGATGGTAAAATTACTTCCACAGAATATATTGAGCGGCAGGAGCAGCGCACCACAGAAATGCCGTTTACTTACAGGCATCTAAACACCCAATAAACGAGGCTTACACTTCACAAAGCCGCTCCGGATTTCGGGGCGGCTTTTTTGTTTTCCAATGGTT
>CAYYYX010000078.1:0-6230 GCA_964476065.1 uncultured Verrucomicrobiota bacterium | reverse complement strand
GACTTTCCAAAGGAAGAGGCCGAGGGCTTTAGCGGTGGGGACTTCGTGGGTGCGCTCGGCCTTTTTGAGCAGGCGGCGGGCGTCTTTGGGTTCGAGCTCGCCGATGCCGACCCGCAGAAGGAATCCCGCAATCGAGCGAACCATTTTGTAGAGGAACCCCTCCCCTTTAACACAGATCTTCACATCGCCTTCCCGCAAGCGGGTGATGGTGATCTCGGTCACCGTTTTCACGGTTCCGCCAATCTCGCGCTTCGGGTTCGCGGTGAAGGCCGCGAAATCGTGCTTGCCGATCAGCGCTTTCGCCGCGAGTTTCATGGCGTCCAGATTGAGCGGGCGGCGTTCGTGCAGGCGGTAGAGGCGAAGCTCCGGCGGAACGGCGGGGCCGTTCCAGATGAAGTAGCGGTATTCCTTGCTCGTTGTATTGAAGCGAGCGTGAAAGTCGTCTTTAACCTTCTGAAGCTTCATGATGCGCACATCGGGATTCAGAATCGCGTTGAGGCTGGTTTGGAATTTGGAGAGATCCACCGCCTCATCCAGATCAAAATGGGCGACCTGCCCTTTGGCGTGAACCCCGGCATCCGTGCGGCCCGAATGATGAATCCGAACCTTTTTTCCGACCAAAACCTCTAGCGCCCGCTCAATTTCGGCCTGCACGGTGTTCTTGCGCGGCTGAACCTGCCAGCCTGCGTAATTCGTGCCGTCGTAGGCAATCGTTATTTTATATCGAATACTCATAGGGAAAGTGGAGTAATGGAATACTGGAATATTGGAACGATGGAAAGAGAAACCGATGGTGACAAATTTAAAAGAATCCTTAATAGATTTCCACAACCGATATCGCTTGAGGAATAGAGAGAAACAGCCGAGTTTCTATTTTTTGCTGCCCCCACGTGCATGCCATTTTTCTCGGACTTTCTCGGGGTTCCTCTAGCACAGCGGTTGTAAAAACTCCCTTTCCAACATTCCAATCCCCCGTCTCTCTGCTACGCTGTTTCAATGTTTCAATATCAACAACACAACCAATACTTTGCTCAGGTTGCGGGCGGGTTCGAGGAACTGGCAGGAACGGAGCTGAGAGAGCTTGGGGCAAAAGAGATTGTCCCAGACTATCGCGGCTTCCACTTTCAGGCCACTCCAGAAGCGCTGTATCGCATCAACTATAAAGCCCGCATGATTATTCGTGTTCTTGCGCCGCTGATCACCTTCGACTGCCATAGCGATAAGTATCTCCATCAGACCGCGATGAAAATCGACTGGTCTCAGTTCATGACCCTTCAGGACACCTTTGCAATTAATGCGGTGACGTCCAACACGCCGGGCCTCACCCATTCGCAGTACGCTGCCCTCAAAGTGAAGGATGCCATCTGCGACGTTTTTCGCGAGAAAACCGGTGAGCGTCCCAGCGTGGATGCAAAAGATCCTGATCTTGGTATTCATCTTTATGTGCGCAACAACCGCGCAACGATCAGCATCGACACCTCCGGCGGCTCGCTCCATAAGCGTGGCTACCGCACCGCCCGCGTCGACGCTCCAATGGCCGAAACGCTCGCCGCAGCGATTATCAAACTGTCGGGATGGAAAGGCGAACGCCCGCTGATCGATCCGATGAGCGGATCGGGCACCCTGCTTTGCGAAGCCGCCATGCGCTATTGCTGGATGCCGGCGGGCTATCTGCGAACCGGCTGGGGCTTCAAACGTCTGCCCGACTTTGATTCCGGAGTTTGGATGAAGGTAAAAAACGAGGCCGATGGCTTTATGCGCCCCCTGCCCGCCGACTTGCTGATCGCCAGTGATATCGACCCCGTGGCCGCGCGCGCAACGCGCCGAAATCTCAATCGCCTGCCGGGATGCAAAAATGCCTTCGAGTGTTCTCCCCGGGATTTCCGGAAAATTGAAAAACTCGAAAACACGACCCTTGTTGTCAACCCGCCCTACGGCCTGCGACTTGGAAATCGTGATGAAGCCGAGTTGCTGATGAAAGAACTTGGCGACTTCCTGAAACAGCGTTGCACCGGTTGCACCGCGTACGTTTACGCCGGCGACCGCAAACTGCTTAAGCGAGTTGGATTAAAGCCCGAATGGAAAGTCGATCTAAACAACGGAGCCCTCGAAGGCGTCCTCGGAAAGTATGAGTTGTACTAGATAGCGTTAAAGTCGTTAAAACGCCCTGTCAGGCTCGTTAAAACTGTTGAAACCGAAAATGAGAGAACAGAAACCGCGAATGAATCCCCTCCTGCGGAGGGGTGGCCAAAGGCCGGGGTGGGTTTAGAATGCAAAAAGTAAGCGACATCGACTGGACTCAGTGGGATCCCAAAGAAAAAGCCACACTGATGTTTATTCAGCAGGAAAACCGCCTGCTACTCATTGATAAAAAGCGAGGCTTTGGCGCGGGCTACTTTAATGCTCCGGGCGGACGGCTAGAGCCAGGCGAAACGATGCTGGAATGCGCTGTTCGCGAAACACAGGAAGAACTCTGCATCACCCCTCTCGATCCCGTACATGTCGGAACCCTGATGTTTCATTTCATCGACGGACACAGCATTCATGGCGAGGTATACACAGCCACTCTATTTGACGGCACCCCCACCGAAACCGACGAAGCCGTCCCGCACTGGTTTCACATCGACGATCTGCCCTACCACAACATGTGGGCGGACGATCCCATCTGGTATCCCAAAATGATTGCAGGCGAGAAGTTTATTGGCCGCTTCACCTTCGATCATAAAACCATGCTCGACTACGAACTGAACGATGCTTGAGACCATTCGCCTCTGTTTTAGACCTTGAGTTTTTTGGCGATTTCACCACACCTTATGAGGTGTGGTTAACTGGAAGGGTGAAAGATGAATGATTCAATATTGTACCTGTGGCAGACCTGCCGTGTAATTGCCAGTGAAACTCGGTTGCGGCTATTATGGGAAGTTTTCGAAAACTCAGAAATGTGTGTTAGTGCACTCGCTGAGAAGTCAAGCATGGCACCAGCTTCTGCAAGCACTCAACTGCGAATGCTATGTGATGAGGGTCTGATTCAGGATCACCGACGAGGTCAACAGGTCTATTATGAAGCAAAATCGACAAATGCTCCGCCCCATATCTTGCAGTTAAAAACTGCGCTGAAAAAATGTTGCGATAACACTGTTTCTTTCCAGTCAATTGCTTATCAGGCGACGGGTTTTACACATCAACGCAGGATTGAGCTTTTGAAACGAATTGCTGAGACTTCGCTATCACTCCATGACCTTGCCGAACAAACGGTGATGTCGCCCGGAGCATTGCAGCGACACATTCACAAACTGGAGGCTCGGCAATACATCAAAGCGAAGGGCAAGTTGTACACCCTCAGCACCCCTGCGGGACATCTCGCAAAAGCTCTGGTGAAAATCATCACTGAATCGAAATATAACTAACCACACCTCATGAGGTGTGGTTAATTTCTATCTCACCTTTGTTGGCCCTTTGAGTTACTGAACGAAGGTGAGTCCGTCTTTTCCGGCGCGAACACTGACGGGCTTACCCGCTTCAATTTCGCCGCGCAAGATGGCTTCTGCCATTGGGTCTTCCAGCTGACGCTCAACCGCGCGGCGCAACTGGCGCGCGCCGTAGGCTTTGTCGAACCCTTTTTCGATGAGGAACTTTTTGGCTTTCGGCGCAATCGTCAGCTTGATTTTGCGTGCAGCAACCCGTTCCTGAACCCGGTTGATTTCGAGATCGAGAATCACTTTGATGTCTTCCACGGTGAGTTGGCGGAAAACGATGATGTCGTCGAGTCGGTTGACGAGTTCGGGCTTAAAGGTTTCTTTACACGCGGCCATCATGCCCATCTTGAGCTTGTCGTAGTCGCTATCCGCGCTTTCGGGAGCGAAACCGAGTCCGGCTTTGCTCACATGCGAGGCTCCGACGTTGGAGGTCATGATGACGATGGTATTACGGAAGTCGACGCTACGCCCGAGACTATCGGTCAGTCGGCCCTCTTCCAAAATCTGAAGCATCATGTGCATGACATCGGGATGCGCTTTTTCGACTTCGTCGAACAAAACCACTGAATAGGGTCGACGTCGAACGCGCTCGGTGAGCTGTCCGCCCTCTTCGTGCCCAACATAGCCGGGCGGCGAACCGACCAGACGGGAGGCTGAGAATTTTTCCATGTATTCCGACATGTCGATTTGAATCAGCGCATCGGGATCGTCGAACATGAAGCGAGCCAGTTCTTTGGCCAGCATGGTTTTCCCGACACCGGTCGGGCCGAGAAACGCAAAGGAACCAATTGGACGGCGCGGATCTTTCAGTTCGGCACGCGAACGGCGAAGCGCGCGGCTGATGGCTGAAACCGCTTCGTTCTGCCCAATGACGCTCTTTTCAATTTGCGCCTCCATCTGCAGGAGTTTTGCGAGAGCCTTTTCGCCCATTTTGTCGACGGGCACGCCGGTCCACTTGGAGACAACCACCCGGATTTCCTCCTCGTCGACCACCGAGATGTTTTCTTCCTGTTTGGAATCCCACGTTTTTTTGGCGGCTTCGAGATCATCCTTGGCTTTGCGCTCGGCATCGCGATGCGCGGCGGCGTCTTCGAATTTTTGGTCCCGAATCGCGACATCTTTTTGAGTCTGCGCTTCAACGAGGCGGGAGCGGATTTCCTGAAACTCGGGGGGCTTGACCATGTGGGCAATGTGACTGCGCGCACCCGCTTCATCGATCAGGTCGATGGCTTTGTCGGGCAGGAAACGGTCGGGCAGATAGCGCGCGGCAAGCTTGGTGGCCGCTTCGAGCGCCTCGTCGGTGATTTTGGCGTGGTGATGCTCTTCATATTTCGAGCGCAGGCCTTTTAGAA
The DNA here is from genome assembly GCA_964476065.1 of uncultured Verrucomicrobiota bacterium. GTDB lineage: Bacteria > Verrucomicrobiota > Kiritimatiellia > Kiritimatiellales > Tichowtungiaceae > Tichowtungia. Next base: position 1,402 of record CAYYYX010000078.1, on the reverse strand, counting down.
TCTGCACGGTTTCTTCGAGGGTCGGTTCCTTCACGATGATGGTCTGGAAACGACGCTCCAGCGCGGCATCTTTTTCGATGGATTTCCGGTACTCGTTGAGGGTGGTTGCGCCGATGCACTGCAACTCGCCGCGGGAAAGCGCGGGTTTGATGATGTTGGCGGCATCCATCGTGCCCTCGGCGGAGCCGGCCCCAACGATCGTGTGCATTTCATCGAGAAAGAGCAGGACGTTTTTGGTTTTCTTGACTTCGTCCATGACGGCTTTGATTCGTTCTTCGAACTGTCCGCGGTATTTGGTGCCGGCCACCATCAGCGCGAGGTCGAGAGTGACGATTTTTTTGTCAGCCAAAAGTTGAGGAACGGTTCCGTCGGCAATCGCCTGTGCAAGGCCTTCGGCAATCGCGGTTTTACCAACGCCGGCTTCGCCGAGCAGGACGGGGTTGTTTTTTGTGCGGCGGCAGAGAATCTGGATCACGCGTTCAATTTCGTCTTGTCGACCGATGACCGGATCGAGCTCGCCTTTTTTCGCCATTTGGGTCAGGTCGCGGCCAAAGGCATTGAGCGCGGGGGTTTTGACGGCTTTCCCATCTTTAGCGTGCTCTTTTGTTCCGTACGGAATGCCCTCCTCTTCATTCACCTCCATGGTTCCGTCGTAGTCGGGATCGAGCATCGTCATGATTTCTTCGAGGGCTTCATCGAGATCCACGCCCATGTTCTCGAGAACACGCGCGGCAATTCCTTCGCCTTCCCGAAGCAGACCCAGAAGAATATGTTCCGTACCAATATAGCTATGGCTCAACGAGCGGGCCTCGCTGGTGGCGAGTGCGAGCACCTTTTTGGCGCGCGGAGTAAAAGGAATGTTTCCGGCCACTTTGGTGTCGGCCCCGACCCCAACTGCTTTCTCGACCTCAAGACGAAGACCTTGAAGATCGACGCCGAGCGACTGAAGCGCGCTCACGGCCACACCGCTACCCAGAGCGACGAGGCCGAGCAGGATATGCTCCGTGCCGACATAGTTGTGATTAAACTGCTCCGCCTCTTTACGGGCTAGGTGAAGCACGCGTTGGGCTCTCGGTGTAAAATTATCCATGAAGTGTTCCTCTCAAAATTGAAGGATGATTATTCCAGAACGCCCAGTGAATACAACACCGAATACGGTTTCCCTAAAGGACAACTTATCCGCAGATAAACGCCGATTAACGCAGATGAAGGGAAAAGGAAATCTGCGCACATCTGCGGTTTCTGCGGATTGCCCGCTTTGGTTGATTTCCTTTTCTATAGTAGTCGCCCTGCGGGCGACTCGTTCGCCATAGGCAAACAGCTACAATTTTTGTAAAAACGGTCTGTTTTTTGGTTCATCTCGGATTTGCGTTTATAGGAACAACTCATGTCCCACGGATGA
>CAYYYX010000077.1:0-8760 GCA_964476065.1 uncultured Verrucomicrobiota bacterium | reverse complement strand
TTGTGCTCGAGCGTTTGTGAGAAGAGGATGGGCTCTTGAGCCGCCACCCCAATGTGATGGCGGAGCTGATCGAGCGGGATGGTGCGGAGAGGATGGCTGCCGATGCGCACGGAGCCGCCGGTCGGATCCATCAGGCGGGCGGCCAGTGAAACCAGTAATGTTTTACCGCTGCCGGTCGGGCCGGTAATCCCCATGGTTTTTCCGGCGGGTATCTTCAGGTTGATATCGGTCAGCAGTTGCATGCCGTCGATTTCCAAAGAGACATCGTTCCACTCGATGGACGCATCCAGATCGGTGATGCCGAAGTCGGTTTCAGCCGAGTCAGTGATGGTCGGCTGGCGTTCAAACAGTTCCTTGATCCGCGTCCAGCTCACTTTGCCGCGTTGCGCCAGACTGAGCACCCAGCTCATCGCAAGCAGGGGCCACTGCATGTAGAGCAGGTATTGCAGGAATTGAACAACCACTCCGACGGTGATCGTGCCAGCGATCACCTGTTTGCCGCCGGTGTAGAGCAACAGCAGAACTCCGAGGCTGAACCAGAATGCCATCAACGGCCATAGAATTTGCCGCGTGGCCTGCACACGCAGGGTTTTTCGAATCAGGCCGCGGTTTAACGCCTCGAAGAAATGATTGCGCCGCTTTTCCAGCGCGAACCCTTTGATGCAGCGGATGCCGGCAAAGCTTTCTTGCGCAAAGTTGGATACATCCGACAGGTGCTCCTGAAGCGCCGTCTGGCGATTGCGCATGATGGTTAGGATAATAAAGAAGAACAGGACGATCGGCAGGTAGAGCGAAAAGATGAGTAGAGCCAGCTTCGGGTTGATCCAGACCATGACAGCGGATGCCATCCCCAGCGCGAAAAGAGTCCGGAGTCCTTGCAGTAGCCCCTGGCCGATGGCGTCGCGCACAATCGTCAGGTCGGACGACATACGGGTCATCAAATCACCGGTTCGTTCGGTACGGAAAAACTCCTGATCCAGACGAGTCATGTGCGCGAAGAGGTCGCGGCGCAAGTCATACTCCACGCGGTGCGAAAGCTTGAGCGGAAACCGTCGCAGTTGGCGGGCGAACCAGATGGCTGTCGCCGCCAGCGCAATGTAGAGGCTCACATATCGCCATAGATCGGCCCGGGTCAGCGTGTCGGCATGGAGTCCATCAATCGCCAGCCGCAGAATATAGGGCATCGTCAAGTTGATCCCAACGGTCACCAGCACACACAGCACCGTCATCACCAGCGCAGGTTTGTGGCGGGCAATGTAGCGTTTGAGTTGTATGGGTTCTGTTTGAATCAGAGGATCTCCGTTCCGACCAAGATGCGAGAGTTGCCACCTGAATACAAGTTTCCAAGCATCGGATTTGGGATATTCCAAAAGTGATTTTTTGTATTTCAAAAAAGAAGAGGGCGCAGTGAACTGCAATTCTTTGACGGGATAACAGGATCGTCAGGATGAATTTTCCAGACCTTGGAAAGAATTAGCTGAAAGTTTCCAAGGGTTGGAAACGGTGACGGTCATTTATGAATGGAAATTAAATAGAATGCTCAAGGTGATGTCGAGGGCTTGAGCAATGCGGACGCATCCTTCGATGGAAGGGGCGTTAATGCCACGCTCTATAAAACTGATGAATTCAACGGAGTACTGAGTTCTTTCGGCGAACTGTTCCTGCGTAAACCCTTTTTGCTTTCGCAATTCAGCAATGCGTTGGCCTAAGTCTTTTTTAATCACGTAGTTAAACTACGTTTATGGTCTTGCCAAGGCCACGTAGCCAGACTACGTTTTACCCGCTCGGCGTAACTTATTGAAAGTTACATATGGTCTTGTTGGAATTGGGAAATAAAAAAGGATTGGGGTTTCCTGTGCTGTTTCAAAGGAAGCCATTTAGCGCGCAACAAAAAGTGAACTAGACGCAACGCTGGGGGCGTAGATTGCTTGTCGGATAATCAAAAATAGAAATGGGGTACTTATGAAATCAAAAATTACATGTCTTATAGCACTAGTTTTCTTGCTGAGCTTTTCGGCTGAAGCCGGACTGGGCGGCTTCTTGAAAGGTGCAGCGAAAGCGGCAATGTCGGTTGTTGTGGCACCTACAATCACAAATATTCAGTATGTTGGAGTGTCTGACGCAGAATGGGCAGAAGCAAACGGCCTTACGGACGAAGAGCTGGAAATATATCAAGTGAACAGAGAAGCGTGGGTGTCCCAGGTTGTGGCTGGGCTAGTCAGCTATCGTGTGGAAGGTACCAAGGCAGTGCTATTTTCCGAGCCTTTGGATGGTATTGTGAAAGCGTATGGGAAAACTGTTGTTTCTAGTGCCGTTGCTAAGGAAGCCATTCAGCGCGCAGCAAAAAGTGAACTAGACGCGAAGCTTGGAAGTTAAATCTTATATAAAGGAGTAATCATGAAAAACGTATATTCTATCGTGAAGCTATCGATAATTGGGTGCTGTCTGGTTGTTTTATCAGGATGCTCGGCCATTAGTGACCTTGCCAAGGAAATGGGGCTTGCTCCCTTTACACGCAGCGAAATACAAATTGTTGGCGTTCCAGATTCGGAGTGGGCGGAGCAGAATGGATTATCCGCAGAGGAGCTGGTGGTTTACAAAGGTTTGCGCAAAGCGTGGCTCCCAGCTCTGATAAAAGGCAAATCTAGTTTTAACGATTTTTCTCTAAGTAAAGATAGGGTGGCGGTGGTTGATGCTAGCTACTCGTCAACTACGTCATACTACATCGCACTTCCAAGCAATGCTGTTGAGCGTATTATTGGTAGGTCAACTCCGTTTAACGATGCAAATGCATTATGCCTTTTAACTCAAGATGGGTTTTATTTTTCCGAGGCAAAAAAGGAGCTGGAGAAAGACGACGAAACCCTAATTCAGTTTATTTACTACACCGCCTTAGCCAAGGACTCCACAGAGGAGCTTGTGGAGCAAATTAACAAAACAGGTGCATTCAACGCTGTTCCGTACAGCATGGAAGATTCAGATGCAGAATACAGGGAAGTGCCCTGGGATGTTCAACACGTAAAAAATGTTAACCAGACCCGTAGTGCTCTAAATCGGATTTCCGAGTTACAAGCATTAAGAGAGACCCCAGAGTTTACATTCGCTGATGTTAAAGAGCTGTTGGGGTTGCTAGAACAACACGGAACGAGGGGCGACAAAGACACATTTATTGGACAAACAACGGCCTTATTAGGATTCTCTCAAAAAATTTGTGAGTCTTCGAGTCAAACGAATTACAGCGGTGACGATCTGATGTTTTTTCTTGAGAAACTAGACAATTACAGCTGGCAATTTAAAGGTGAGCAGCAGGCCGAAATGGCGCGTGCAAATGTTGAATTAATGGCTGCAAAAAAAGGAGTGGCGGAGGCGCAATATCGTTATGGAAGATCGCTTCAAAGCGGCACTGGTGTCAAACGGGATAAAGAGGAGGCTTTAGATTGGTTTGCTAAAGCGGCAGCCCAAGGACATCAAAAAGCCATAAGTCAGCTGCCTGCGGTGTCTGAAGCTGATGCTGTCGCATTGATAGAGAAGAGCGAGAAACACAAGGGCGACACTTTAGTTTTCAAGGGGTTCTATCTCGGCATGCAAATAGATGATGCACGCATGTTACTTAACTACTACTTCGGCAAACCGACTTACAATATAACACTCGATGAGTCTGGCAAAAAGGTGGTTTTAAATCCCAATGGGATTGTTCGTGTTCAGGCGGATGATAACGGAAACGTTGTGGAGCTTAATCTTAACCGAACACTTCTAGATATGATGTTTGGTACAAACGGAACGCCGCTTAAGGACTTTCTACAAACATTCATTGGGGCATACGATATCTCAAGTTTAGATCATGAATCAGTGGATTTGTCAGCCTTTTCTGCGGATTACGGAAATGTGAGTTTTGCATCACAGCCGAAATGGTTCCATTCTAGTCGGAAGGGATTCCTTCTGGCCTTTTATGGGAAGCCAGAAGTCTTTAATAAAGACGTGTATACTGCCGTTGCGTTTAGTGGGCAGGATGCTGGGCAAAAAGAAGTCGGTTCTATGCATCTAAAGAAGATCAATGCTGCAAAAACCAGTAACTTTAATTAACCGATCCAAGCCCCGCAAAAACGCGGGGCTTTTTCATAAAGGAGTTGTTGTGAGTAAAACACCGCATTACATGCCGTTTGATTCTATCAAAAACGTAAAGCTTTCCGCGCTCGAAAAAAAGTTGGATGGCTTCATTGTAGACATACCTGCAAAGGACATTCCGATTGGATATTTGTGCCGGTCAGGCACTAAATTTCATGGTGTATATCTATTTTATAATGAGAAAAAAATTCTGCAATATGTGGGGAAATCGACCAGTCGAAGTTTTGCAGAACGCATCCCGGCTCATTTTGATCTTCGTCCTAAAGCATGGTTTAACACGTTGCCGAAAAAAATGTGTCCGAAAGAGCCATCGAATGTAATTTACGAAGAAGCTCGTCAGAAGGCGCTATCGTTCCGGTTGATTATGGTTGGAATGGATTGCAACACGGACGAAGGGAAAATGCATGCAAGGATCTTGGAGAAAGTTCTGCGTCACTATTTAGAGCCAAGGCTTAATACTCCCAAAAAACTGAATCAATATGATCCAAATAAGTCGCTGGGTGATTTGCTAAAAGAACTGTCGACAGGTTGAATTCTGAACATAACCCTTCCGCCAAGCCGAAGCCTTGGCGAAGGCGACGGGCTACCTCTTTCAAAAAGTTTCTTCTCTGTGTTCCTCTGTGACCTCTGTGGAAAAAGCTATTTCAGAAGTTCCTTCGAGTCGATGGCGGTGGTGCGGCAGATGTGGGAGTAGTCCTCGTAGCCAGCGATGAGCGGCTCGGTGGCGAGGTCGCCGTTAGAGAATTTCCAAACATTGGAAAAAAGCGTTTCGAGGAAGGCATCGGTCAGCTCCGGGGTCATGACGAGTCGCTTTTTGTCGCTACCGAAGTGACGGGTCATTTTTTTCAGGTCGCGTTCCTGCAGATGATAGACCGCTTGAACCCTTTCGTTCAGCTCCGGCACATTGTGCGCGCCGAAGAAAAACTGCTGCGCGGCAAACGTGTAGAGCGCGAGCTGACAGTCGAGATTGAGCGCGGTTTTTTTTGCGATGGTTTCTGCCGTGTCAGTTTTTGATTTGCCCTTGTAGTCCACCACCAGCAAGCGGTCGAGTTCACCGTCGTCATCGAAGATCAGATCGATTCGGTCGATCTTTCCTTTCAGTCGAATGGAATTAACGTAGGACAGGGTTGCCACTTCCTTCGGGCGTTGCTTTCTTTCAGAAAGCCTCGCTTCGCGTCCAGCCTGTTCACCGTCGCTCGGCTTTTCAGGTGTAGACAGGCTGGCAGCCTGTCCTACATTATTGAGGAGTGTGACCGGCAGATCGTGCTTTTCATCAAACTTCATTTCAAAAAGAGCCGGATATCTGTTTTCAGCCTGCGCCGTTTCGATATCCATACGGACAACGTTTTCGATCACCTGATGCAGTTTGCGCTTTTCGGTTTCCCAAACTGCGCGATGACCCAAATGACGGCTTGGCCGCCGCTCCGCTTTCGCAAACTCCTCCTCCGCAATTTCGTGTGCCAAGGCGAGCAGTTCGTCGGCTTTGGCCGGATCAAATACCGCTAGCGGAATGGATTCTTTTGTCTCTTTCTGAGTAAGTTTCCAGCGTAGACGCGGTGTCCCCACCGCGTTATCCTGCGGCTGTGAATGCGGTGAGGACACCGCATCTACAGTTGGTGCGGCATAAAGACCACTCTGTTCCGCGATTGTAGTGTAGACCTGCTCGAGAATGTCATGAACGAGGGTTCCGCGATCCATCGGGTCGATATCGTCCTCGTGGGTGCGGTCGGGTTTAATGCGTAGTACCTTTTCGAGGAAGAAGACAAAGCGGTTGCGGGCCAACGACTCCAGTGCCGTCGCGCTGAACTCGGGGTTGTCCTTGAGCCATTGTTTAATGTAGGACAGGCATCCTGCCTGTCTGCAGTCGTGCGGCTCTTTGCCTGTGCAGACAGGCAGGATGCCTGTCCTACGTTGAAATGCCTGGGTTTGCCGTGCCTCATCTTCGGCTCGGACGGCGTCTGGTGGCAAAATCGTGTGGAACGACTCGCCGAGAGCCGATTCACAACCGGTCAATCCGACCATCCGTTCGAAGAATTCACCCGGTGCGCGCTCCTTGCCGTCGGCGTCCGTGCGGGTGTAGGAAAGCACGAGACGTTCTTTGGCCGCGCTGATGGCGGTCAAAAATAGAATCTCTTCCTGAATGAGCGCTTCACCGGTCTCGGACAGCGCGAGTCGCGGGCAGGGGATTTTGCGTTCCGTCAGAAAACCCTTTAGCTGGTTGCGGTCGCTCGCGTTGAGCAGGCCGTCGGCTTTTGGAATTTGCGGAAAAGAGCGGTCGTCCATGCCTGCGATAAATACCGACTCGAACCGCAAACCTGCCGCATCCATCGGGTTGATGATCCAGACGCCGCTCTCCGTGCTGAGTTCATCTTTCAACGTCACGTTATCGAGCAGTTCTTCAAAAAGGGAGATCATCCGCGTTGAATCAAGCGGGCGAAGAGCCGCTTGATTCAATTCATTAATTAAGCTCAGGACTTCTTCGGGAAGCAAGAGATTGTGGTGTTCGATCAGGGCGGATGTCCGTTTAGAAAAGGAATCTATTTTAGAATATTGAAAAAACTCTTCGAGTTTTTTCGGGAGGCGGAAGAGGCGCGGTGGTTCATTTTTCCGGATTTCCTGAACGAGCGCTTCGCGATCCTCCACGCCGGGCCAGTCGATGCCGGGCATGAGGAGCAGATCGCAGAGTCGGTCACGCGACATGTTTTGCGGGAAAGAGAGCAGGGCGAGGAGTGCTTTGACCGGCGGGTACGCGACGGAGGGTGTGCCGCGGCGGAAGTAGTAGGGAATGCCGAAGCGCTGAAAGACATCGGGGATGATGTCGGTGTACGGGCTGAGATCGCGCAAGATCAGCGCAATCTCTTCGGGCGCGGTACCACTTTCAATTTCACCCGCGATGCGTCGCGCGGCGTCTTCGATTTCGCCATAGGGATGGGCGGAGATAAAAAACGAAACGCGCTCGCGGGAGCTCGCTTCGAGAATGTTGCTATCGTCGGCTTCGTAGGCGTCGGCAAAATCTTCTGTCCATTGCTTCCATTCCTCCTCATCGCCGAGCTCCGCGCGCACGCAGGCGCAAAGCCGGTCATCGGCGGCTTCGGCGTGTGCGGCAGGCAGGACGGAGAAAATCTGTACCCGCTCCGTTCCGAGTCGGGTTTTTAGCGCAGCGACGAAACACTCCTCGAATGGATTAAACCAGCGCATTGCGCGGAAGTGGATTGCGTCGTTAATTTCACGCGGCAGTTCGCCGGACTCAATTAGCTGCAACAGAGCCGCGTTGACGGCGAAACGGTCGGCAATCTCCATTTTTGTACACGTGGCGCGCCACGCTTCGAGAAGTTGTCCGAGGCCATGTAGTTTATGATCTGCTTCGTGGGCTAGGAGCCAGTCGGTCACTGCGGCCTCGTTTTCGGCAAGAAAGGCGAATTTTTCGATCAGCTGTTTGAGCAGGCCGGCGCGCGATGCGACAGAAAGCCGGGCGAGGGGTTGGCGGGGGGCGAGCCGCACGCTTTCGGCGGTTTGTTCGAGCAAGAGCCGCATTTCTGCCACACCGGGAACACGGCTGGTGAGCAGCCCCGCGCGGCGCGCGGCGCTCTCGCAGAGCTCCAACAGCTTGGATTGTGTCAGCAGGCCAGAGGTATCGACGGCTCCGGCGTCGAGAACGGCAGTGCGCTCCGCCCGGCGTTTGGCCAGTTCGGTCGGAAAAATCGTCAGGTCGCCGTCACTTATCTTCATGATTGATGAATCTATCAGAGCGCTGTAGGGTTTTCCAATCATTGGGAAAATAAAGTAGGACAGGCTTCCAGCCTGTCTACAGCCGCAAAGAGCTGAACAACCGCAGACAGGCTGGAAGCCTGTCCTACGTTAAAGAGGATTAAAATGGATTTTCAGAAACGGGCTAAAGAGATCATGGACGTCGAAATCGCGGGCATGGAGAAAGTACGCGACCAGATTAATGGCGGGTTTATCACCGCCATTGAGTGGATTCTTGAAACAATAGAGAATGGCGGAAAAGTGATCGTCACGGGTGTTGGCAAAAACTTTCATATTGGCCAGAAGATGGTCGCGACCTTCAACAGCACGGGCACGCCGGCCGCGCTGCTGCATCCCATCGAAGCAATGCACGGTGATTTTGGATTGGTCGGCGAAAAAGACATTGTTCTGGCGCTGAGTTATAGCGGCGGTTCCGATGAGCTGATCGCGCTCCTTCCTGCTCTCAAGCGGAAAGGACTTAAAATTATTGGAATGACCGGTGACGAAACCAGTCCACTTGGCCAGCAAAGCGATCTGATTCTTCCGATTACGGTCGATAAAGAAGCCTGCCCATTTGGGATGGCTCCGACCACCAGCACGACGGTGACGCTTGCGCTCGGTGATGCGCTTGCCATTGTGTTACTCGAAGCGCGCGGCTTTAGAAAAGAGGATTACGCCAAGCTCCACCCCGGCGGCGCGATCGGTCGCACGCTGCTTCTCAAAGTGGCTGATGTGATGCGCACTGGCGATCGCCTCGCTAAAGTAGCTAGCGGAGCCAAAGTGAAAGACGCCGTGATGGCGATGACCGGCGCGCGCGCCGGCTGTGTGGCGATTGTAGATGCCGACGAAAAATTGCTCGGAATCTTTACCGATGGCGACTTGCGCCGT
>CAYYYX010000076.1:0-8864 GCA_964476065.1 uncultured Verrucomicrobiota bacterium | reverse complement strand
ACCTTCATCTGCTCAGCGCTTTTCATAGATTTTTTGACAGTTCCGATTTATTTCGATGGTTGCAAACTTCAATTATTCAAACACGACTCCAAAAAACAAAGTTCGGCATATTCCTGGGTCAAGTGGTAGTTGGTGGCCGAAAGCGGGGGTGCCATGCTAAGCTCCGGGTTTTTGAGGTCATCGCTGTTGTAGTTGTAACGGCCGCAAAAAATTGTCCACGGCGTGTCGTCGCCCCACCCCGCACCCAGTGCGGTCAGCTGCGAAGCCGGCACAAACATGCGGGCGTTCCAACCCTTGGAAGTTTCTTCAGCGGAAACTTCCAACCCATGGAAGCTGTGATCGCGGAGATGTTGCTCAACCGTCATTCCATCCCGGTCGCGCGGAAAAAAGAGAGTTGTTTTGTTTCCGGAAGGAATGGCGTACATTTCCCAATAGTAGTCCTCGTCGCGAGGTTTGATGAAAAGCTCGAATACATCGCCATATTTATAATGGAGTTGCTCGTCCTTCCGGTTAAGCGCCACCCGATGGGAATCCTCAAACTCGGCAACCGCGTATAGCCCCTGCTCGCTCCATCCGAAGCGAACACAACCCCCTTCAGCAGGGTGGCCCGGCTGATCACGGCTGTACTCAAAATGGTATGCACCGGCACGGGCCTCGCCGCGGCTCAAATCCGCCACCGTTGGTGACGGACAACCGTACGTCGCCTCGAACACCTGCTGCCCAATTTTCCGGTCCATTCTATTCAAAACTAAACCCTATATTTTATGATTTTCAACTAACGGGTGGAATATATTTTGTTATCTCAAATTTTTCCACTTAAAAAGAGGAGAAAACTTGATTCCACGCCATTAAAACGGCACGAAATTCGTGCGCGGTGTGATCGCGGCAACCGTCTTAGCCAACAGTTTGGCAGACTCCTCTAAATCTTTAAGGCTGATGGTTTCGCAGGGGCTGTGCATGTAGCGCAGCGGAATGCTAATCAACCCGGCAACCACGCCCGCGCGGTTGAGTTGAATCGCATTGGCATCGGTTCCGGTTCCGCGCGGCGCAGCGTTGACCTGATACGGAATTTTTTCCGCCTTGGCCGTTTTCACCAGCAAGTCAAACAGCTTGGAGTTAATATTCGGCCCGCGGGTCAGAACGGGGCCCTTGCCCAACTCGATCAGATTTTCGCGTTTCATCACCTCGCCCATATTGGGGTGGTCGGTGGCAAAGGTCACATCGACCGCAATTCCAATATCGGGGTCGATGCCGTAGGCCGCCGTGGTCGCACCCCGCAATCCAATTTCTTCCTGCACGGTCGCCACCGCGTGGATTTCCGCCTTAGGGTTCAGCTTCGAGAGCTGCCGAGCCGCTTCAAGCACCACGAATGCGCCAGCGCGGTCGTCGAACGCTCGGCCAATCGCGAGTCCGTTGGCCAGTTCTTTAAACCCGGAATCAACAACGAGAGGATCACCGATCTCGACCATCTTCTCGGCATCCTTGCGGTCCTTCGCGCCGATATCGATCCATAGATCCTTGATCTCCGAAACCTTCTTACGCTGCTCGGGGGTCTGCATATGAATGCCCACCTTGCCGACCACGCCCCGAACAATCCCCTTTTGGGTCGCAATCTGGACACGCTGTCCTTGGGCAATCTGCGGGTCCCATCCGCCCAACGCCTGAATCCAAAGGAAGCCTTTGTCGTCGATATATGAAATCTGAAAGCCGATCTCGTCATAGTGGCCGGCGAACATGACGCGCGGCGAGCCGCCGGGGTTCACAATTGCGTGCGAGTTGCCGTGGGTATCCGTCCAAACCTTGGCCGCAAATTTTTCGGCTTCGGCTTTCCATACTTTGGCCACGGGGGCTTCATATCCCGACGGGCTGATGCTATTGACCAAATCGGCTAAAAACTGCTTCGCTTGTTTCTTCATAATGCTCCTTCTAAATAAATAGTTCCACCCCTTGGACGCTTCGACTCCAACTTTTCCAAGGTCTGGAAAACTATACCCAAAGGTTATCGGGATAGATTCCTGCATCAACGAGGGCGCGGATGCCGGTCATAACCTGCGGCTTGTCTTCGGTGTAGGTGACCCCCATCCATTTTTCATTGGAAGGGAGGACGGCGACGTTTGCTTCCCCGTCTTGAATCATTCCATCAATCAACTCTGGAAGCAGGTATTCGCTCTTCAACTCGCTGCCTTCGTTTCCAAGGAATTTGACGAACCCTTGCTCGAGAAACTCGAACAACTTCGGTGTAAATCCCCAGGTGTTCATGGAAACCATGTCATCGTCGTTCATTTCGCCGGCGGTGTGGTGGATGATGCCGTCGTCCTTGCGTTCGATTTCAAAATATTCGGTCACGGTAGCCAGCTTGCCGTCCTGCACATCGCAATAGCCGCGCGCCACACTGCCGTTGGACGAAAGCGTGTTTTTGATGTAGAAGCCGACCATGGAGAAATCCGTGCTCTCTACCTCGGTAGCCATCAGCTGTTTGGCAATGACATCGAATGATTCACGCCCGTAAAAGTCGTCGGCGTTAATCACCGCAAAAGGTTCTTTCACAGCCTCCTTGGCGACAAGAATCGCCTGCCCCGTTCCCCACGGCTTCGTGCGGCCGTCGGGAACCGATAATCCAGCAGGAATATTTTCCAAGGTTTGGAAAACGTACTCGACGTCGATTCTTCCTTCGAGCTTGCTGCCGATCGCCTCTTTAAAATCCGCCTCGATATCGGGGCGGATGATAAAGACCACCTTGCCGAATCCGGCGCGGATCGCGTCGTACACGGAGTAGTCGAGAACAATTTCGCCGGACGGGCCGACGGGATCGATCTGTTTGAGTCCGCCGTAGCGGCTCCCCATTCCTGCGGCCATAATTACGAGAGTTGGCTTCATAAAATAGTTCCTTATTTAGTGAAAAATTGGATGGTGGCTTGGAGTCCTTCATCAAAGCTGGACGTGGGCTCAAACCCGGCCGCTTTCAGCTTATCCACAGAGGCCATGGAATGCTTCACATCCCCTGCACGGTCCGGTGCGTGGACGATTTCTGAAGAAGACCCGGTCAGCTCAATAATTTTCTCTGCGAGACCTTTAATGGTCAGACGCTTCCCGTAAGCCACATTGAAGAAACCCGGCTCCGTATCATTCATTGCCAAGAAAACATTGGCGGCGACGATGTCCTTCACGTAGATGAAGTCGCGGGTCTGCTCTCCGTCGCCAAAGATGGTGATGGTTTCTTGTTTAACGGCTTTGTCGATGAAGATCGGCACGGCGGCGGCATACGCGCTGCCGGGATCCTGCCGCGGCCCGAACACATTGAAGTAGCGCATCACGCCGGTCGCAATCTTTCCTTCACGGGTGAACATGTCGCAGTAGTACTCGCCGTCCAATTTGGTGATCGCATACGGGCTTTTCGGCTCCGGTAGCATCGTTTCCACTTTGGGGACAATGGGGTTATCGCCGTAGTTGGCGGCTGAACTCGAGAAGCACATTTTCTTCACACCGGCCTTCGCGGCCTCTTCAAGAACGACTAGCGTTCCGGTGCAGTTGATGTCAACGCATTCGATCGGCTTATCCATCGACTCCGGCACACTGATCATCGCGGCCATGTGGAAGATGTAATCAACGCCTTCAACGGCTTTTTTCACGATTTCGCGGTCCGTGATCGACCCTTCGATGAACTCATGGTCGAGCCCTTCGAGATTTTTAAGATAGCCTGTGCGCAGGTTATCCAAAACCCGCACGTCCGCCTTCCCCTGAAAATGCTCTACAATGTGACTGCCGATAAACCCGGCTCCGCCGGTGACTAAAACTCTCATTTGTATTTCTCCATGATGCGTTCCATAGCGTCCGATTGACGCTCCATTGATTCGACCATTTTGAACTGCTTGCGACAGCGGTCGATGTTATGCCCCTCACGGTCCGTCTTGAAATAGACATCACCCTGCAGGTAGTCGGTCAGGAAGCGAAGCCCAATCTCAAAGGTGATCAGCTGGCCAGAAAACGGAAGCAGCTCACACTCCTTTTTCGTTAGGAAACCGGAAGCGGTTTCGAGATAGCCTTTCACCAGCGCCTCAAAATAGGTGATGTCCATCTCGACTTTAGAGAGGTCCGTCTCATCCTCAGGGGCGCGGGTGGTGGTGGTCCGAATCATATCGCCGAAGTCGTAGAGAACGGATCCGGGCATCACGGTATCGAGGTCGATCACACAGATCCCTTTACCGGTCGTATTATCGATCAGCACGTTGTTGAGCTTGGTATCGTTATGCGTCACGCGCTCCGGAACCTCTCCGGACGTCATCAAATCAATCACGACATCCACCATCTGCTCGCGTTGCATGGCGAATTCAATCTCCGCTTTCACGTCTGCGGCGCGACCGTGGACATCCGCCGCGATGGCGTCCTTCAACGTATCGAAGCGCGAACGGGTGTGATGAAAGTCTGGAATGGTGTCAACGAGGCGCCCCGGCAAGTCGGCGAGCTGGCACTGGAATTCCCCAAAAGATTTAGCCGCCTCACAGGCCTGCTCCGTGTTTTCAACCACATCGATTCCCACGGCATCTTCAATGAATACATACGTTCGCCAAAAATCCCCTTTGGCGTCGACGAAATAGTCTTTCCCTTCGGTCGTCGGCACGAGCGTGAGCACGCGACGGTCGAGGTCATCCGCACCGGCCTCCTCGAACTTCTTGCGCTGGTGGCGCGTCACACGGCCGACATTATCCATCAGTCCGGGAACATTCTTGAAAATGTTTTTGTTAACCCGCTGGTGAATGTAGTGAACTTCTCTTCCGTCCTGCTCGTAAATCGCTCGGAATGTATCGTTGATATGCCCGCTACCGTACGGCGCTTCGCCGAGATAGGTTCCGGGACATTTGAAAGCTTCTGCTATGTCTTTAAATTGATCCATGGTCGTTCTCCTTTTTAAGCGTTTTTTTGCCAGTCGGGCTTGCCGTTATAGACCCAGCGGTAGTAGTCGGCTAGCTTGAGATCTGTGGCGGCGGCCTCATCAATGAAAACCTTGGCAGACGCGTGATGCTGAAGGATCGATGCGGGCATCATGGCGGCCACAGGGCCCTCCACCGTATCAGCGACCGCCTCGGCTTTATTCGCACCGAAAGCCAGCATAATATTCATGCGCGCATCCATAATGGTACCAATGCCCATCGTAATGCAGTGATGCGGAACCTTCGACTCGTCGCCGTCAAAGAAGCGGGCGTTATCGGCCACGGTCTGCTGCGTCAGTGTTTTGATGCGAGTCCGCGAGGCGAACGACGACGTCGGCTCATTAAATCCGACGTGTCCGTCCGAGCCGATACCCAGCACCTGAAGATCAATGCCTCCGGCATCAACGATGGCCTGCTCGTAAGCCGCGCAGGTCGCGGAAACATCCGCGGTCATGCCGTCGGGAACATGGGTGTTTTCCGTCTTGATGTTGATGTGATCAAATAGGTTTTCGTTCATGAAGCGACGATAGGACTGCTCATGGCCCGCGGGTAATCCGATATATTCGTCGAGATTGAAGGTGGTGACTTCGCTGAAGTCGATCCCTTCCTCTTTGTGCAAACGGATCAGCTCATTGTAAAGTTTCAGCGGGGTGCTGCCGGTCGCCAGACCAATCACCGCGTTCGGTTTCCGGCGCACGAGTCCGGCGATAACCCGCGCAGCGGCGCAACTGCCCTCGTGGGCATCTTTTTTGATAATAATTTCCATTAGAAGATCTCCTTCAAATCGTTCATCGGCAGGAAGCGATCCGCATCCTGCACCGCAAGCAGTTCACCGTTCGCCCACTTGCTCAGGCGGTAAAGCGTTGCAAACGAGAAGTCAGGAACGGCCCCGCCCTGCCCGCCGACAAGCTCGCCCCCACGGCGTACGTTGTCCTGCATCCAGGCTGGCAGCAAGAGATGGTAGGGATTGCGCGCCACTTCCTCAACATGTAGCGAGGTCGCCGCCACGAGGTCTGCCACGGTCTGCGCATCGGCTTCGACCATCAGATTCGGATCGTCCATCGCGCCCCAGAATTCGGTTTCAATCACCGTGCAGGAAAAATCGGCCGGCATTTCCGCCAAGGCCTCCATCACCAGAAAATGCGTGGCAATATGCCGCGAGTTCCAATCCTTGGAATGCGGCATGAAAATCACCTTCGGTTGCTCCGCTTTCAGGATTTCGACAATGTCCTCTTTCTCCAGATTCTGAAAGCCGTTACGTGGCAGAATCGACCAACCCAAATATGCGCAGGCACCCTTGAGCTCTGCGGCGCGGCCGGGCTGGCGCTCGACATTGCTTCCGAACGTGACCGGGACGTTAATGACCTGCATCCCGGCTTCGCGCATCAGGCGCAGCGGAAGCAGACCCACAATGCACTCGTCATCTGGATGCGGGGCAAAGAAAAGAACCTTGTCCGCCGACTCAACCACGGGGGTTTTTCCTTCAACACTCAAACCTTTTGCCGATTCAACGCCGACCTGTATATTTTCTACATAGTTCAGATATGGGTTCATACTTTTTCTCCTATCATCGGAAGGCTGGCTGCCGCCACGGCCTGTCCGTGGCGTTTCATCTGCTCGTCCGGAGTGGTGATGCTAACTTTTTCGGACAGCTCTGGAAACTCCGCACGCAAAACTTCTTCCGCCTTTTCGATAATGATCTGTCCGCCCTCGCCGCTGGTAACGCGTCCGAGAATGAGCAGGTTGCGGAAGTCGTAGAAGTCGGAGTAGTGCGCGATGGTGTAGCCGAAGCAGACGCCGATGGTTTCATAGATTTTGCGGGCACGCTCATCGCCTTCGGCCATCAAGCGCTGCACCTCAACGAGCTGCTCGGCAAATGCTGTGTCCGCCGGGAACTCGATTCCCGCCAGAGGGGCCAGACGCGCCACACCCTGCTGCGAGAAGAACTGCACGCCACAACCGGCATCGCCGGACCACTCATCGGCCGGGCCGTTTTCGCGGTAATCGACCGGCACGAAGGCCAGCTCGTTGATCGAGGAGGTAATGTTTCCTTCCGGATTCACGTACCCCGCCGCCAGGCTGGTGCCCATGGAAATGCCAAGCACGGCGTTATCATCGAGCGACATGGCGGCGGCCAGCGCGGTCACTTCGCCGTCGTTCACGACATCGAACGGGATGTTGTCCCACTCCGCCTGGACCTTCTTAAAGATCGGTCGAACCTTTTCCTCGAACTGGTCTGCGGGGATTCCGCGGAAGAGCGAGGCCACGCGGACTTCGTTGTCGACGTAGACGCCAGCAGCGCTGCCTCCGATGGCATCGATACGAGGCAGGTGCTCGGCAGCCAGCTTGAGCGTGTCCATGATACCGGCGTAATGGTATTCCGGATTCTTTTCGAAATAGGGATCCCACCGGATCTCTTTGGAGAAAACAACTTTGCCGTCAATCACAGCCGCGCACTTGCGGTCAGACCCGCCGAGGTCGAATCCGATGCGGCAACCGTCTAGATGGCGACCGAGTGCCGCAGCCTCTTCCCTGGGCTCGGCGATTTCAGCAGCAGGAGCCTTTTCAAACACCAGCGCGCCGTCGAACATTTTTTCGCCGATGATTTCGGAATCGAAGCGCCCGATTTCCGTATCGGCGTAGTGCGCTTTCAGCTTTTCGAACAGTTCGTCGGAACCGTCGAACTTCACCGTGTTGCCGCCGACCGACCAGAGCAGGAACTTCAGGAAACGCTCGGTGTACTTGAAGCTGCGCTCAAGGTCATCCGGTACAACTTTCAGTTCCTGCCGGGCAACAACCTTTTCGCCACGACAAAGCGCGATCACCACCGGCTCGGTGGCATCCTTTTCAAATTCCCGGTTCCAAAGAACCGCCGGAACAAACTCAGTATCTAATATCGGCTTCATCATCTCTCCTCCTATATTTTCAATGAGGTGAGACTCGCAAACCAACCCCAAATCGTGAAGATCAACTATTTATCATATTCAACTTTCTTTTAACAATATTGACTTTTTTGGTTCATGCCGTCACTTTCTATGAATGAGACTAATCGACAAATCACTGCTGAAACTGGAAGAGCCGGAGGATTATTTTCAAGGGGTCGGGAAGGACAAACTGCCGACACCGACTGACATCCTGCTATTTTTTCGGCCGACCCGCGAAAAGCTTCAGCAGGAAGCGTTACAGAACCGATCGCACCACCGCTTCGTGCTGGCCTTCAATCTGAAAACAGAGGGGCATGTGCATGTCGATCATCTATCGCTACCTTTTCAGCCGGGACAGGCCCTGCTAATCCACCCCTATCAGTTTCACCACTTCAGCCATCTGGCTTCCCCGACCCTGAAATGGCTTTTCTGCACCTTCGAACTGGAACCCGGCACCTTTCTCGAACCCCTCCGCAACCGGGTGGTCGATTTGAGCGATAAAGCACAGCAACTCATCACCCACCTGCTAAAGGAATGGCATCAGGAGCATCAGCCCGAAGCGCTTCAAGCGATCCTGCTGCACCTCCTGCTTTCGCTAAAACTTGATCGCAAGAAAACGGGTAGCGACCTGCCCCCTGAGCCGGCAGAGAGCTTGCTGCGAAATATCAACCGCCAGCTGGCCGAGTGGCGGGGGCGCGCGGTACGGGTCGCCAACCTGGCCGATGCGCTCCATCTTTCAGAGTCGTGGTTGCGAGTGCGGTTCAAGGAAACCGCCGGCATCCCGCTGGGTAGCTACATTCAAAACTATCGGCTCAACCGAGCCATGGCGTTACTGCGCACCACCCGTCTCTCTATCGCCGATGTGGCAGAAGAGGCTGGGTTCGGATCGCCGCAGGCCTTCAGCCGAATCTTCAAAAAAGAAACCGGCCAGACACCACGCACATACCGTAAAATTCCTTAGCGGGGTATCAAGTTGACGCAAGTGGCCCCTGCATATAGATTTGCAGCATGC
>CAYYYX010000075.1:0-9117 GCA_964476065.1 uncultured Verrucomicrobiota bacterium | reverse complement strand
TAAACATCCGTGGGCCATAAACAGCTTCTGAAAACGCAATTCCGAGATGAACCATAGTTTCTTTCCTATTGTGCACAGTTTTTCGCAGATGGATTTACTTAGGGGATATTTAAGTGAAGTAAATACTGTGAGGGATTTTAGGTTGTTTTCATTCACGACCCCACCCTTAATCTTTGATTTGGTTAGAGCTTCTAATGAAACAAGCAGTGCCTCTAGCTCATGGGCTATCGAGAGATATTTGTTTTGCCTTTTGGACGTCTTCTTCCGCGATTCGAGAAGCTTGGTCTAATTTATCCACAAGGGTTCTAATTTGTTCTTCTTGATCCATAATTGAGCCGGTGGTCGGTTGTATTTTATTATTTTATATTCTTAAAAACGCCTGCGGCACGGAGGCTTTTTAGCAGGTCGATGGGTGGGTGGCAAAGATTTTCCCAAAATGTAGACGCGGTGTCCCCACCGCGTCTACGAAGGCTGCGCCAGTTAAAACCGATCAGATGATGCTTTCATCGAGCATTTTCATCCATTCCTGCGCGCTGTCACTGAGGTTTTGAATGTGCTCGTCGGTGAGCAGTTTGTGGCGGCGGAGAAATAGAAGTTTATCGCCGAGCCTGGAGCGGCGCAATCCATCGAAGCAATCGCCGATGATTTGATCGGAGTCTTTAATGTGACCGTAGAGGGCGCCGTATCGCTCGTGGGGTGTTTTTTCCGCATCATTCAGAATCTGTGCGGATTGCTGATTGATGCGCGAACAAAGCTCCTGAAGTAATTCATCTTCGATGCTTCGCATAGTTTTCCAGTCTTTTTCCTGTAACGGGCCTTCCATGTTGCCTCCTTGTGGTTAAGAGCTGACAGGATGGTAAATGTTCTGGAATTTGTGAAGCGCTAATGTGGAGGCTGCATATATCGTAATACGATATATGCCTGACGTAGCTCAAGTGTAGACGCGGGGTCCTCACCGCGTTCCATTCAGGATCGGTAATGCGATGAGGACGTCGTATCTATGTTTCCAAACATTGGAAAAATTTGTGCCTGCCGTGGCTCGCGGCTTCCAATCCTTAGAAAAACACCATGACACAACATCGCATATATGCGATGTTGTGAGTTGTGAAAAAACCGATTAAAAAAATGAGTTCGGCACAGGCGAAGCAGGCGGCGGCGATCCGTAAGAAGCCACGTTATGACCGGGTTTCTGAAGAGTTCGATATCGAATATCAGATTGCCCGCGATTTGCAGTCGGTTCGCAAACGCAACCACCTGACGCAATCCCAACTGGCTGAGCGAATGGGAACCACCCAGAGTGTTGTCTCCCGTGTGGAGCGGGGCAGTAATGTGTCGATCGAAACGATTGCCCGCTACGCAACGGCTTGTGGTGCGCAACTTAAAGTGAAGATTGCCTGAATGTAGACGCGGTGTCCTCACCGCGTTACTGATCCAGAATGGAACGCGGTGAGGACGCCGCGTCTACGTTACAAACATTAGAAATGGAAGAGAAAATCACAGAGCGGATCGGGGTGTTCGGCGGGTCGTTTGATCCGGTGCATATTGGGCATCTGATTATTGCGCAGGATGCGGTGGAGCAGCTGGAGCTCGACCGGCTGATTTTTGTGCCGACGGCGGTTTCGCCGCATAAACAACATTGTGCACCGACCGAGGGGCGTCATCGCTTCGAAATGCTGGAGTTGGCGACGCAGGGCAAGTTGGCGTTTGAGGTGTCCGGCATGGAATTGCAGCGTGGCGGGGTTTCGTACACGTTTGACACAATCCAACATTTGCAGGCGGATCATCCCGGTGCGGAGCTGTTTTTTATTATCGGGCTCGATTCGCTGACCGAGCTTCATTTATGGCGAAACATCGATGAACTGCTTGAATGCTGCACGGTGGTGCCGTTCGGGCGGGGCGGTGAAGACCCCGACGCGGTCGCCGAAACGTGTCAGCTTTCCAAGGGTTGGAAAACCAAGCTGCTCGACCGGTTGATCCGGATTCATGAGGTGGAGGTGTCGGCTTCTGAGATCCGAATGCGGATTGCCGAGGGGTTGAGCATTCAAACGCTTGTGCCGCCCGAGGTCGAAATGTATATCGCGGAACACAACCTGTACGGGTAAAAGAAGAGCATTCACAAAATAATGGATAACAAAATCATTTTTCAATTTTGGATCAAGGAAGCTGGAGCGGGCTTAAAAATAATTTTGTTGTCAATGATTCTGTGAAAACGTCTTGTTCCTGACTACTCTGTCGGAACTAATTTGGAGTAAATAAATATGAGTGAACAGATTCCTGAGTTTTTGACTAAAAGTATTGAGTTCTTAGATGCCCGCAAAGCGGAGAACATTACGGTTCTCGATTTGCGCGAGGTGGCGAATATTGCCGACTACTTTGTGGTCGCCACTGCCGCCAACGCCCCGCATCTGAAAGCGCTCGGCGATGGCATACAGCGTCTTTGCAAAGACAATCACTACCGCGAGTCGCGCCATGCGGGCGATGGCCATAGCGGATGGGTGATCGCCGACTATGACGGCGTGATGATTCACGTGTTCAGTTTTGAAATGCGTAGTCTCTACGATCTCGAAAAACTCTGGAAAGATGCGAAGCGGGTTGAACTGGGGAATATCGAACCGCAGAACAAGGAATAACGAATTTCGATGGGGACTTTTGGCGCGGCACAGCCGTAGCTTGTGAAAACGGTTCCTGTTTGACTGAGGGTTGAGGAGCATTCTCAGAGAGGGACGAGTCTCATGAAAAGTTACCGCAAAGAGCTCTGGTTTAAGGCGCCGAGGCGGCGTTCTTTCACGAACATCACACCCAATGTAAACGAGTGTCTGCGCGAAAGCGGTGTGAAAGAGGGGCTGTGCCTGGTGAATGCGATGCATATCACCGCCAGCGTATTCATCAACGACGATGAAGGCGGGCTCCATCAGGATTTTGAAAGGTGGCTCGAAAAGCTGGCGCCGGAAAAACCCTACAGCCAGTACGCCCACAATGGATTTGAGGACAATGCCGACGGGCATCTCAAGCGCCAGATTATGGGTCGGGAGGTCGTCTGTGCGATTACCGAAGGCGAACTCGACTTTGGGCCGTGGGAGCAGATTTTCTACGGCGAATTTGACGGCATGCGCGACAAACGCGTGCTCGTCAAAATTATCGGGGAGTGTAGAGACTGATGAAAATGGTTCTCTTCCAGGCGGCTCAATGAGCCGCCTTTCATTTTTTTGTCCTCTCGTGTGAATTCGCCTGTCCGCCATAGCTTGAAAAGTGACGGCGGATGGTTAAACTCTCCCCCCTATGAACCACATCGCCAAAGTCGCGGTAGACCTCTCGCTGGATCGGGAGTTTGACTACCTGATTCCCGAATCCCTGCAATCCGCAGTGGAGATCGGTTCGCGTGTAGAAGTTCCCTTTGGAAAGCGACAGGTCAATGGATTTGTGGTTGGGCTGGCAGAGGAATCTGATTTCGAAAAACTCAAGCCGATCGGCAAGGTGCTGGGCGAAAAGTCGCTGATTACCGAGCCGGTGATGGAGCTGGCACGCTGGATGTCGTCGTATTACCTCGCCCCGTTCGAAACCTGCGTTCGCGCCGTCCTCCCCGCTGTCGTCCGCCGCAAAGCGCGCGGCGAGAAAACACAACTGACGGTTTCTTTGGTTAATCAAAACGCGACGGGGACGTCGCGTCTACAGAAAGAAAGCGTAGACGCGACGCCTCCGTCGCGTTTAAATGAACTGGATCTGTCGCAACCGGTTTCTCATTCACCGGGCGGTAACCTCCCGCATTGGCGACAGGATGGAACCACTTATTTCGTAACGTTCCGACTCGCAGACTCGCTGCCGAAAACAAAGTTGCGACAGTGGACGCTAGAGCGCAATGAGTGGCTGGAGCGAAATCCGAAGCCAACAGTAGGACGCGACGGGGACGTCGCGTCTACGGAAGAGAATGTAGACGCGACGTCCCCGTCGCGTACGGGTGAGCCGGATATGGAAAATGTAGACGCGGTGTCCCCACCGCGTTCTTCATCCGCAAAGGAACGCGGTGGGGACACCGCGTCTACATTACAAGACTGGCAACGCGAATACAGGGTTCGCTTTACTGAGAAGTTGGACTGCTGGCTGGATGCCGGAAGCGGAAACTGCATCCTACAGCAACCGGAGGCTCGTTCGATTCTTGAGGATTCGTTGCGATATTTCAGTGGTGAGCGCTACCGACTAGATGCCTATGTGATTATGCCGAATCATGTTCACGTTTTGGTTACACCTCTCGGGGAACACACGCTTTCGAAAATCATTAAGGGGTGGAAATCTGTCTCAACGCGTGAAATCAACAAGTTGCGGGGAGAACGCGGTGAGGACACCGCGTCTACGATTAAGAAATCTAGCGTTGTTTGGCAAAAAGAGTCGTTTGATCACATCGTTCGTGATTCGGAGAGTCTGGGGGATTTCATTAAGTATATTGATGAAAATCCGGCCGGACTGGATGCTGGATATTACTCACCTTACAACAGTGAACGCGACGGGGACGTCGCGCAACCATTAACGCCCAAGCAGCAGGCGATCATTGATGTGCTGACCAACGCTTCGCCGGTGCTCCTGTCGGAGCTTACGGTTCAGGCGGATGTATCCGCCGGAACCGTCAAAACCCTAGAGAAAAAAGGCCTCGTAACGATTTCGAAGGAGTCGATTTATCGCGACCCGCATGAGGGGGTTCAGATTTTAAAAACCGGCCCGCTCAATCTGATGCCACAGCAGGCGGCGGCGCTCGAAAAGATTCTGGCGGCGATGAATTCTGAAAAGCCGGAAACGGTTTTGCTCCACGGCGTGACCGGGTCGGGCAAGACGGAAGTTTATTTGCAGGCGATCGCCCATGCGCTGGAGCAGGGGCAGGGTGCGATTGTATTGGTTCCTGAAATTGCGCTGACGCCGCAGACGGTCGACCGCTTCCGCGCGCGCTTTGCCGATCAACCTGAACGGGTGGCTGTTTTGCACAGCTCGCTCTCGGACGGGGAACGCTACGATGAATGGCATCGAATTCGTTCGGGGGAAGCACGGATCGTGATTGGCGCGCGCTCGGCGCTGTTCGCGCCGGTGGCGAACATCGGCCTGATCGTGGTGGATGAGGAACACGAGCCGACCTATAAGCAGGACGAGACCCCGCGCTATAGTGCGCGAGATGCGGCGGTGATGCGCGGCCACCGCGAAAATTGCGCGGTGGTGCTGGGTTCGGCGACACCCGCGTTGGAGTCGTATTGCAACGCGAAGAGCGGCAAATATATCGGCATCAATATGACGTCGCGTGTGGACCATCGTAAGATGCCGGTGATGCGAATTGTCGATATGCGTTTGGAGGGGCAACGCGACGGGAAACACGGGCTGTTTTCCAAGGAACTGATCGAGGAGATCTACTCGCGGCTCGACCGGGCGGAGCAGACGATGATTTTTCTGAACCGCCGCGGGTTTTCCTCGTCGTTGGTTTGCCCGAAGTGCGGATACGTAGCGGAGTGCGAGCACTGCAGTGTGAGCAAGACCTATCACAAGGCGCGCGCGCGGCTGGTGTGCCATATTTGCGGGGACGAGGAGAGTGTTCCCTCAACCTGCCCGGAGTGTTCTTCCCCGGAGTTTAAATATTCGGGCGCGGGCACAGAAAAAATTGAAGAGGTGATGGCCAAGCTATTTCCGAAGGCGCGCATTGCCCGGATGGATTCGGATACGATGCGCCGAAAGAACGCGCACCGCGATGTGCTGGCGAAGTTCCGAGTTGGGAAGATCGATATTTTGATCGGTACGCAGATGATTGCCAAGGGGCTCGATTTTCCGAATGTGACGCTGGTGGGGGTAGTGAATCCGGATCATGCGCTGCATATGGCGGACTTCCGCGCGGGCGAGCGGGTGTTTCAGTTGCTGACACAGGTGGCGGGTCGCGCGGGTCGCGGCGAGGTGGAGGGCGAGGTGCTGGTGCAAACCTATACGCCGCATCATCCGGCCATTCAGGCTGCGCGCCGCATGGATTTTGAAGGGTTTTGTGATCAGGAACTAGCCTTTCGTAAAGAACTGCATTACCCACCGTACGCGCACCTGACCTGCATCACGCTACGCGGAAAGAACGAGGCGACGGTGGAGAAGACCGGCGCGACCCTTTTTTACTATTTAGAGCAGTGTGTGTCGGGTGATGTCATGCTGTCGCCGCTGGTTCCCGCGCCGATCAGCCGCGCGCGCGGGGAGTATCGCTATCAGATATTGATTCGGGCGGAGAAGACCGGGGTGGTGACGCGGGCGGTTCGGCGAGCCGTTGCTGCAATCAAGAAGTGGCCGAAGGGCGTGAAGTGCACCATCGATGTAGATGCGACCTCTCTTTTATAGCGCCCAGAGGGCGCGGAATGGTGGAATAAAGGAGAGGTGGAATACTGGAACGTTGGAATGATGGAGTTTTGGAGTGATGAAGCTTTATTCCATTCTTCCAGTATTCCAATATTCAAAACCTAATTCACAAGGAGGATTCTCATGGCAGTTAAAACGGTAAAAGTTGAATCAAAACTGGACTCAAAATTTAAAATCGAGAGCGATGTCCGCGGGCATATTATCACCGTGGATCAGCCTGCGGCGGACGGCGGTAGCAATGCGGGGCCGACCCCTCTGGAATATCTGTTTGTTGCGCTGGCCGGGTGCATCGGAAGCATCGGTCGGATTGTCGCGATGCAGAAGCAACTCCCGGTTCGCGGCATGA
Organism: uncultured Verrucomicrobiota bacterium; assembly: GCA_964476065.1. Classification (GTDB taxonomy): domain Bacteria; phylum Verrucomicrobiota; class Kiritimatiellia; order Kiritimatiellales; family Tichowtungiaceae; genus Tichowtungia. The sequence continues at coordinate 2,411 of CAYYYX010000075.1, read as the reverse complement.
CGATTTCTGTTGAGGGCGATCTCAATGTGGACGGGTTGCTCGGCAAGGGAGCGGATATTCCGGTTGGCTTCAGTGAGATCCGTGTGTCGGTGGATATCGATGCGGACATGACGGCCGAAGCGAAAGAGGCCTACGTGCATGAAATGGATGCGCGTTGCCCGGTTTCCTGGAATCTGCTCAACGCGTCTTCGGTCAAGATTTCTGCTGTTTAGTTTTTCCAAACCTTCCACCTTCGCCAAGGCTATGGCGCGACACGTGGAACCGGCTACGCCGGATTTTAGGGCTTCGCCGTGCTCAGGCAGTGTCTTTTTCCAAACCTTGGAAAAATGGAGCGAAAAGTTTCTAAACATTGGAAACCGGTTGCGACGGAGCGCAACCCTCCGGCTTGTCCGCATCGCCTTGGCGGCGGCGGGAGGGCGCTGCTCTGTCAGCGCCGCTTGGAATCCGACAGGAGGCCGAGCTTATCCAGATGCAGGTATATTTCGCGTCCGAGCCAAGCATCGGTGGCGGCGTAGGTGATTTGCGAATCGGTCAAGATTTCTGCTGTTTAGTTTTTCCAAACCTTCCACCTTCGCCAAGGCTATGGCGCGACACGTGGAACCGGCTACGCCGGATTTTAGGGCTTCGCCGTGCTCAGGCAGTGTCTTTTTCCAAACCTTGGAAAAATGGAGCGAAAAGTTTCTAAACATTGGAAACCGGTTGCGACGGAGCGCAACCCTCCGGCTTGTCCGCATCGCCTTGGCGGCGGCGGGAGGGCGCTGCTCTGTCAGCGCCGCTTGGAATCCGACAGGAGGCCGAGCTTATCCAGATGCAGATAGATCTCGCGGCCGAGCCAAGCATCGGTGGCGGCGTAGGTGATTTGCGAATCGGTCAGATCGCTTCGCGCCCAGTTGGAGACCTGTTCTTTTTTGGAAATCCGGAAACCAAGAAGCAGGGCGCCCATCCCGCGCAGGCCGAGGTTTTTGATCTGCGCCTTTTTTGCACAATCGGCCAGTTCCACAAATCCGGCGGGTTTAAACTCGGCCAGCTCTTGTAGTTCGCTCACGTCGTCGCGGATGGAGACGCCGGTTTTGATGATTTTTTTGTCCGCTAAAATTTTGCAAAGCTTTTTGGTAAGGCCTGTCTGTTTGAGCTGAAAGAGGAAGACCTCGGTTTCGGTTGCCAGCTGAAGGAGCGAGGGATTGTAGCTTTCGCCGACGCGGAAGGCGGGGCGGGTTTCGGTGTCGAACCCAAGCACCGTTTCTCTTTTCAGTTTCTTTGCGGCCCGGTCGGCTTCGTCGGGTGTGCAAATCAGATGGATAGGCCCTTCATAGCGGCCCATCGGCAATTGGTTGATTTCCGATTTAGTGATGTGAAGTTTTTGAAGAGGTGATTTCATGCATATAGAGGTAGCAAAGAGAACGAATGGACGCGAGTCCCATCCGCCGTCGCTTAAGAAGCTATGGCGGGACAAGAGGGTTGGAAAAAGTTTGTAACCGCTAAAAACGCGAAAAAGGAGCTGGGCAGGATCAAGGTTGTCCGCAGATTTGCCACTACGTTGCTGTCACAGGCTCCAGCCCAGCTCGCAAGCTCGGTTCGCCGATGACGCAGATTGAAACTTCCAAGGGTTGGAAAAAAGAGTTGTTACCAGAATGTTTTAACATGTTCGTAATTCAGGATGAGTTGGTCGGTGGTGAGAATCGTGGCGTTTTCTTCGCGGGCGGTAGCGACAATAATTTGGTCGGCGGGGTCTTGGTGAAAAGGGTGTGGGAGATTGTTTGCCTTGAACGAAAGGGTTGGTGTTAGAGGAACGAGCCGAAGCTTTGGCATATCGAGAGCTTCATTCATCCATTCTTCCGGGTCGCAAGCGATGGTGAGTCTTTTTTTATCGAGTAGTTTGCAGAATTCCCACGGTGAGATTGCGGAGAGCAAGAGTTCTTCGTAGCGAGCGGGTTCAGAAATCAACCGCTTGACTTTGGCGGAGAGCCTTTTTGGGTTCATGTTCCACCAAATCCAAGCGTGTGTATCCAGCAGGTACTTCATTGACCGGCATTCCAGAGTTCTTCGCCGAACGGTGTCACAATATCCTGCTCGTCTATGAGTGCGGCGGCAAGTTTTCCGGGAACGGGGTGTTCAGTTTTGTTTTGAAATGGGCGGAGTTCCGCAATGGGGTTTCCCCACTTGGTAATCACGATCATTTGATGCTCCGTGTTGACCCGGTTGATGGTTTGAAGCGCGTGGTTTTTGAAGTCGCTGACGGTCATGGTTTTCATGGAGGAAAGAATGGCCACTTTAAATGGCCCTGTCAAGGTTCCGCGGTTCGGATTGTGGGTTAGAGAGAAACAGCCGAGACAAATGAGTTTTTCCAAGAGTTGGAAAAAATGGTTCATCTCGGATTTGCGTTTATAGGAACAACTCATGTCCCACGGATG
>CAYYYX010000074.1:0-9181 GCA_964476065.1 uncultured Verrucomicrobiota bacterium | reverse complement strand
ATATGGGCAACAAGGTTGGTTTCAATCCACGCCCCCCGTGCGGGGGGCGACATTGACCCCGTAACATCGGTTCCGTACTTCCACGTTTCAATCCACGCCCCCCGTGCGGGGGGCGACCCTATCTGCATCACGGCCCGCTGTAAATGCCATGTTTCAATCCACGCCCCCCGTGCGGGGGGCGACAACAATTTTAAGCGTAATTCATTGCGTTGCGGCTGTTTCAATCCACGCCCCCCGTGCGGGGGGCGACGGTCTTTTTATAACCTGTTGACACTGCGTACTCAATCGCTCGTTTTCTGCGAACGTGTTCTTTTAAAAGAACTCTATTTTAAATTTTCAAAGAGCATTTCTATAAACAGATCAATTCCAAGGAGTTGGGGTGTGTGCGAACCTCCCGGTGTTTGGGTGGGGGATGGCGGTTCGCAGGCTTATATGATGAGCAGGTCTTTTTCGATGTTTACGGTTTCTTTGGTTCCGTGGTGCTCGACCCGTCGTTCCCAGTTGTTGCCGAGAAAATAGAAGCGGAGACTGTCTTCATCTTTTCGGTAGGCTTTTAAGAGGAGCTCGCGGAGGCGGGTCCATTGTGCGGCATCCACAATGCATTCGAAAACGGAGTTTTGAACGCGCTGTCCGTAGCTTTCGCAGGTTTTTGCGATGCGGGCGAGTCGGCGGCGTCCGGGCTTGTTGAGGGTGGATACGTCGTAGGTGATAAGAACTAGCATGGTCGGCTCCTTTCGCCGGCGCATATGCGCCGTTTATAACTTTTCTCTGAAAATTTATTTCCAGATGAAGGGTGGATAGGCTTCGAGGTCGCCGCGCAGGTGTCGGGCGAGGAGCTGGGCTTGCAGGTGCGGAAGGAGTCCAATTTTACATTTTTCGCCCAGATACGGGTGGGTGATTTCATCTTGTTTTCGCTTTTGCCATGTGGTGAGAAGGGTTTTTCGTGCGTCGTCGGTCATGGTGACGGCTCCTCCAGCGGAGTCGTTGAAATCTTTTGACTGTATTTGACGGCGGTTGATCAAAGAGAGCACCAATCGATCGGCGAGGAAGGCACGAAATTCTTCCATTAAATCCAATGCCAAACTGGGTCGTCCGGGTCGGTCGGTATGGAGATAGCCGACGCAGGGGTCGAGACCGACGCCTTCGAGGGCGGAGCGGCAGTCGTGCACGAGGAGTGTGTAGGTGAAGGAGAGAAGTGCATTAATGGGATCGGTGGGCGGGCGACGGTTGCGCCCGGTGAAGGCAAAGGCTTCGTCTTGGATGGTGATGAGGTTGGGGAAGGCGGAAAAATAGGAGGCGGCGGCTTCGCCTTCGTTGCCGCGAAGTTGATCGAGGGGCATGGGTTTTTCCAGACGCTGGAGATATTGGGTGAGTCGTTTTTCATTTTTTTCCAACCCCTGGAAACCACTGCGTTGCGGATGACTTTCATTTTTTCCGTGGTCGCGGATGGCGCGGCGCAGGACGGCGCGGGTGTTGGCAATTTTGCCGAGGAGCATGTTGCGGGCAATATTGGAGGCGGCTTCGGGGTGATCCGCCACGCGGTATTGTTCGCGACGGAGCAGGACGTTTCCGGAGACGGGTCCTTGGATGCGGGCGAGGAATTTTCCGTAGAGGGAGAGGAAGGAGACGGCGACGTTGTTTTCGGCGCAGTGGTACATGAGGAAGGGGCTCATGGAGATGGCACCGAAGCAGACGATGCCATCGAGGGTGTGGATGGGCAGGCGTAGGCGGTTTTCTTTTTCGACCCGTACAACGACGGATTGCCCTTCTTTGAAGAGGTAGGCATTTTGAGTGGTGACATATAAGGTGTTCAGATGTTTTTTCACTCTATGGCCTCCTTCAAATAATCAGAAATGGAGCTGTGTTTTTGAGGCATACAAATTTCGAGTAGCGAGCAGGCCTCGCACTTCTTTTTGTCGTAGTCAGCAGGCGGAGTTTTTTTTGACTGAATCAGTTGATGCAGTGCGGCGGCGGTCTGTTCGGTTTCTTTCCGAAGTTCGGAAGAAATTTCGACGGGAAGCCGCCGACGGGGCTGTCCATAGAAGATGGCGCCCTCCCCAATTTTCACATCCAGCGTTTCTTCCAGACAAAGGGCCTGTGCGCAGAGCTGGACGAGGTCGCAATGGGTCGGCTTGGGCCGCCCGCGTTTGTGCTCTACCGGAAAAACACGAATGTTTTTTTCCGATATGTCAGATTTTAAATTTGAGATTTCAGATTTTAGATGGAATTCCACGGCATCCGCTTTACCGATGAGGCCGAGACGAAGGGAGCGTAGGAGTACGGCGTATTCGGTGCGGATGCCGTCACGGGTTTCGTGTTCGGGACGGTCAACGCGGCTATGCTGCGCCCTGCCCTCGGCGGTGAAGCGGTTTTCAACCCATTGCTGTTCGAGATGAATGAGGGCACACTGACGCGGGCAGTAGATGTAGTGCTGCAAGGCGGAAAGCGGAAGAAGGTCGGAGTCGGTGAACATTATTTCCCCCGAGCATCTTTTATTCGCTGAATATTTTCTTCGTGCTGTTTCCGAAGATCGTCCATGAAGGCATTTGCGGATTTGTTCTGCTGATACCCTTTCCTTGATTTTTCGGTCAGATAGCGAGTGCCTTTAATATCCGATTCCTGCAAGGAAAAGGTCCAGCCTCCGAGCTGTTTAGAAATGCCGCGAGCCAATGATTTGACATCTGATATTTGAGATTTTAAATGGCTCAAGGCTCTGAGTCGTTCCATGACATAACAGATGGAGCGCACCTCGCCCGCTGACCCTTTTGCGTAGTACAGGAACTGAATCAATTCTGGCGTGGTGCCGCGCTCGAAGCCCTCGGCAATATTGTTTGGAACCGATAGGGATGCGCGTTGAACCTGGTTGGCGACATCTCCTTTTCCCAGGAAAGCCGGGTCTTGGGTTAACTCAAACACCTTAACGGTCAGGTCGATTCCGTCTTTCCAGACCGGCACATCTTCAAAGTTTTCGTAGTTCATCTGTTGCTTCGCTCCATTTTAAATTTCAGATATCAGATTTCAAATCAAACTATGACACCCTCGGACTCCCCACAGCATCAGGGTCAAAACAAGTCGCCATGGAGATCGTTTTTTATTCTATCCGGAAGCAGTGTTCCACATTGCGTAGGTCAAAAGTCACTCGCCCGATGCACAAGGGCACGTCGTCCTTCTTTGACTCCGGCAGCAATAGGGTGTTGAGCATCAGTTTTCCTGAGAATTCCTCGTCCCAACCGCATAATTTCAGGCGAACGTCCTCGCCGAGCATCACCCCAAACCGTTTGTTGAGCCGTGCAATCGCATTTTCGCGATCCTCGACAAAAAACTCATATCCCTTGCCCTGAGGATCATGAGGGAATTCCGGCAACGCATCGTCTGTTGACGGCGAAAAATCGAACCCTAGTTGATCCCTGCTTTTCATGGTGTCGTTCTTCCCAGTGACTCCTTCGGACTCTCCACAGCGTCAGCGGCCACAATCAGTCACCGACGCCGTAAAGGTCGTTGTTTACAGCATCTCGATTTTCTCCACCCCATCTGGAACATCCGCCGGATCAATCGGCGAAACCGTATAGTCGGCAAATGCGCGCGGCGGATTCTCGCCGCAGTTTTTCTCCACCTTCACAAGGTCGAAAAGTTTCTGCGCGGGGGCATTGCCGAGTTCGGATGCATGCTTGAAGACGATCAGTTTTTGCGGAGCCATCTCGCCGCGAGCGGCGGAGCGGTCGTGATCGAACATGTTGAGTAGCGCATTCCAGAACAGCTCCAAATCCTCTTCCGAGAACCCGGTCTGCTTCGCCAGCGGTGCGGAGATGAAACCGTGCACTTCGTAAAGTCCGTAGGGAATGGTGAATTTGCGTCCCATGGTGCGGTTGTCGCCTTTTTGCTTTTCCGCTTCTTTTTCCGTCGCGACCGCCATCCGGGTAATGGTGTGTTCTCCGGTAAAGATGCGATCTTTGCTCCGAGCAAACCCAAGTTGCACAGGGCCACGAACCTGCCCGCAGTTGAACTCTTTCAACGACATTACGGCTCCAAAAGTTCGAATATCAAAAAAGTTTTTGCACATCCACGCCTTCGCCTGCGCTCCGGCACTCGCCCCTTCTTTTTCTTCATCCGAAAGCGCGTCGTAGGCCTTCTTTTGTTGAAGAGTTAGAATAGCCTTTTCTTTAATGTATATCTCGAACGGGGGCTGTTCCTCTTTCGCCAATGCGATGTAGTTGCGCACCTTGCGCTTCAGGCAAACGTCCGTGATCAAACCGTTACCGGTTTCGGGATCGATGCGCGGGAGATTGCCGGCATCGGGATCACCGTTCGGATTTCCGTCTTTCACGTCGAACAACAATACGAATTCATATCTATTTTTAATGGGATCACTCATACTTCTTCTCCTTTATCTTCGATTTCCTTTTTCGTGAAAAAATCCTGTCGCTGATGGTAGTAGCCAATTGAAAACCGACCTTGGTCTTCCAAGCTGAGGATTGGGGGAATTCCTTGTGGACGTATCATTCCTTTCACCTCCTGCATGAGCTGCTCCAGCCATACGGTGCTTTTCCCTGAATTGCGGACTTTTGCAAGGTGATGAATCGCCAGTTTGTCGAGTCGAACAAACGTCACCAGCGGGGTGCTTGATGCGGCACCGAAATAGGTGTCGCGGATGGTTTTGTTTAAACCCCTGCCCTGCGCTTGCTCTTGTATCCGCTCAAGCACGGCGAAGAGCCGACCGAGCACATAGCCGATATTGTCATATGTTTTATCCAATGCCATGGAGACCTCCTGTTGGTTTGATTTTGAAATTCGGGCATGTCGAACGAGAAATCCTTTAATGATGGATGCACGAGCAAAGGATACTTTCTGTTCGGCTTTGTTGCGGCGCACCGCATTGGCAAAGAGCGTACGAGGATACGCCGTTCCGCTCAGCACCGCCCGAGCAATGTCTCCGCCCAATTTCGGCGGAATATTTTCTGATTTTCGTGCCACCGCCGTAGAGACGAGCAACTGGAATAAGGAAAGAAATTCGGGGTCGTGCGGGGCGCGAACCATTTCCAAATCTTGAAAATGATCGGCCACGCGCTCTTTGAGTTCCTTCACGTTTCCGTCGTGCCAGAAGCGGATGGAGATGCGCGAGGCATTGGGTGCGAGGCCGAGCACATAGAACGGCAACTCCTCTTCTTCAGACGGGATGCCTGTTTTGACAGCAGAAAGCAGTCCTCTGATTTTATCGTAGCTGACCGCCTCTTCGCCTTTATTCGGTGAAAGATAATCAAGGAAGTCCGATTCGAAGTCGCAGGGGTCTTTTGCCCAGAAAACTGTACTTGCATCGCCCACCTGCATGCGCTGAGCGGAACCTTTTGCAAGCAAATGGTTGAGCGCGGTGGTGTAGGCGAACTCAGCGGACTGCCCGACCGGAGCGTTATATCCCTGTTTTTTTTCATAGGAGCAAACCGCATCCAAATTGAATGAGACGATATTCGCGCCGGCTGATTGTGCACCCCAAACGCCCTTAATCGACGTATGAAGTTTTGCGGGAACATCCAATACCCCACAAACAGCACAATTCTGTTTAGCCCCAGAGGGCTTGTTTTTCTCAAGAATGGTAGAAACCACATCTGGACGTTGGCAAATCAGTTGTGTTTCACCAGACAGAACAAAGGAAATATTACCTCCATCCTTCTCTACATCCTTCCACACAGGGTGCTCAAACACGGAGTCAAAATCAGCCGCCTTCAAAAAAACCAGCAGGGCTTGAATCCCAACATCCTCATTCAACTCGAAAACAACCTCAACTCTCTCCACAAACGCTCCGTGCTGTTCGACACAACGGGTTTGAAGTTTTTTCAGCACCTTCTTTTTTCCCGATAGAGATTTATTTTGGATCGTCTTCAACTTCGCAAGCTTGTCGGACCGCAAGACACGCCCAAAAACATAGGGCGAAGTATCCCAACACAAATTTGGCAATACATTTACTGCTCGTTTCACGGATTTAGGAACTAAAGAAACACGCCCTGTTCTCCTAGCACCCGTTCCTTCACGGACATCGCGGACACTTTCAAACTCACCGGAGGCACTGAGCACAACCAGAAAGCTGAGCGCTTTTTGCTCAAAGCCGAGCGGAGCGATATCGGTGGCAGGATCGTCCAAGAGGCGCTGATAATAATCGGCTAATGCTTTCAAGATCATGAGTGCACCTCCACGTTTCGCAGGTCAATGACTCCTTCGTTCATTTGAGCGTGGAAAAACTTCGGCATGGGTTCCGCGCCAGAGTAATCCATATCGTAAAGCATCCAGCCGAGGTCTTTGGTTTTTCCAAGGGTTGGAAGATCATCGGCCTCTTTTTGAATAAACTCAAAATCAACGGGAAATTCGCGACATCCGAAATAGGGGCGATGAAAACAGGCACCCTTGGAGGCGCGGCGGATAAACATCTGCTCAAATTTAGTGACGGAATCTTCCGCGCCCGCCCGTTGGGTCATTTCGAACTCGGCATGGATGACATAGGAAACATCGCGAAGAAACAGCCCTGCCCGCTGTTGGCGTTCCTTTTCAATGAACAAACCCAGTGGTTTATTGCTTTCTCCGGACAAATGCGCGGCGGAGGGTTTGGTTGCCTTTTTCCCCACTTCGTTTCGCCGCACCGATTCCCATTTGATCGGATTGAGCACGTCAATTTGCAGAATGTTCCATTGAATGGCGGGCTTCCACAGAATCGCTTCCAGAATTCCACGTGCCGCCGACGGGGTCATCACATCGTAACTGACCCGCTCCACTTTCATTTCCGGCCGCGTAAAGCAGGCGTTTTCGCCGCGCACCTTTAACCGGAATGGATTGCTTTTGTTCATATGTCTTTCTCCTTAAATGATAGTGGTTTCCGGATCGTAGGAATCAATTTGACTGGGCGGGGTGAAGCCGAAGCGGCGGCTGTATAACGTTTTGCTATCGAGAAAATAAGTTCCGGGATATTCGGGTAGTTCGCGGACGTGTCCTTCGTCGATCAGATTCCACATGATGTTTTTCGGAACGTTGATGGTGTAACGCTGGAGTTTTCGAAAAAGACTGCGGGCATCCCAGTCGAGTAGCTTATCGACGACTTTGGGGGCCTCACCAAAGGGAACAATGAGCGGGAGCTGCCAGCCGTTTTCAATCAGTCGAAACTCTTTTGCAGCCGTTCTGAAACTGAAATCCAAATTCCCGCTCAACAGGGTACGAATGTTTTTCTTATCCAACTCTGTTTCTCCGAGCTGAAAGAAGCGTTGCTTGAAATAGCTCTCGAAAGTTTCGGGGAGAAATAGTTTTTCCAATCGGTCTTCCTTCAAATATTCCCGGGCAAGAGAGGCGGGCGACTGAACATAATCGGGCTGATCCTCCGGCACGAAAACCACGGTTTTTCCAAGGGTCGGAAGTTTTCCTTCGCGATTGCAGCGTCCGGCGGCCTGCGCAATGGAGTCGAGTCCGGCGAGGGCGCGATAGACCACGGGGAAATCCAGATCGACCCCCGCCTCAACCAGCGAAGTGCTGATCACATAGAGCGGCTCCGTTTTATTCTCCAAACGTTTAAAAATTGTTTCCAAGGTTTGGAAGCGATGCTCGGCGCACATGTTCGTAGAGAGATGAATGGTCTGATCGTCCGGCAAACGCTGTGCCAGCGTCCGGCAGTCGTCCTTTCGATTCACGATGCAAAGAACAGACTGATTTTCGGCCAAGATCGAGTCAGCAATCGCTTCATATGACACAGGAGATAAATCCGCAAAACGCTCCACATTCACACGGCTCAGGGTTGCCGTGAGTGACGAGGGACTTTCGATGATCTCCGTAACCGAGTCAAAGCCCTCTTTGAAGTTGAAGTCGAAGCTTTTGGTTTTCGTAAGCACGGGCTGTGTTGCCGTGCAAAGAACCGGAATCACACCGTAGTGACGATGCAGTTCTCGAATCGCAAAAACGGAGGGGCGCAAAAATGAGGGTGGCAGGCATTGGGCTTCATCGAAGATAACCACGCTTTCTGCGATATTGTGCAGTTTTCGACACTGACTTTTACAGGCGTGAAGTGATTCGAAAAACTGAACCGCTGTCGTTACAACAATCGGTGCATCCCAATTTTCTGAAGCCAACCGACTGCGCCGAGTCTCTTTACGTTCATCTTCATCAGAAATATTACTGTGATGCTCCAGCACCGCGTTTTCAAATCTCGGAATGTCACGGAAGGTCGAGGCGGTTTGTTCGATGATATTGGTATACGGAATCACATAAATAATACGCCGCTTCCCATGCTTCACCGCATGACGCAATGCAAATGCTAACGAGGAGAGTGTTTTCCCGCCGCCCGTTGGAACGGTTAATGAAAAGACGGCCGGTTCTTTTTCTGCAGCCACCCGACACTGTTTCAAAACTTCGGCTCGAATTTTATTCACGGGCGTTGGATCTGCGGTTCGACACAATTCGTCCATATACAGATCAAACGACGAAAGAAGCTCGTTTATTGCTGGATACGCTTCATTTCGGAGAAGTGCCTTTCCCTGATTCATAAAGGCTTCGGTGTCGAGAAAATCTGCGTCGAGCAAGCAGGAGAACAGCATGCGTATAAAAAAGGAGACATCGCCTCCACTTTTCAACACGGAAGGAGGCTCTGGATTGGGCGGATCTTTTATTTCGGTCGGAACATTGCGCAAAACAACCTCCGACTCTTCAATCCGTCGCATTTTCGGGGCCAACGCCTTCGCTCCCGTCTTGTCTGATCCAAAATCTGCTAACCCGGCGTGATGCCCCATAATGAGCCAACAGAAAATACGATCCATTCCGCCCTTCATTCGTTGCTGTGCCAAATGGCCCCCCGCTTCGGAATGCACAACGCGCAACGTCTCGCCATAAAGCTTCCTCTGAAAATCGGGGGAATACTTCCCCAGATCATGCCACAGGCCGACAAGATACGCCCACTCCTCCCCGCCGAACGGCTCGGCGAATTCAGCCGCCAGGTTGGCGACATTTTTTAGATGCTCCTCCAGCGGCTGCCAGCCACTAGGTTCTCCGTCGTTACTGTGAGCATAATAGTTCAGAATTTTCTCCGCGAAAGCGGTGCTCATCATAAGGGTTTATAAAGCCAGAGCGAATTGTTTTACTCCATTTTCTTTTCTCATATCCCTTACGGCAGACTGTAAATCAAAGTGTCCGAATTGGATCCCAAAAAGAGCCTCATGCT
>CAYYYX010000073.1:0-9590 GCA_964476065.1 uncultured Verrucomicrobiota bacterium | reverse complement strand
ATTTCCTGAACGAGTTCTTCGCGGTTTTCCACGCCGGGCCATTTGATGCCGGGCATGAGGAGTAGATCGCAGAGGCGATCGCGCGACAGGTTTTGCGGGAAGGCGAGCAGAGCCAAGAGTGCTTTCACCGGCGGGTGCGCGGCGGCGGGCGTGCCGCGGCGGAAATAGTACGGAATGCCGAAGCGCTGAAAGACATCGGGGATAATATCGGTGTAGGGACTGAGGTCGCGCAGGATTAGCGCGATCTCTTCGGGGGCGGTGCCGCTTTCAATTTCAGTGGCGATGCGCCGCGCGGCATCTTCGATTTCGCCGTACGGATGGGCGGAGACAAAAAACGAAACCTTTTCTGCGGAATCCGCTTCGAGAATATTGCTGTCATCGGCTTCGAAGGCATCGGCAAAATCTTCGAGCCATGATTGCCACTCTTCTTCGTTGCCGCGCTCCAGTTCACTGCGGACCACGGCACAAAGCCGATCCTCGGAAGCGGGCGCATGCTCGCCTGGCAGCACCGAAAAGACGGATATTTTCGATTGATGATTGATGATGGTTGATTGGCGGGCTGATTGTTGCGGTTTGTTGGATCGGCAATCGGCAATCGACAATCGACAATTCTTCAGCGCGGCGACGAGGCGTTCCTCAAACGGGTTAAACCAACGCACCGCTCGAAAATGGACGTTTGCGGTTAGTTCGTTCGGCAGGTCTCCGCTGTCAATCAGGCGGAGCAGGGCGGCGTTAACGGCGAAACGGTCAGCGATTCCATTTTTGGCGCAGAGCGACTGCCACGCTTCGAGGAGTTGTCCGAGGCCGTGTAGTTTATGATCCGTTTCGTGGGCCAACAGCCATTCGATAATCGTTGCTTCGTTTTCAGCGAGAAAGGCGAAGGTCTCGATTAGTTGCTTGAGTAAATCAGACCGTGCGGCACCGGAGAGTCGGGCGAGAGGTTGACTCGGGGCAAACCGGACGGGTCCGGCGGCCTCGTCGAGAAGGAGGCGCAACTCTGCCGCGCCGGGCGTGCGGCCTTTGAGCAGACCCGCGCGGCGTGCGGCGCGTTCGCAGACGTCCATCAGAATTTTCATGGTGAACAGCCGCGAGGTATCCAGGACTCCAGATTTCAAAACGGCGTTCCGCTCGTGCCGGCGCTTGGCCAGTTCGGTCGGGAATACGACTAGTGGAACGTGAGACGTGATGGGTTCTCCCATCTCGCATCTCGTACCTTGTGTCCTGTTTACATCTCGCATCTCGTATCTCAATCCCGTATTCGATGTTCTTGATGAATCTACCAGAGGCCTGTAGGGTTTTCCAATCATTGGAAGAATTTTTCCCCGTGAACCACTCAGGATAACAAGGAAAGAGTTTTATCCACAGATTGCGCAGATTTTCACAGATTAAGACCCAGTCCTGTAAATCTGTGTAATCAAGCGAAGCGGGTGGATAAAAAAGGAGATAAAATGGATTTTCAGAAACGGGCTAAAGAGATCATGGACGTCGAAATCGCGGGCATGGAGAAGGTGCGCGATCAGATTAACGGTGGATTCATTACAGCGATTGAGTGGATTCTTGAAACGATGGAGAATGGCGGCAAAGTGATCGTCACCGGTGTTGGCAAGAACTTTCATATCGGCCAGAAGATGGTTGCGACCTTCAACAGTACCGGCACGGTCGCGGCGCTACTCCATCCAATCGAGGCGATGCACGGCGACTTTGGAATTGTTGGCGAAAACGATGTGGTGCTTGCGCTTAGCTATAGCGGCGGCTCCGATGAGCTGATTGCCTTGCTTCCCGCCCTGAAGCGTCGCGGCGTGAAAATCATTGGAATGACCGGTGACGACACCAGTCCCCTCGGTGAGCAGAGCGATTTGATTCTTCCCATCACGATCGATAAAGAAGCCTGCCCGTTTGGGATGGCTCCGACCACCAGCACAACGGTTACGCTTGCGCTCGGCGACGCGCTGGCGATTGTTCTGCTCGAGGCGCGCGGCTTTAAGAAAGAGGACTACGCCAAGCTTCATCCCGGCGGCGCGATCGGTCGCACCCTGCTTTTGAAAGTTGCCGACGTGATGCGAACGGGCGACCGTCTCGCTAAGGTGCAGAGCGGCGCGAAGGTGAAAGACGCCGTGATGGCGATGACCGGCGCGCGTGCCGGCTGCGTGGCCGTTGTGGACGCGGATGAAAAACTTCTCGGCATCTTCACCGATGGCGACTTGCGCCGTCACTTGATGGATACGCCGGACATCACGGAGGCGGTGATTGATTCGATCATGACGGAAAATCCGGTCACCCTGACGCCCGATCAGTTGGCCGTTGATATCCTCAAAATCTACGAAGAGAAAAATATTGATGACCTTGTTGTAGTCGATGATGCGGGCCGAGTCGTTGGCACCGTTGATATCCAAGACCTGCCCAAACTCAAGATCTTGTAAACAATGGGACGGTTGATCACAGAGGGTCTTCGCACGATTTGCGGGGGCCCGTTTTCTTTTTCGGTGGAGCACGGCGAGTGCGTGGCGATCTCTGGCCCATCGGGCTGTGGGAAAACTCTGTTGCTTCGTGCCTTGGCGGATCTTGATCCGGCTGAGGGACGTGTCCGGCTGAACGGTGAAGACCGCGCCGAGATGCCCGCACCGCTCTGGCGCCGCCGCGTGGGTTGGCTTCCTGCCGAAAGTGCGTGGTGGTTCGATCGCGTCGGAGACCATTTCTTGAAGAGTCAAAGGTCAAAAGTCGAAGGTCGAAGGTCGGGAGAGCAAAAACTTCCAATGCTTGGAGACGTCGCGTCTACGTTAGGGAAGCTGGGATTCGGCGAGGATGTTTTGGAGTGGCGAGTGGAGCGGCTTTCAACAGGGGAGAAACAACGGCTGGCGCTGTTCCGACTTTTGTTGAATGAGCCGGAGGTTTTGCTACTCGATGAGCCGACGGCGGCGCTCGACCGCACCCATATTCATTTGGCCGAAGAGGTAATTGCTAGCTATCTCAAAACAACGGCGGCATCCGTTCTTTGGGTGAGTCACGATCCGGACCAGATCGCCCGCGTGGCAGATCGACACCTCCAACTGTGGGAGGGTGCATGAACAGCATCATTGAACTCTCTCCGTTTGATCTGAGTTTGGCGGCGTTACTGGTGGTCGCATTGGCGTGGGTGAGTCGCAAGCTCCAATTGAAGATCGGCGGGCGGCTACTTCTCTCTGCGGTGCGCACCGTGATTCAACTTTCGTTGATCGGGTTTGTGCTGAAGGCACTGTTTGAGAGCACGGAGGCGGGGTGGGTGGCGCTGATGGCATTGGTGATGATTTTGGCGGCGGGCCGCGAGGTGCGCGCACGGCAGAAGCATCGTTTGCGCGGGCCGTGGAGTTTTGGAATTGGCCTGAGCGCGATGTTCATTTCATCGTTCGCTGTGACGGTGCTGGCGCTGGCCGTGATGATTCATGCAGAGCCATGGTATGCACCGCGCTACGCGATTCCACTGCTTGGCATGTTGCTGGGCAATACGATGAACGGCGTCTCGCTGGCGGTGAACCAGTTGACGCAGAATGTCCGTTCTCAGCGAGCCGTGATTGAAACCCGCCTTGCGCTGGGACAGACAAAGAGCGAGGCGATTGATGACATTCGCCGCGAGAGTATTCGCACGGGATTGATTCCGATCATCAATGCGATGGCGGCGGCGGGTCTGGTGAGTCTGCCGGGGATGATGACCGGCCAGATTCTGGCGGGCAATCTTCCGGCGGATGCGGCGAAGTATCAGATTCTGATTATGTTCCTGATTGCGGGCGGAACGGGCTTCGGCATGCTGGTCGCTGTCTGGATGACTTCGCACCGGCTCTTTGACGACCGCGATCGGCTCCGGTTGGAGAGATTGACGATTTCCGATTGAAGTTCCAAGACTTCCGCCTTCGCTAAAGCTACGGCGTGACAAGTCGTCTTGCGTGATCAATCCCTTTTTTCAATGCGTGGAAGCCGGATGATCCAGCGGGCACTTTCTTTTCCAAACATTGGAAAACCTCTATCGCCGCGAGGGTTCGTTTTGCTGTCCGCACTTGGGGCATCGGGCCAGAGGCGTACGATGAATCTCCGTATAAATATGGCGACAGCTTTCGCAACGGTAAACCGATTCGTCTTTGCTTTTTCGGCGGCGGAAGAGGATGACGTCGTACGCTGTAGCCAGCAGGAGCAGGAGCCCTAAGGCGAGCGTAAGCGGAACTACAATCAGACTGAGGGGGTCGATAGGCATTAGCGCAGGCCTCCTGCTTTTTCTCTGTCCGGGGTGAAACGAATGTCGAGCCAGCCCTCTGTTTTTTCGGACGACGGGGTGAAGCGCAGGTTTCGAATGGCACGTAGCAGGGTGGGTTGCTCTATCGGGGTTTCACAAAAGGCATGCGCGACGTTTCCATCGGGTCGGACGCTGAGACGAATGCGGATCGAGCTGCCGGGCAGAGCTGTGATTACATCGGGCGTTTCGATATCCGTTGCGCGGGACGCAAGTTCCGGTGAGAAGAAGAATGCGATTCGTTCGGGCTGGCGAATGACGGTGGTGCGGGTTGCGCCGGGCGCGGGAAGTTCGCTCTCGGGGAGCGGAATATTTTCCGTCAGTTGGGTTGGATTGGGGGCCGGGGTGTCGGTGGGTTGGCGGGGCAGGTAGGTTTTCGGCTGGTGGGGCCGTTCAAGGGAGAGGCGGACATTGACCCGATCCTCGGGGAAGGTTCCGCTGAATCCCTGTTCTGAAGGAAGGGCAAAAAGCGTGGGCGCCCGGAAAGGGCTGAGGGTTTCATCCGTTGCCGGAAAGATCGTGGCCGCCAGATGAGGCGTCGCTGGGAATGAGGGCTCGGGAACGGGGTGGAAGGCCGAAAGCCAGAGCGCGAACCATGCGAGGGAACACACAATGGCCATGATCAGTGCGGGAGTAAATTGGATGCGGGTTTTCACGGTTAAGAGTTCGGGGTTTCCTTTTTCAGGTGTCCAATTTCTGACTTCACCTTTCTGTTTTCTGAGTGGCGATGAAGATCTGCCGGAAGCCAGCGGCGGCGGCCGCATCGTAAACGGTGGCGGCCGTGGCTTGCGAAACGGAGGCATCGGCTTCGAGGATGAGTGCGATGCCGGGCCGTTTTTCAACGGCAATGCGGAACGCACCTTCGAGTCCGGTGAGCGTGACTTGTTCGTCGTTGAAAAAGAGAAGGCCTTCGCGCGGAATGCTCAGCACCATATCATCAAATCGGATGCCGGTGGTTTGTGAGGCGACCGGCAGGTCGATGGCGATACCGGGTTTGAGGACAAAGGGGGAGGTGGCCAGAACAAAGGCGGTGATCAATAGCGCGGTATCCAGAAAGACGGTTCCGGTGAGGAACCCGCGTCCGGTTTGGCGCCGCGGGCGGAAGGCGCGGTGCAGATGGAGAACGGCTTCGCAGTCGTTACGACTCATGGCTCGCTCCTTCGTTCGAATGGGGGAGGAAATGGATGATTTCTTCAGCGGTCTGTTCCATGTCGAGGGCGATGGTTTCCACGCGACTGATGAGGAAGTGGTAGCCCGCGTAGGCCGGGATGCCGGTGATGAGCCCAGCGGCGGTGGTGAGCAGCGCGGCCCAAAGGCCGCCGGTCAGAGTACTGATTTCCGCCAGCGGGGATCCCGCTTGAAGCGCGACCAGCATTTGAAGCAAGCCGAGGACGGTGCCCAGCAGGCCGAGCATGGGGAGAACCTGGGCTAGAGTGATGAGAAAATTGGTGTGGCGCTCCAGTCGGGGGACTTCCCGTATGCCCGCCTGCCGGACGGCCTTGATGAGGTCTTCCCGGGTTTCGTCGCGATTGAGCAGGGCCGTGCGCACGAGGTGGGCGGCGGGGCCAGGGGTCTGGTCGCAGATGGTAATGGCTTCGAGGGCGTTGCCGCGGGTGAGGTTGGTGGTGATGCCATTTAGGAAGTCATCGATTTTGATCTGGGCGCGGTGCAGATGAAAAAGGCGTTCTAGAAAAATGACGCCGGCGATCAATCCGCCTGCCAGAATGAGCCACATGATGGGGCCGCCGCTGTGTATCCAGTTCAACATAATTGACTCCTGTTTTTTTGCAGGCCTTAGGCTTTAGGTGTTGGGCTTTAGGAAGGGAGAATGGGTAAAAGCCTAGGGTCTAAAGTCTAAAGTCTCTTCTCTTATTTTTGTAATTCGTTTGGCCGCTTCGTCCTGAGCGGGGACGCCCGCCTGGATGATTCGCTCGTAAATGTGAATGGCTTCCTGCCAAAGGTTTTGTTGCTCCTGCTGGCCGGCGGCTTCCAGTGCGGCGCGGGTGAACCAGAGGACGGCGTCGGGGGAAAGCGCCTCGGTGTGGCGACCGGCTTCGTAGACCGTTTCCATATAATGTGCGAAGGATTTGTCGGCGAGCCCCATTTTGTCTTCGCAACGGGCGAGTTTATAAAGGGCCTGCAGTTTGAGTGCAAAGGGGGCGGCGGGGCGCTTGTAAAGTGCCTGATAGGCCTCGATGGCTTCCTGGTAGCGAGCGGTCTCGGCCGTGCCGAGCGTGAAGAAGCAGTCGCCGAGCCGTCCGCGCGCGCGATCGGCCAGCGGATCGTCCGGTGCGGTTTTGATGACTTCTTGATAGGCGAGAATGGCGCGCGAGAATTCGCCGAGTTGTGTGAGCGCTTCTCCCTGTGCGAATCGGGTTTCCAGCAACAAGGCGCTTTCGGGGTATTCTTTTGCGAGGCGGCTGTAGAGGGTAAAGGCTTCGAGGAAGCTATCTTGCTGCAACAGGGCATTTCCGGCCCAGAAGATGGCATCGTCTGTCAGCGCATTTTCGGGAAAGCGCGCAACGAGGTCCATGAAGGGGATTTGTGCCTGCGTATAGTCGCCCCGATTGTAGGCATGTTCGCCCAACCGAAAGAGAATTTCTGGGGTCCATCGGGAGGTTGGATATGTTTCGATGAAGAGTCGGAAGAGCTCGAGCGCCGTCGCCGTATTTCCCTGGCGGTAGTGGCATTCTCCGCGCATATAGGTTGCTTGCGGGGCTTCCGGAGAGTCCGGATAGGTTTCGCTGACGGTCTGAAAGTTTTCGAGTGCCGCTTCGAACCGGTCGAACCCGAAGAGGACAAGCCCTTCCTGGTGGAGGGCCGTGGCCTGTGTGGTTGCGTTGGTATATTGTTTGGCCACGCGCCGATATTCTTGGAGAGCCAGATCCCAGTTTTTTTCGCGTTTGAATCCTTCGGCCAACTGCAGTGCGGCACGCGGGGCGAAGGCGCTGGTCGGGAAGTCGGCTTCTGCTTTTGCAAACGCAAGGCGCGCCTGTTCGGTTTCGCCGGCGCGCAGCAGGGAAATCCCGTATTGATAGACCGCATGTGCGCTCAGCGGATGGCCCGGATGCTTTTCTAAGAGTTGGCGGTAGTTTTCCGCGGCCATGCCGGCTTGTTCGGCGGCAAGGCGGGCATCGCCTGCTTTTAGCCATGCGGTGGCGCACCGATCTGGATCGGTGCATTTAGCGGCCGTATTTTCAAAGGCGGTGGCGGCTTCTTCGTAGCGCGCCTGCTCCCAGAGGCTCCACCCTTTTCCAAAAAGCGCGCGGGCTTCCAGTTCTGGATCTGTGGTGACGTTGAGATAGGCCTGGAATGCATTTTCCGCAGAGTCGAATTGGCCGGTTTTCAGCAGGGCTTCCGCTTTCTGGAGCAGGATGTCCGCGGTCAGACGTTCGTCCGGGGCCGCCTGCATGGCCTCGTCGAAAAGTGCTAGTGCCTCTTGAGGTTTTCCTTCATCAATCAGAAGGTTGGCGCGGGCGGTTTTCTGGCGGGCCCGCAACGCGGCCTTATCGGTCAGTGTTTCAGCGTTCAGCAGGGCCCCCGCCGCGACCGCGGAGCGGCCTGCGCGCTGTTCGAGCGCGGCCAGTTCCACCCAGGCGGCGATACGCAGGCGTGAGTGGGCGGCCTCGTCTGTGCCGAGTTGTTCAAGGAGTTCGGCGGCTTCGCCTCGTTCTTTTCCGCCTTCATCGGCAATCAGTTCGCGCGCCAGCAAAAGACGGACGGAATCGGCCAGGACCGTGTCCGGGAATCGTTGGAGCAACTTGTGCATCGTTTTTTCTGCGGCGCCTTCCCGTCCACGCTCCAGCTGGATATTGGCGAGATCGAACAGGTTTTGCGCGGCATTTTCATTTCCCGGAAACTTTTTTTCAAAAAGCTCGAAGGCTTTTTCGGCGGCCTTTAGGTCGTCCGTGGTGCTTGCGGCGCGGCCGGTCAGGCGGAGGCCGGCGGGAGCATAGGCGCTCTTTTTTGACAGCGTTTCCAGGGGTTGGAAAACAGCGGAAAAATCGCCGGCTTCAAAGTGCGCGCGCGCCTTCCAATAGGCGAATGCATCCTGTTTGGGGAGGGGAGCGGATTCGTCCGCAAGAATGATGGCGTCGTCGAAGCGTTCCTGTCCGATCAGTGAACGGACGAGAAGAATCGTGAGATATGCGACCTCTTCTGAGGTTTGGCGAATGCTGAGGGAGGCCCAGACTTGTTTTTCGGCCAGCGGGTAGAGCTCGTCTTCGAGTGCGGCCTCGATGGAGGGATACGAAAGCGTCTGCGCTAAAAGCGAGGGCGTCGCTAGCGAAAGGGCCATAAAAAGGGTGAGGAACCAGTATTTCATCGGCGGGAGTATCCTATGTCACGCCGCCTTTTTCCAGCCTTTTTACGGTCGCCCTTAACCCTTCGAAAACAAAACTAGACAGACTAGTCTTTTTGTGCGACAAACAGGTTGTTCTAGATCATTCGGGAGGGAATATGATTGCTGTAAAAAATGATACTCAGCCCAGTTGGCAACTTCAGACGGCCAAGGCTCAATTCAGTCAGGTAGTGAAGCGGGCAGTCGATAGCGGGCCGCAACTGGTCACGAAGGCAGGAAAAGCGGCTGTTTATATTATTTCCGCAAAGCTATATGAAACTGAGTTCTCTCGGAACGGACAAGACCGCAAAAGCATCTTGATCGCATCACCGCACCTCGACACGGTTCTCGATCTAGATCGCGCACGGGACGATGGTCGTGAGGTTGAGCTATGAACATTCTGCTCGACACCTGCGCTATTTCAGAGCTCCGAAAACCTGAGCCCGCATCCTCCTTCCTTGACTGGTTTAACGATTGCAATGAGCACCTGTTGTACATTTCCTCTGTCACGCTTGGAGAATTGCGGTTCGGAATCGACTTGCTTGAGGAGGGGGCCCGGAAAAATGATCTGCTCACCTGGTATGCTCAACTGTGTTTGAGCTATCGCGGACACATCATCATGCCCTCGCAAAAAATTTGTGAACTCTGGGGGGCGCTGCGAGCGCAACGAAAACGGCTCGGACAACCCTTGGCGATGGCCGACGGACTGATCGCCGCAACCGTACTTCACGAATCCATGGCGCTGGTCACGCGCAACACAAAAGACTTTCAGAACCTCGGGGTCGAACTCCTCAATCCTTGGGGGTAGCAATGCCTGGTCAAACTTTTCTCGTAAGGCGGGCGCGCATCCGCAAAGCCGATCCGCCGTGCGACGCGATAGGGACATCGCGCCCTGCCTTTTCAAAACCGTGGAAACTATTCGCGGGGATTAGCGTTTATTCGGTTCATCTCGGATTTGCGTTTATAGGAACAACTCATGTCCCACGGATGAAG
>CAYYYX010000072.1:0-9598 GCA_964476065.1 uncultured Verrucomicrobiota bacterium | reverse complement strand
TTTTGCATAACCCCTTGGAACAACAACTTATTACCGAGAACCGAATGACCCTGGGTGGGGTGGTGGATGCGCATATTCCACCTTGACAAACTGCACTGTTGTCAACAATCAGGACGAGGAGGATGAGGGGGGCGGATGTCTTTCTACGGATAGTTATAATTCGATCATTTATTCAAATCATCCAGCGGACGTTTCAACCTTATGGGATGAGAGCTCCTTCTACTTTTGCTGTTCTCCGGGCCTGAGCGGGGACGGGAACATTACGAATAATCCGCAATTTGTAGATGTGGTTGCGGGCAATTACCGGCTGCAAGCATCGTCACCCTGCATTGGTGAGGGAAACCATTTGTATGCCCCGGGTGCATCTGATTTGGACGGCAACCCGAGGCTGAGCGGGGTGGGGATTGATCTGGGGGCCTATGAGTATCAGTGGACCTTTGATATTGTTTCCACCTGCAGCGCAAACGGTTCAATTCAACCGTCGGGAATCGTAAACACCGATGGAACGAATTTCGTGATCGTAGCCTCGAATTATTACCATATCGCGGACGTTCAGGTGAACGGAGTCTCTATCGGGTCTATGACGAATTTTGTATGGGATCCCATTGGTTCCACCGGCACAATCTACGCGGTGTTCAGCGAAAACCTAGCAACGAATAACACACCGGAGTGGTGGCTAGCGCAGTATGGTTGGATCAATGCATTTGATGCAGTTGCTTTAAGTGATCAAGATTCGGATGGACTGTCCACTTGGCGTGAATACGAAGTAGGCACCGTGCCGAATCAGTCAGATTCCGATGGAGATTTGCTCTTGGATGGAGCCGAGGTGGCGGCGGGGTCTGATCCAGCTTTTGATGACACCTGTGTGATCGGCCAAGTTGAGAGTCATAGCGAACTCTTCGGGCTTTATCCATCGAACGTGGTGTTGGATGTCGCCGTGGGACAGATGCTTTTGGAGACAGCAGGACGTAATGCGACTTTGTCTCTGCAGCTGGAGCAGGCTGACGAGTTGGGAACGTGGACAAATGCAGGAGAAAAGGTGGAGTGGCAGTTGTCCGTTGACGAGGCCAAAAAGTTTTTCCGTGTTCGGGCGAACCCCTGAAGTCAGTCGGAATCCATTAGAGTGTCGTCCTACGGGACGACTTGATCTTGATCTGGCAAAGAAGATCAAATTATACGCTTTGAATTTTCAGCAGGAACCATACAATCTGCGGATTATTTTTGACACTATTCGAAATTTCTCTATATGGAAAAACTAGTCATCATCGGAACGGGACCTGCGGGGCTGACCGCCGCAGTTTACGCGGCGCGGGCCAACCTCGCTCCGTTGGTGATTGAGGGCTTCCAACCCGGGGGGCAGCTCACGACCACCACGGAAATCGAAAACTACCCTGGGTTCCCGGACGGGATCGATGGCACAACGCTGACCCTGCAAATGCGTCAGCAGGCCGAGCGCTTCGGCACCCGCTTTAAAAGTGGAGAAGTGACCGAAGCCTGCCTGACCTGCCGCCCGATGACGCTCACGCTCACGGATGGCGAAAAAATTGAAACGAAGAGCATCATCATTGCCACCGGCGCGAGCGCGCAGTATCTCGGCATTGAGTCGGAGCAGAAATTGATCGGCCGCGGGGTGTCCGGATGTGCCACCTGCGACGGCGCCTTTTACCGCGATGTGCCTGTCGCTGTGGTTGGTGGTGGTGATACCGCCCTAGAGGATGCGCTCTTCCTCACCCATTTTGCATCCAAAGTTACCGTCATTCATCGCCGAGACCAGTTCCGCGCGTCTCCAATTATGGCAGACCGCGTGAAGGCGCATGAAAAAATTGAAATCCTGTGGGACACCGTCATCGAGGAGGTGCTCGATGTCGAAAAGAACGAAGTCACCGGCCTTAAAGTCCGCAACATCAAAACGGATGAAATATCCGAGTTCGATGTGACCGGCCTGTTTGTTGCCATCGGCCACAAACCAAACACCACCGCTTTTGCTGGGCAGCTCGACACCGGCCCTACCGGCTATTTGATCGCCAACAGCACCCGCACCAATATCGATGGTGTTTTTGCCGCTGGCGATGTGCAGGACTCGGTTTATCGTCAAGCCATCACGGCGGCCGGGTCCGGTTGTGCAGCCTCGATCGAAGCGGAACGCTATTTAGAAAGTATGGAATAGTTAGGAATTCAGGGTTCTGAGTTCAACGTGGAGAGCTTGAACTGACTGAAGTCTGGAACTATGAACTGAGAACTGAAAAAAGGAGGATATTATGTCAGAAATTAACTGGGGTTTAAGCGAAGAGCAGATTGAAGTGCGCGACATGCTCGACGAATTCGGCCGCGAGCGCATTCTCCCTGTTCGTGCGGAACTGGACGAAAAAGGAATTTTCCCAACGGAGCTGCTCAACGAGCTGGCTCAGATGGACATGATGGGCCTTTACATTGACGAAGCCTACGGCGGCATGCACATGGGTCACCTCGGTTTTTCGGTCGCGGTTGAAACGCTCAGTAAATACTGCATCGGTGTTTCCGTCTCCTACGCCGCCAACGCCCTCGGCGCCGATCCGATCATCATCGGTGGTTCCGAAGAGCAGAAGAAAAAATATCTCTCCCCCCTCGCCACTGGCGAAAAATGGGCTGCCTTCGGTCTGACAGAGCCCAACGCCGGTTCTGATGCAGGCGGCATTGCCACCACCGCAGTTAAGAAGGGTGACAAATACATCCTCAACGGCACTAAGCAGTGGATCACCAATGGCGGCGAAGCCGACATCTATACAATTCTCGCGGTGACCAATAAAAACAAAGGCGCCCGTGGCGTATCCTGTTTTATTGTTGAAAAGGACACCCCCGGCTTCAGCTTCGGTAAAAAAGAAGACAAGATGGGGATCCGCGCTTCCGCCACCCGCGAGCTTGTTTTCGAAGATTGCGAAGTTCCTGCGGAAAATATCATCGGTCGCGAAGGCATGGGCTTCCTGCTCGCCATGAAAACATTCGACATCTCCCGCCCGGGAATCGCCGCGCAAGGTGTCGGCCTAGCTCAGGGTGCGCTCGATATGGCCGTTGACTATGCTCGCGTTCGCCATCAGTTCGGCAAACCGATCATCGCCAACCAGGGCCTGCAATGGATGCTCGCCGATATGGCCATGAAGGTTGAAACCGCCCGCGCAATCACTTACGCCGCGTGTAACACCATTGATGCCGGAACCAAAGACGTTTCCAAAATCTCCGCCATGTGCAAATGCTATGCTGGGGATGTGGCCATGTCCGTCACCACCGACGCCCTGCAGGTGCTCGGCGGCTACGGCTTCATGAAAGAATATCCGGCTGAAAAAATGATGCGTGACGCCAAGATCCTCCAGATCTACGAAGGAACCAACCAGATCCAGCGCGACGTCATCGGCGCCTCGCTCATCAAAGAGTACGCCTCCAAGTCGAGATAAGCAGGCCTGCACCCTTCTTTTCCAAACATTGGAAAAAAGGGTGCGTGTTTATGCAATAGCCTTCCAAGGCTTGGAACTTATTGGCCCGGTTTTTCCAATCATTGGAAAAGCCGGGTTTTTCTTTGGGTAGGGACGGTTCTCCGAACAGTTCGAAAAGCCTTTGACTTTTGACCTTCGACCTTCGACGGATTACATTCCCCTTATGAAGCGCTGGCTCAAATATTGGAAACCGATTGCAATAGGGATGGGGCTTCTTTACCTGCTGGTTCTTGTGCGGTGTCATCTGATTGCTCCGCCGATGCGGAAGGCCGATGCGGTGATCGAAATGAAAACCACCGGCTACTGCGCCTGCCGGAAATGCTGCGGGTGGAAAATCAGCTGGTACGGCATGCCGGTTTACGCCTCTGGGTCGCTCAAAGGAAAATTTAAAATCATCGGGCAGACCGCCAGTGGAAAAATAGCCCGGCCTGGCACGGTTGCGGTCGACCCCAAGCTCTTCCCGATGGGAACCAAATTCTATATTCCCGGCTATGGATGGGGCATCGCCCGCGACACCGGCGGCGACATCAAAGGCCGCCACCTCGACCTCTACTTCTGGCTTCACCAATCCGGAACCGATTGGGGCGTTCAGATGAAGTCTGTGAAGGTTTGGTATCCGAGAGATTAGGTTTTTACGAATCAAAACGCAGACCCCTCCTTTTCGGGAGCTACATATTTTTGTACAATCCGATTCCGAGGGTGTATTGAACGGCAAAAGGAGCCGCCGCATGTTGAAGATCAGGCTGAATGAACGATGGGTCGAGGCAGAGGAGGGCGTAACGCTCTTTGGGTTGCGTGCCGAGCTGAAGCCGGAGGCGGATATTATTATCCTCAATGGCGCGGCAATGGGTGCGGATTCCCTGCTGGTTGAGGGCGACGAAGTTTGTTTGATCCAACGCGGTGAAGCCCCGTCCGAAGAGGAGTTGGAGGCGCTGATGGCCGCTCGCCACACGCCCGGCGTGCACGCCAAGCTCAAAGCCGCGACCGTCGGCATCGCCGGACTCGGAGGCCTCGGATCTGCCATTGCTGTCGCGCTGGCCCGCGTGGGTGTGGGTAAGCTGATTCTAGCTGACTTCGATATTGTTGAGCCGAGCAACCTCAATCGCCAGCAGTATTTTGTCGATCAGCTAGGGCTTCTTAAAACCGAGGCGCTGGTGTCCAACCTTCGGAGAATTAACCCCTATGTGGAGCTTGAGGCACATGCTGTGAAGCTGACTCCCGACACTGTTTTTCCAATGTTTGGAAAAACCAATGTCATGATCGAAGCCTTTGATCGCGCAGATCAGAAAGCGATGCTCATGCAGGCATTCGTAGCACAGAAACCGGAGATCCCGTTCATTGGGGCCTCGGGCATGGCGGGATATTCCTCCGGCGAAACCATTGGCATTAAAAAGATGGGAGCCAACCTCTATGTGGTGGGCGATCTTGAAACCGAGGCGCAGCCAGGATGCGGCCTCATGGCTCCGCGCGTTGGCATCGCCGCCTCCATGCAGGCGAATCTTGCCCTTCGATTGATCGTAGAGGGAAACGCATCGTAAATGTGACCTTCCGCTGTCTTGCTAAAATCCGCTAGAGGGCGGGTCGGCAAGCTTTAGGCTTAGTGGCGGCGACTTGAGTGGCCGTGTTTGCGGCGGTGTCGGTGTTGTTTCTGGCTGTTGCCGTGCCGCCATAGATGGGGGTGCCACCATCGCCCCGTACCCACAAGCAGGGTAAAGAAGGAGAGCATGAGCGTGATGATCAGAGAAAGTTTCACCCGGTTTTGTGCTGCAAGATCGCCGGGGTCCGCCTGGACGTGGAAGGAGATCGTCAGCAATATTCCGGTCACGAGGACGAGAATCAGCAATGCCAGAATCGGCCCGTTGATGCGCAGTCTGAAGTTTGGAACCCCACCGTTTTGCGGTAACATATTTTCTCCTTTCTTTTTCTGCTACGTCAAGTGGCCTGCCATGAGCAAGACAGCGGCCCTTCGACTCTTTTCATTCGCTCAGGGCATTCTCCGCTGTCGCGTCGAATGGGCAAGGCGGGACTCGAACCCGCACGCCGTGAGGCACAAGATCCTAAATCTTGCGTGTCTACCAATTCCACCACATGCCCATAAAAGTTAGCGTTTCATCGCTTCCGCGATAGCCTCGCAGACGCCGTCCATATTTTTAGGCGTCAGGCCCGCGACGTTGATGCGGCCGGAACCGACAATATAAATCGCTTTTTCTTCACGTAAAAAATTCACCTGCTCTTTGTTGAGCCCGCTGAAAGAGAACATACCGTTCTGTTGCGTCATAAACGAGCAGTCCATGGAGACGCCGCGCGCGGTGAGGCCGTCGGCGAGTGCGGCGCGCATTCCGGCGATGCGCTCGCGCATGGTGTCGAGCTCGGTTTTCCAAACCTTGGAAAGTTCGGCGTCTTGTAAGAGCGTGGTCACAATGAGACCGCCATGTGCGGGCGGGTTGGAGTAGCTGACGCGCGCAGCGGCTTTCATATGGCTCATGGCCGTGGCGGCATCGGCGGCCGTGGCAGCCACGGCAGTCAGTGCGCCGGTGCGTTCGCGATAGAGCCCGAAGTTTTTGGAGAACGAGCTGGCAACGAAGAAGTCGACCCCTGCCGCGAGGAAGGTTTCGACGCTTTTGCGGTCGGCCTCGATGCTTTCGCCGAAGCCCTGATAGGCGAAGTCGATTAGTGCGGTCCAGCCGTTGGCTTTGGCGAGCGCGGCAACCCGATCCCATTGTGCGGCATTGAGGTCGACACCGGTTGGGTTGTGGCAGCAGGCGTGCAACAGCACGGCATCGCCCGCCGGAACGGCTTCGAGCGCGGCGAAGAAGGCTTCTTCGTCGAGGGTCTTGGTGTTCGCATCGTAATAGGGGTAGTCCTGAATGGTCAGGCTCGATGCATTGAAGATGTTTTTGTGGTTAGCCCAGGTCGGGTTGCTCACCCAAATGGTTTTACTGCTGAAGCTTTTGAGCAGTTCACCCGCGAGGCGCAAGGCCCCGGTTCCGCCGGGCGTATGAACGGTGGCAGCGCGGTCGCACACGTCGCCAAAGATCATTTTCTGCACTTCAATGCCATAGGCCGCTTCGCCTGCGATTGGCATATAAGATTTGGTGGTTTCGGCTTCGAGCAGTTTCCGCTCCGCCGCTTTGACAGAATTGAGAATCGGTGTAGCCCCCGTTTCATCTTTATAGACCCCGACGCCCAGATTCACCTTTTCGGGGCGGGCATCGCTTTTGAAGGCTTCGGTCAGCCCGAGGATGGCGTCGGCGGGCGCAGCTTGTACTTCATTCCACATAATTTAGTCTCCGTAATACAGATTAAACCACTTTTGCAGTGCGTTACGCTCCGGTTTTACAATTCCCATTTCGCGTTCGGCGCTTTCGGGCGAATCAGAGGCATGTGCGGCGTTAACCATAATGTCGCTGCCGTACTCTTTGCGCACGGAGCCGGGCTGTGCCTTGCTGGGGTCGGTCGGCCCGAGAATCGTGCGGATTTTATCCACTGCATTCACTCCGGCGTAGATGAGAACTAGGCAGCGAACTTTGCCATCGTCCTCCAGCTCGGCGTCCGGCACATCGGGGAGCCACCGGCCGGTCATGAATTGCATGATTCCAAAGAATTGGTGGTCGCCGTAGACCGGCCCCAAGGAATCACTAAGCGCTTGTTGCACCTCTTCCGGCATCGAAAAACCAAATTCCTTTTCGAGTACGCGGCAGGCCCTTTTTGTGGAGTGCCCCCGTAACTTCTCGCGCAAAATAGCCTGAACCGGGCCGTAAAACTCTTTGGCTTCGGCCATGCTCATGCGGTGGACCTGCGAACCGATAATCCGAAGGCCGGAGCGCGAGAAGAGATCAATGATGTTGCCGGGGCGTGAGCTGGGAAAGCGAAAGTTGTCCGGTTTAATGATAACCAGTGTCTTTTGAATCTCTCCTTCCGGGAGGCTGGCCGCGTTTTGAACCAGGCCGCCATCGTCTTCGGCATGCTGCAGCCAGAGCGAAAGTGTTTCTTTGGCTGAGGCCACGGAAGGGGCGACGAGCACGGAGGGCTCAAAATAGAAAATGTCGCCGGCGGCATCGCGTACGTAGTCGCCGTACGTCCCGCGTACGGTGTCGGCCGATTCCTTGCTATCGTCGAAGCTTCCCGCAGCCGCATAAATTTTGGCAATGGCATCTTCGCCTTCGAACAGGAGCATCATGACTCGGTGTGGACGCCCCGTTTCTACGTCGGGGGCGAGTGCACGGGTCATGTAGTCAGCGAGAAGCGCACGTTTGTCTTCGTTGATGTCCGGATTGTTTTTCAGCCGCTGGACATAGACCTCGACCAACTCCTCGCTGGGCCCGAACATTCGTGCTGCCACAAACTCCAGCCCCTCAATGCGGCTGAACCGTCCGATAATCCCACCGGTACGCGATTTGCGCAGCGAATGCGGAGTAATCAAAACAAATCCAAGTTCTTTAGCCATGACAGCATCCTTTTTTAAATGCACTCTCTTTTTTACACCCTCGTTTGAAGGAGCTAGGATTATGCCCAACTTTAGAAACGAAAAAACACAAATCTTCATAGGAATGAACAAAAATGCTCTCTGAAAAAATACTGACCCGTCAACGCCAGCTCGTCACCACCATGATTGAGAGGCTCACCCCCTACGTCATCGACAAAGGGCACCCCGCCGATCGCGTCATCGCGCGCTTCTTCAAAGACCATCGCGAGCTGGGATCCCGCGACCGCCGCTTCCTCTCCGCCTGCTTCTTTTCGTACTTCCGCTGGCTCGGCTGGACGAAGCCGCTGGCGCTCAACACCCTCAAAACGATTACCCTTTCCGTGTATCTTGATCAGACCGAAATCCACCCCGCACTTAGCGCCGCGAAAAACGACTGGGAACCCCTCGGCGGAAAAACCCTCGACGAAAAACTCGCCGCGGTCCGCGAATGGTTTCCCGACTTCCAAGGGTTGGAAAAATCGGACCTCCTGTTTCCAGAGTTTGGAAAAGCGAAGCAAGACCCGGATCAGCTCGAAGAGCCTCGACCCTTCGGGCCGGTTCCAGGGTTTGGAAAAAGTGTGGAGTTGCCAGAGGGCAAAGAAGAGATTTTCTACGAAACTCTGCAGACGCGCCCGCCCACATGGCTTCGCCTGCGAAAAGATGACTTTAAAAAAGCGCTGACAGATGCCGAGATTCCTTTTGAGGAACACCCCCTGATTCCTGGCGCGGTCTCCATCCCTGCCGGACGCTCCCTTGGCCCGCTGGGCAGCAGCGGTCAATTTGAAGTGCAGGATATCGCCTCGCAGGCCGTCGGTGTCGTCGCCGCTCCCGAAGCCGGTTCCGACTGGTGGGATGCCTGCGCCGGAGCCGGAGGGAAAGCGCTGCAACTCGCCGACGCCATGGGCCGCGACGGAAAAGTATTTGCCACCGATGTGCGTCCCGAAGCCTTGGCCAACTGCAAAAAACGGGCCCGCACCGATGGCGTTCGCAATGTTCGCCTGCAAGAGCACGACCTCGCGAAAGACGAACCCTTCACCAAAGAGTTCGATGGCGTACTCGTCGATGCCCCTTGCTCGGGGTGGGGCACCTGGAGCCGCAACCCAGATGCGCGCTGGCGTACCGACCCGCGCGACCCCGCACAGAAAAGAAATCTACAGCTTCGGATGCTCAACAATGCCGCGCAGTGCGTAAAATCCGGCGGCGTGCTGGTTTATGCGGTCTGCACCTTCACCACCGAAGAAACCACCGAAGTGCTCGAAGGGTTCCTCAAAGAACATGCCAACTTCGAACTCGATTCCTTTGCCCATCCGCTGAGTGGCGAGCCGACCGATGGCGCCATTCAGATTTGGCCGTGGGACGGCCCCGGCGATGCCATGTTCATCGCCCGCCTTCATAGGAAAGAAACAGCGTGAGGCATGAAAACATTAAATCATAGGACTGACCCCTTTCCTCAGACCCTTCTTTTTGTGTTTGACCGGGACCTCTAATGGGTGACCCGGTTTCTCCGTTTTAGAAGATCGCGAAGAGTGTTTGAAATCAGGAATGGATGACTACCTCTCCACGCCGGTGGATCGCAACAAGCTCGCCGCTATTCTGAGGAAATATTACGGGTCATCTCGGATTTGCGTTTATAGGAACAACTCATGTCCCACGGATGAAGAGCGTC
>CAYYYX010000071.1:0-9755 GCA_964476065.1 uncultured Verrucomicrobiota bacterium | reverse complement strand
CTCTTCATCCGTGGGACATGAGTTGTTCCTATAAACGCAAATCCGAGATGAACCGGAAATTGTGACCAGCCATTCATTAAATGTTCGATTTGGAGACAACATGACCACCAGAATCACAACCGGAGTTTGCGCTTTCTCGGTCGCCCTTCTCCTTTAGGCCAACGGTACCTGCTTCAGTGACCAGCCAGATTCCAACAACACGCGAACAAGCCACAGTGTGCGAATTGCAGAGCAGGATTTTCCGCTGACGTTCGGAGATCAAAATGTGACCGAAGATGTGAAGCGTAGCATTGCCGAAGATCTTCAATTCATTTTCTCCAGCAGCACTTCAATCGTTCTCAGGGCAATGGAACCGAGCCGTGTTGCTGAGTGGCACGGCTAACACCGCCGCCGCTGAGTTTCGACGTTCCAAGGTTTGGAAAAACCTCCGTCAAACGTTTCAAACCTTGGAAGAAACTGCGTTGCGGCTTGCTGTTTTTTTCCAAACATTGGAAAGTTATCTCTATGAGACACCACAAGGCCATGCAATGGGAGAAGCGGCTGAAGGGCGTGTTCGATGAGATCGATCACGAACTGGAGGCGGAGTATAAGGGCCTCTGGCCGCGTCACCCTTCCCGTCTGGAGAACGGTGCGACCTCGAATCCCGAACAGGACGGCCTGTTTAATGTCGGCGCGGCGTTTTCGAGCGGCATCGGTTCGAAGCACGGCCCGGGCTATACGGTGGAAATCCGTCTTTCGACGCTGAAAAGTGTTTCAGCGGATGTTCGGGAGAAAATCAAAGCGCAGGTTTCCCAAACCTTGGAAAAGAAGCTACCGGCGGCGTTTCCCGGCAAGGCTCTTCAGGTGTCAGAGGAAAACGGAACCATCCGCATTCACGGCGACCTGAGTCTGAATTAAATAAACCTTCCAACAATCAGGAACGGATATTTCGCGCAGAGGCGAAGAGCTCGCGGAGCACGTTACCCCAAATTTGAAACGCTCTGCGCTCTCTGCGCCTTTGCGAGGGAGACTTCATTTTTTTAGGCAGGCAGGATGCCTGCGATTCACTTCAGTCTAGACGACTGAGTGGGGAAGTCGTAGCCCCAGACCCGTTTTCCATTCACCTCGAAGGTCAGTTGTTCTGAGTCGAGGCTCCAGCGCAGGGTTTCCTCCCGCTCTCTCAAGGGAACGCTCGGATATTCGGGCAGGTAGAACAGGGTGTGCCACAAGCGTCCCTTGCGAACCGCTACTTTATAACCGGGCTCGGAATAGTAGAACACGTGAAGGAGGCGCGCCTGCCGGCTTCCATCGGGCGAGGTGATAGTTTGTACGACTTTTGTCGGGGCGCTAAAAATCCGGAATGCGATAAAGAGAACGAAGCCCATCAGCACGAGAAAGCCAATGGCACGGCCGGGAGACATCCCAGAAAAAAAACTGCGCTTTTGAAAGCGATTCATACTATTCCCCTTCGACCGGAGCGGGCTCATCAAGAACCTCACTCTGGGCAGGGATAAGTTTACCAAAAAACTCTTTGATGTGCAGTTTTCGATCGAGGTCGTTAAAGGTGACGAGAAGCATGGCCCCGATCAGCAAAAAGGCGCAAGCCTGTATGAGGATGGCCTGCATTTTGGCGTTCACTTTGCGGCGGGTGATGCCGTGCCAAAGCGAAAAGACGATGTGCCCGCCATCGAGCACCGGAATGGGTAGCAGGTTGAGGATGGCCAGGTTGATGTTGATGAAGCGGACGAAGCCCAGCGTGTTGAGCAGCCCCATGCTGATGGCGATCATGAACATTTCGATGATGGCGAGCGGTCCGCCGAGCCCTTTGGCGGCCTGCGGAGCTTCGGCCGGATTGGTCAGTGCCTGAAGGACGCGGACAATGGCGAGCGCGTCGTATTTGAGCTGATTGATCGGGTTTTTATAGAGCATCCACGGCATGCCGCTTCCCCCGCCAAGCTGGACGCCGACCATCATGCGCTCGTATTCTTCGTTGTATTCGGGCGCAATGGAAAGTTCAAGCTCTTCGCCTTCGCGATCGATGGTGAGTGCGGCGGTTTCGCCGGGCTCCATGCCCTGAATCCGTTCCGTAAAATGCGTCCATCCAAGAATCGATGCTCCGTTGAACAGGAGAGCTTCGTCACCTTTCTCGATACCTGCCCGCTCGGCAGGGCTGTCGTCGCTCACGGAACCGAATACACAGGGAAGCGCAGGCGAAACCCCATCCACGATGCGTGCGCCACCGCCCGCATCGGTCACCGGAACGCTGAGTTCTTTTTCGATGCCATCTGCGCGAACGGTCAGTGCGACGGAGTCGCTGCTCTGAAGCAGGGTTTCGACGCTGAATTCGTACCAGTTGTTTACCGCAGTTCCGTTGACGGAGAGAATTTCGTCGCCCTCACGAAGGCCGGACGCATAGGCGGCGCTATTGGTTTCGATGGTTCCAATGAGCGGGCGAACCTGCGTGCCCGCATCGTCGCCAGGAATCAGCCAAATGGCGAGAGAGAGGACGATGGCGAACAGGATGTTGCAAAGGGGACCGGCAAAAGCGACGGCGATTTTTTTCCACGGAGAAACATCAGGGAACCCTTCGCCCTCTTCCGAACCTTGGAGCCGATCCATTCCTTCGGGATCGAGCTGGGGAAGCGCGACGTAGCCGCCAAAGGGAATCCAACCGATTTTGTAGACGATGCCGTCTTTTTCCCAACTCCAGATCGCTTTTCCAAAGCCAATCGAAAAGGTCTGAACCACCAGCCCTTTTTTGCGGGCGACGATGAAGTGGCCGAATTCATGGACGAATACGGTGACACCGAACAAGAACAGGGCGAGAACAACGGAGTAAAATACCGTCCATGCGGAGAAAAGGAAATCGAGCATTGTGATACCTGCCTAACGAGCTAAGAAAAGTTGGATATAGATGTACAGGAACGGCGCCGTGAAGAGCAGACTATCGATCATGTCGAGCATCCCGCCCATGCCGTACGCGATGGCTCCAGAATCTTTCACATTCACCGCCCGCTTAAAGAGCGATTCAACGAGGTCGCCGAGCGTTCCAATGACTGGAAGAACAACGCCCAGAATCAATGCGTGATAAAGCGGGAACTCATACGGGCCGAGCATTCCGTCCGACAGAAGCCACCAGCCCCCCCCGACCACACAGGAGAAAACAATTCCTCCAACCAGCCCTTCCCAGCTCTTCTTCGGCGAAATCGCCGGAGCCAGCCGATGCTTGCCAAAACGCGACCCAATGAAGTAGGCCCCCGCATCGCCCCACTTGACGGCGAGCAGAAGATAAAATGCAACCTTCACCGGTTCTGCGGGATCGCCCTCCAGATAGAGCCGCACAAAAAAGCTCCAGAAGAATGCGACATAAACAAACCCGAACAAAGTTCCCAGCGCATTGCGGATGGCCCGAAGCGCATCCCCGTGCCCTACCAGCAACCGGAAAAAATTAATAATCAGAATAACCAGCAACAAGGCCCACAGCGCATCGTCTGTCCATCGCTCGGAAAGAGAAACCCACCAGGTCATCGCAACAAAAATCAGGCCGCTAATCATGCCCATTTTTTTCGACGCCGGCATATCGCCCTTCGCCATCAGGGCGTAGATCTCGTGCATCGCCAGGCCACAGACCGCCAGCAACACCAGCAACGCAATCGGACTGCCCGCAGGAACCAAACACATCGACGTAATAATCACAGCCGCGATGCTAAGGCCCAATACTATTCGTTTTTTGTCCATATTATTTGTTTTCCACTCCGCCGTAACGCCGGCCACGCTGATTGAAAGCTTCCAATGCTTGGAAAAACTGCTCTTCACGAAAATCGGGCCAGTACGTTTCCGTCACGTACAACTCGGCATAGGAAAGCTGCCACAGTAAAAAATTACTCAAGCGAAGTTCCCCGCTGGTGCGGATCATCAGTTCGGGGTCGGGAACATCCGGAAGATACAAATGCTGAGCCACCGTTTCCTCGTTCACCGTTTCCGGATCGAGCTCTCCTGCCGCCGCCTTGCGCGCGATCGCTTTAGCCGCCTCGGCAATCTCCAAACGGCTTCCGTAGCTCAAGGCAACAATCAGCGTGCGTTCATAGTCCTTCGCCGATTCTTCCATTAACGCTTCGAGCTGAATCTGAAGTTTTTGGGGAAGGCGATCGATCTGCCCCATAACCAACAGACGGACCTTATCATCAATCAGCTCTTTCGAATTTTGCTTTGTGAAATACCCCAGCAAATTCATCAACCCGTCCACCTCGGCCTTCGGGCGGCTCCAATTTTCGGTGCTGAATGCGT
Organism: uncultured Verrucomicrobiota bacterium; assembly: GCA_964476065.1. GTDB lineage: Bacteria > Verrucomicrobiota > Kiritimatiellia > Kiritimatiellales > Tichowtungiaceae > Tichowtungia. The sequence continues at coordinate 5,489 of CAYYYX010000071.1, read as the reverse complement.
ACAACGTCACATACTTAACATCCGCCTGCTGGGCGGCGCGCAGAACCGCACGCACCGATTTTGCACCCTCTTCATGACCTTTGAGGCGCGGAAGCCCGCGCTCCTTCGCCCAGCGTCCGTTACCGTCCATAATGATGGCAACGTGCGTTGGAACCTTTTCGATTTGGGATTTGAGATTTGGGATTTGGGATTGCATAAGCAAACTTATCGGTTCATACACGCCGTCTTATGTGAAGCCGTCATAATAGCAGTTATCTCATCGGCTTCCTGATAAAGATCTTCCACTTTTTCAGCAGGAAGTAACCCACCCTCCATAATCAGCTCAAGCCAATAACAACATTCGTCAGACTCTTCAACAACAACACCCAGCTTCGAAATAAACTCTGCAGTTGAGCGGCCTCGGCATACTGCACGATAGTTCGCCCCAACAGAGGTTGCCGCCCTCATTAACTGATTCGCAACAACCCGACCTTTGGTTGAGTTCGGCAAGGCATCAATCAATGTCATCACTCGAAGCGCAAATTCTTTCGTTCTGGCGTTAAGTTCTTCCGAGGTCATCGTTTTTCCAATCGAAAATCCGCAATCCTCAATCCGCAATCATAATGGTGCTGGAACGCTGAGGTCCAACGGAGAGAATGGCAACCGGCACGCCGGTGACTTCTTCGATGCGGCGAATATATTTCTGAGCTTGTTCGGGAAGCTCGGCAATCGTTTTGCATTCCGTGGTCGGGCAATTCCAGCCCTTGAAATCTTCGTAAACCGGTTTGCAACGCGCAAGCCGGTTAATGCTTGCCGGAACGGTGTCGATCCTTTCGCCATCGCACTCGTACGCGGTGCAGATTTTGATGGTTTCAAATCCATCGAGCACATCGAGTTTCATCAACGCCCAACGATCGATCCCGCCGGTCATCGCTGCGTAGCGAGCCACAATAGCGTCGAACCAACCGCAACGGCGCGGGCGGCCCGTCGTGGCACCAAACTCATTCCCCACCTTGGCGAGTTCTTTTCCGTCATCGTCAAACAACTCGGTCGGGAACGGCCCTTCTCCCACGCGGGTGGTGTAGGCCTTCACAATTCCGATCACATCGTCGATGGAGTGCGGAGGAACACCCGCGCCCGCAGCGACGCCGCCGGCGCCGGTGCTCGATGATGTAACAAAGGGGTAGGTTCCAAAATCGATATCGAGCATCACGCCTTGTGCGCCCTCGAAGAGAACGTTCTGCTCGTCATCGCGAATCGCAGCATTGAGCATGGGAACGGTATCGCAGATGAAGGGTTTCAGATATTCGAACGCGGGAGCATAGGTTGCGACCATTTCATCGGCGTCGAGCTCGGGCGCGCCGAGCACAGCAAGCATCGCATTTTTGGCAGCAATCCGCTCGCGGAGCATTTCTTCAAAATCAGCTTCGAGCACATCGCCCATGCGCAGACCGCTTCGGTCGGCTTTATCAGAATAAGCCGGGCCAATGCCGCGCTTGGTGGTTCCAATTTTTTTGCCCGTGGCCAGCTTGGCCTCTTTGGCCCCATCGAGCTCTTTGTGATACTGCAAAACAAGATGAGCACGATCGCTAATAAACAGGCGGCCTTCGATCGAAATTCCGCGTTTTTCCAAATCCTGAAGCTCTTCGGTCAATCCGATCGGGTCAACAACTAACCCGTTTCCAATGATGCACTTAGCCTCTGGACGAAGAATGCCGGACGGCGCAAGATGCAGAACATACTTCTGATCGCCGACTTCGACGGTGTGACCCGCGTTGTTTCCGCCCTGATAGCGGACCACCCAGTCTGCCTGAGCGGTCAGCACATCGATGACCTTTCCTTTGCCTTCGTCACCCCACTGCGAGCCGATTAAAACTGTATTTGCCATATCTAAAATCCTCACTGAATCGTTCTTTTCTTAAAGGCGCAGAGATTAGACCAGTGAACCAAAGGGGTCAATTTCCAAAGCAACTGCGTTGCGGCTTGCTGTTTTTTCCAACCATTGGAAAAAGAGGGGTGCAGGGCTGGCCGCGCGGAGGGCGCGGTCAGCCTGCCAGCGTATCGAGCGGGCTTTTGACGGCGTCGATGTCTTTGTCCATCACATGGGTATAGATTTCGGTGGTCTTCACATCCTTGTGCCCCATCAGCTCCTGCACCATGCGGATGTTCACACCGCTTTCCAGCAGATGGGTCGCATAGCTATGGCGCATCGTGTGACAGCCCGCCCGCTTGGTGATCCCCGCCTTGCGCACGGCCGTCTTCACCGCCTTCTGCAAACCGGACTCCATCACATGATGACGCCTGATCTTTCCAGCCTGCCCGCCGAAAAAGGGGTCAAAAAAAAGGGGTCACCCATTAGAGGTCCCGGTCACAAAAAGGGAAAAAAGGGGTCAGTCCGCCTAAATCGTTATTTTCGATTGCGCTCCGACGTCTTCTCTGTTTAACTACACGCTATGGTAAGAAAACCGCGAGTTGAATTTGAGGGCGCATGCCTTTGACTTGAAAACAGGAAATTTGACCGATTTCAACTGGAGCAGTTTCTGCGGCTATATGCGACCGGCCAAACGTCCAGGATTTCTTACGGCAAAACGAGTGCTGGAATCTCACGGATTCGCTGATGACACATCCGGGCGGAGCCGCTACCGCAACTATATGAAAAGGCGTATCCTCGGCATCATGAACAGCAGTGACCCGAAGGAGGCGAATGAGCAGTGGGATAAAATTCGACGGGGTTGGGCTTTTGGATCGGATGAATTCCGCATGAAAATTCAAGACAGCCTTGATGCGGTAGTCTCCGGGAAACGACGAGACTCGTTCATGGGTGAAGAAATCCTAAAACATAATGAAAAGGAAGCAGAACGACTGTTGCAGCAAGGACTGGTGTGTTGCGGCATCACGGAAGAGGAGTTACCTGAGCTTAAAAAGGGAGATGACCGGAAAAAGGTGATCGCGTGGCGCATCAGGAAGAAAACCAGCGTTCGGACAGAGTGGATTACGACCCGTCTCAAAATGGGTGTCACATCAAACTTTTCTTGTCATGTTCGGGCGGCAGAGCAATCAACAGAGGGTCTTTTATGGACGCTGAAAAACAAAATAACGAATTAGTCGGACTGACCCCTTTTATAGCCATGACCCCTGCATTGAAAAAGTTTATTGAACGCTACACCGATCTGGAAATCGAGGTACAGAAGCTCGTCACCGGACTGTGCAATTCACTCTGCGCCCAGTGCTCCCAGATCTGCTGCCGGGCTGATATCTGCGAAGAAGCGATCGAAAGTCCATTTTTGCGTCTACTAAACAAACGTACAGAACTCGACAGCGATGCCTACGGATTTTTAACTCCCACCGGATGCGGAATAAAAATCGGCCGACCCACGGTCTGCTACGAATATTTCTGCTACGACCACATCTATCACCAACCGGATGAGATCCACGCAAAAATCATGCGGGTTCTGGGGGCTCTACCCGCTCACGCAACACGGAATGCGATCGGCGACGCGCCGCTGGCCGAAATCCTTCAGGAAGAAAAACTCGACCAAGCAGATTTCCAAACCTTGGAAAAACAGCTGGATGAAAGTTTCCAAGCATTGGAAATTATCAAAACGTTCTATAACGAAGAAATCCTTCCGGACAGTTCCGAGAGGGTTCTCGACCGAATCACCTTCAGTGAAGAAGATTATCCCTGATTTCTCAACGTCCCGTTGAAAAATCAGGAAATTTTAAATCCAAAATACCTAATCAGTAAACCAACCCGAACGTGTCACACATAAACTCACGATCGTGAGTTTATGTGTGATCAAAGATTAAAACTTCAGATTTGCTTTGGCGAGACGGGCGCCTAGCTCACCGAGCACCCGCTCGTCATCCTCATCACCCGCTGACTCAAAGACTGCCCCGAACCGAATGAACGCACCGGTATTATCCCACGGCACCGTAGAAATCCCCTGGTTTTCGATCAAATAGAGCGAGGCTTCCTCCGCATTGGCAAACGTTACGTCCCCCGCCCCTTTCGGAGCTTTTAGATAAAGATAAAAGGTTCCGCCCGGCATCTTGGCATCGAACCCAGCCTCTTTGAGCACCTCAACCATCCGCCGAAGGCGCTTTTCATAGTGGTCACGAATTCCCTCGGCAAGGCTTGCATCGGCAATGCCAGCACAAGCGGCGTGCTGAATCGCCTTAAACTGTCCGCTATCACAATTGTCTTTGATGTTTGCCAACGCGTCAACCGCCCACGGCGCGCCACAGAAAAACGCGATACGCCAACCGGTCATGTTGTAAGCCTTGCTCATCGAGTGCAGTTCGAGCGTGCACTCTTTTGCTCCGGGGCGCTGCAGAATGGATTTTCGTTCACCGTCATAAACCAATGTGGCGTACGGGGCATCCTGCACGATGAGAATGTTGTGCTTCTGCGCGAACGCAATCAGCTCGTCGTAGAACTCGTCGGTCGCCACCGCACCGGTCGGGTTGTTCGGATAGTTGATATAAAACAGCTTGCATCGATCGGCGAGTGCCGGATCAATTTTTCCAAGGTCTGGAAGAAAGTCATTTTCTTCGAGCAGCGGAATATCGATGACTTCGCCGCCAAGGTATGCGGCATGGGTTGCCATCACCGGATAGCCGGGAACGGTCTGAAACACCACATCACTGGGGTTCACAAACGCGAGCGGAAGCATCGCGAGCGCGGGCTTGGTGCCAATGCTGTGGTTGATCTCTGTGGCGGGATCGAGTTCGACACCAAAGAAACTTTTCATATAGTCGGCGGCAGCCTGCGTGAACTCCGGAATTCCGTTGTCCGAGTATCCGCGGTTTTCGGGCTTATCCACTTCAACTTTCAGTGCCTCGCGAATCGGTGCGGGTGCCATTTGATCCGGCTCTCCCACTCCGAAATCTAAAATTTCCAAGCTGGGATGCAATTCGCGCGCTTTCGCTTTAGCGCGTTTGATCTTTTCAAATTTATAAATTTCGGTCGACTTGCCGAACTGCTCCCCGCCAATACGGTTCGCAAAAAGTTTTTCTGCATTCATCATAAATCAATCCTCTTCCTATTTTCTAAAATGTCTCCCCAACAGAACCCTCTCTCGTCAAAGGTGAGCCGCGCGGAATCAATCGGTTGAGCTGTTTCTCAAATTCATCGAGTGAAAACTTCGCCAGCGGAATGCTCACATCCGCATTGGCATGGATATCATTTTCCTTCGAAACATTTTCCCGGAAAAAGCCAATCACCAGCTTTTCGGTCCGCACGTCGACCGAAAGAAATATGATATCGATAATTTTTTCGCGCGGACCTTTAAACTCCTTCGAGAAGGCATACTGAATGTTGCGCGCGTAGTCACCGTGACGCGTAAATTCCTTGTCACTATCGCAATGGCGATACCCCCGCGCCGCGAGTATTTTCATCATACTGTTCTGAAAGAGCATGCATTCCTCCATCTCTGCTTATTAAAGGGGGCAAACGGTATTAAAAACCTAACGGTTTTGCAATGGGGAATTATGCGAGATGCAGGATACGG
>CAYYYX010000070.1:0-9979 GCA_964476065.1 uncultured Verrucomicrobiota bacterium | reverse complement strand
TGCATGCTGCAAATCTATATGCAGGGGCCACTTGCGTCAACTTGATACCCCGCAAGATGAATATCAAGAAATGCCCCCCAATCGGCGAGCAGATCATTTAATAAATCATAAAGCCTTAAGGCACCGGGATCAGGGGTTCCCTTTCCATTCAGATTATAAATATAGCGACGGCGTTTCTCGTGATTTAACTGTGTTGAAATATAGCGGGATTCAACAGAAGAGGTGCGCATATTCACCAGCTTCCCATGGCACAACTCTGTAAGCAGAAGATAATTAATCACCTGCATCTCATGACCGACATTCAACGACCGGACAGCCTTCAGCTCACAAATAGCGCCCGAATCTGCCAAAACATCCAGAAAGTACTGTTTTGAAAAATCCAAATATTTAACACAAATCATCGGCTCTCGAAGAACCGGCAGGCCTGATTCTGCACAACGACGCGCTAATTCATCCTGATAGATTCGCTCATCGCGAAATCGCCCAAACTCATTGTGAATATCGAAGGCATGCCCCATCATCACCTTATCAATGGCATGAAACTCATCCTGACTTAATTTTTTCAGCGGACATTTACATTCGATGGGCATTCAAGTGCCTCCATTTACCCAGACAACCCGACCTGAAAATGATTTTGCTGTCCATGATTTTGTCAATTTCTCTCATCTCCGCTGGAATTTGAGCCAGGCGTTGAGGAGTTTGGCGACGAATGACGTTAGGCGGGTTTGGTTATAAAGCCCGGCGACACGTTTGATGGCTTCCGCCTGCGTGGGGTAGGGATGAATGACGCTACCGAGCTTTCCGAGTCCCATCCCCGCGGCCATAGCGGTTGAAACTTCGCTAATCATTTCACCCGCATGCGTTGAGACAATGGTGGCTCCCAGAATCTGGTCGCTCCCTTTTTTGACCATGACCTTAACGAAGCCGCGCGTTTCACCATCGGCGATTGCGCGGTCGTTTTCATCCATTTCAAATTTGAAGCTCTGCGTCTCCAGGCCGCGTTCTTTTGCATCGTGTTTGGTCAGTCCGGTGTGTGCAATTTCGGGATCGGTGAAGGTGCACCACGGCATATTGAGTGCACTCAGTTTTTTCTTTCCACCGAAGAGCGCGTTTTGAATCACGATTTGTGCGGCGGCATCGGCGGCATGGGTGAACTTCCACTGCATGCAGCAGTCGCCCGCCGCATAGATGTTTTTGTTGGTGGTCCGCAGGTTATCGTCCACGGTCACACCGCGACGGGCATCGTAGTCCACACCGGCTAGCTCCAAGCCCGCGCCCGTAACATTGGGCGCACGCCCTGCCCCAATCAGGAGTTCATCGCCTTCAATGATTTGTTCCTGTCCGGCAGATTCAACGACAAGCCGTTTGCGTCCATCATCCGTTTTTTCAACCCGCAGAACGGTTGTGTCGAGAAGGACGTCAATGCCGTCTTCCTTGAACACCTCCGCCAACAAAGCGGCGGCTTCGGGATCTTCTTTGGAAAGAAAGCGAGAGCGCTGAACGATGGTGACCTTCGAACCGAGACGACGAAAAGCCTGTGCCAGTTCGCAACCAATGGGGCCGCCGCCAATAACGATCAAGTGATCGGGTCGTTCCGTGAGATTAAAGATGGTTTCGTTGGTTCTAAATCCAACCTCTCCCCCTTCGACGTTGCTCCCTCCTTCGCCAAGGCTACGGCGGGCAGGCACGGCAGGCAACCCCGGAATATTCGGATGAACGGCACGCGCGCCAGTGGCGATAACCGCCTTTTTAAAGCGCAGGACCTTTCCTTCGACTTCGACCGCGTTCGGGCCGATGAATTTTCCTTCGCCGAGAAAAACGTCCACTCCCTTTTCACTATAGCGTTGGGCCGAATCGTTGCCACTAATCCCGGCACGGATACGGCGCAACCGTTCCATCACCTTCGGAAAGTCCTCTTTCCGAACCTCGGAAGCGGTGAGTCCAAATGCAGCGGCGTTTTTCATTTCGGCGGCGAGACGCGCCGGGCGGATCAGCGCCTTGGATGGCACACAGCCGACATTGAGGCAGTCTCCACCCATGAGATGGCGCTCAATCAGCGCGACTTTCCCACCGAGCCCGGCGGTGGCGATCGCGGAAATCAGCCCGGCCGTTCCTGCGCCGATGACAACCAAATTATAAATTCCTTCCGGTTCAGGGTTCACCCAGTCGGACGGGTGGACATGGTTAAGCAACTTTTCATTATTCTCGTCGTTGGGCAACACATCAAATTTCCATGAGTTCATTTCAACCTCCTCTATTTTCAGACAGGATCACAGGGATTAAAAATCCGGTTTATCAGGAGTCCCAATATCTGATTTCTGATCAAGGTGACCTTCTCGAATCGTGCTGAATTCGCCCGTGTCTGTATCCAGATCATAGATGTTGAAGTTGGTCTTGATGTCAAAGCCTTCATATCTCACGGCAAAGTTAACGGATCCAGATCCCTCTTCCTGACAACTAACAACCCGGTGAAAAACCCCACATGGCCACACCAACATGGCGGCTCCGGCATAACAAACTTCACTTCCGCGACACACTCTGTCGGAGGTAACGGAGAAACGTTCAACTCGACCATGTTCCGGCGTATATAGGTCAACATATCGGGTTCCGTACAAAACCATCAGGTTATCTTCCTGATGCGGATGCATGTACCAAGGGTGGTCAACCTTACCGACACTGCCAGGAGAGAATGCGCCCGGGGCATGGATGACCCGGTCAAAGCCATCTATGTGCGGAATAAGGGACGTATCCAACACATCGAACCGAACATCCTTGGTCTTTCGTAACTCTTTTAACGTTATGATTTTATAGAGATTATTTACTTCTTCATGAATCATTCCTTACTCCTTTAGTTTCCCGCGCGCCTTTTTCACAACGATGGTGAGCAGCCCAACAATCAGCACTACAATTCCAACCAACACCCACGGCACGCGCCCCTCTTCGATGGCGGTGGCGACCGCATCGGTGCCGACGACGTAAAGGATGGTTCCGGGCAGCATGCAGAGGAACGACCAGAGCACGTAAACACGGAACGGAACCTTGGTAAGCCCGAAACCGTAGTTGAGCAGGTTGAATGGAAAGATAGGCACCAGCCGCGTGATGGCGACGATGATGGCTCCGTTTTTCTCGGTGAGGTTTTCCAAGGTTTGGAACTTTTCGTTTTTAGAGAGGCTAGCTGTCAACGCATCACGTGCAAAGTAGCGGGCAATCAGGAAACAGAGCGCCGCGCCGAGGGTGGCGCCGAAGATGACGGTGATGACGCCAACGACGGAGCCGAAGAGCGCACCGGCCGCGATGGTGAGTGCGGAACCAGGAATGGCGGCAACGGTGGCAACGGCATAGACGCCTGCAAAGATGAACGGACCCCAGACCCCCTGCTCGGCAATCCACTCCTTGAGCTCGCCCAGCTTTTCGCCGAGTCCGAAAACGCGCGCCGCGGCGATCAGTCCGATTAGAACGGCAATCATCACAACCGGTTTAATCCATTTTTTCATCTTCGATCTCCCTTAAAGCTCGCTACAAGAGGTTCCGCCAGAGAAACAGGTGTAGCAGCGCGGATGGCAGAGCATCACGCGAACATCGGCCGCATCTTTCAAGGCAGAACCCAAATCGTAGTGCGGGTGGTCGTCGACCAGCGTGCAGGCGTAGACGCGCATCTGCCCCTCCTTTTTCAGGACCATCCGGCTGAAAGCGCACATAAACCCTTTGCAGCTTTCGGATGTGTGATGAGTGCTCATGCAGGTTTCGGTGATTTCGGGCATTCCGGTTTTTCCGAGGTTTGGAAAACTGACGATCGGGGTTTCGTCGGGCAGGTCGACGGACCTGAAAAACGGATGATAGGCGGCATCGACTTTTTCGAAATCCTCACCCTCTTCGGAGCGGCGCGCCACGGAGACGTGGAAGCCCGCGCTGTAAAGCTCGCCGAGCGTTTCCAGCGCCCGCTGAAACATGCCCTCTCCGCGCAGGGCATCATGTTTTCCAATATCTGGAAAATCGAGGCTGACTCGGAAGGAAAGCGGGTTGGGTTTTCCAACCATTGGAAAAACCTCACCAATCCGGGAGGCAAGAATTCCGTTGGTCAGCACCAGGCAGGGACGATGCTCCAACGCGTAGTCGAGAATAGAAATAATGTCTTTGATGACAAACGGCTCGCCGCCCGTAAAGGAAAACTGTTCAACGCTCAGCTCCACCGCTTCGTCGATGAAGGGTTTCACCTCTTCAAAGCTCACCATCTCTAGTCGGTGATCACCGGGCTTAGAATGTTCGAAACAGTCGGGACAGCGGAGATTACAGGCCGTTCCGGTGTGAAACCAAAGCTCTTTTAGCTTGGAGGACTCAATGTATCCACGCGGCTCACCGGCGGAGGTTCGAAGCCATTTTTCATCCATGCGATGGTGCCGAGTTGCCATGATCATCTTTCATTCAAAAACCAGTCGTACTTTAAATAGCGAATTTTCAAGCCCTCGACAGATTGATCGCTGAATGTTTCGACAAACTGTTCCACAGACGGGAAGTCGCCGCCGTACCACTTGAAAATCGCAGAGATGGATGCCGCTCCTTTTTTGCGGTCAATGACGAGCCCAGCGGGCGAAGCGAGATATTGCCGCGACTGGTCATCGAGCTGGTCGTCGAGTTTTTCGGCGGTGTATGCTTCGCTACGCAAAATGGGACAGCCCTTCGCCGCGCAGACCAGCGCCATGTGAACGCGCGGGTCATGATATTGCGGGCGAATAATTTCATGCTCCAGTTCATTGAGCGTGATCTTTTTTCCAAACAATGGAACCACCGGCTGGTCCCACGGACCTTTGAACCGATGTTTGATCTTCTTGATGCTTTTGACCGGATAGTGGTCAACGATCAGCTGCAGTGTGGAGGCGTTATAGAGATTGATGAGAAAAGCCAGCTGCTGCGGCTCTACCCATGAATTGAATTCCGCCTCCCGAACTCGTCCCGCCAAAGTCAGATACTTCATGAGGGGTATCGAATCGGCTTTGAGTCCCTGATAATCCACCTGCCCGTTCTCAACATACGTTTTCAGGAGGGTGTCGTACTCCTGCGCGTCAAACGTCTGCGCGAACGCGGCGAGGGTCAGCCCAACCAACAAAATAGTTAAAATCAATTTCTTCATAGGTTCATTCCATACAGGTTTGTAAAATTTATTCCTGTAACAGCTCTGTTGCTGGATAAAAGGCCTGCCAGGCAAACCAGTATATTTTTACAGAGGGATGAATTTTCCCGCTCAAAACCTCCCGGACCACGACCTGCTGACGAACGGAACTATAGAGAATTTCCAGTGCAATATTATTCACGGTGTCTGGAAACCTTGAGTTTTTAGACAATATGCGAAGCGGATAGGCTTTGGCCACCTCCCCGATCCGCACCCCGATCACCCACTCTTTTTCAGGCAATTCCGTGCGATGCGAGGGAACCGAAAACATCGTATTCGGACTTTGTTTGTAGCGGGCATACGCCTCGCCTGAGTAATTGCGCGAAAACCCCGTTTCGGTTGAAAGCACTTCTCCCTGAGGATACTTCACCCTCCATGCGGCCCACGTCATCTGCTCACTCGGCAGCCATTCCAACGCCGTGTTTACCAACGGCCCGGACATCGCCTGCATAGCCACTTGCGACCAGAGCGATTCCGTTTGCCGATCATACATCAGCACATCGCTTTGATAAAGAAGACCGGAGACCCCGAAGTCCAGCGTGCGCCCGCCAAGCTTGCGACTGAATACCATGGCGGTGCCGCAAAGCGGGCAATACGTGATGACAATGGACTGGCCGGACAGTTCATCGTTAACGATTTCGTGATGAACAAGAATACGCAACGGATAAGCCCGCGTCTGCCCGCCCATCGTTACGCTAACGACTTCGTCGTCCGCCTGCATAAAGCGGACGTCAACCGAACGGATGAATTTCGGTCCATCGATCGAAGGAATCCCGTCGCGCGGCGGGCCGCCCGAAAGAACCTCACTCACCGGAATGCTTACATTGGATAAATCAAACCCATTCAGAGCCTTCGCAATCGGACTTGCCGTTGAGATGGAACCCATCATAAACAAAGCAAAAAAACCTACTGATAACTTTTTTTTCATAACTACGGCCTAGGTTTCAAAATCACATAGCCGGGAAGTCCGGGCAGATTATAGCGATCGAGGATGGCCTTGATTTCAGGGTCGCCCGGTTTTTCAGCCTGAAATTGAATCTCCTTAAAATCGTGAAGCCGTTCGATCACGTCCGGATCCTTAAAGGTGGTGGCATTCATCTGGAGGCAGTTTTTGCACCAGCTCGCCCAGAAATCGATGAAGACGAGTTGGTCTTCATCCAATGCTTCCTGAAGGTCAGATTCAAGCTCCGCAATCGCGGCCTCGGTCGAATGGCCCGAACTAGAATGCGGAAGCAACTCAACCCCCAGATAGGCGTAGTACGCCGCAAAGAGAATGATCAGCACTCCGAAGCCGTGTTTGACTCTGACCATCCACATTCCGGGCTTTGGAAGAACGGTCAGCCCCGCGCCGGCAATCGGCCACGGCAACGCCATGCCCACACCGAGCAACAGTGGAAGGAAAAGACCCAAAGAGTTTCCACCCGCAAACATGGTCGTCGCCTGTAGAAGCACGGCGATCACGATGGGAGCCACGCAGGCCCCCGCCAGCAACGCGGCTACAATCCCCATAAAAAAGGCGGGAATCAGGCGGCCTCGTTTTTCATTCGCGATGCCGAATTTGGTTCCGAAGCGCGAGAGATCGATGCTCAACACATCGAATAGCGCCAACGCTAAAATGATAAAGACCCCGGCAATGACAAAGTTAAAAATGGGCGAGGCGTTCAACGTTCCGAACTTACTGCCGGTCACAACGGCAAAAAGCCCCAACCCCCCATAGGCCATCGCAATGCCCAATCCGTAGACACCGCCCCGCAGAAAACCCTGCCGCTTATTGGCGGCGGCCGCTCCCGCGCCGATAATCGCCAGATTGATCGGAATCATCGGCAGAACACACGGCGTAAGGTTCAGAGCAATCCCGCCAACCAGAACCAGAAGGATGACGAGAAACACACTTTTTCCTTCGAGGAAACCCGCAGAGGAAAGAACCTGTTGATCCGTATCGAGAAACGCCAAAAACTCTTCGGAATTTTTCATTCCACCATCGGTTCTCACCGTTTCAAAACGATCGAGCAAGGTGTCGAGCGAGCTTTCGGAAAACCCACCCCGCCCTTCGGCCCCCCCTCCACGAGAGGGGATATTTAACGAAGATGTTTCTGCGAGAACAGTCCCCTCCTCGGAGGGGTGCCCGAAGGGCGGGGTGGGTGTTGTTGAAAAGGTTTTCGTTGCCGGGGGATAACAGACTGCACTTCCCCCCTCTGGAGTTCCGCATCCCTGATAGCGGATCGCGATTTGATAGGAAGCCCCTGAATCAATCGAATAGATCCAGCGATGCGTCTGTCCACCCTCATAGACATCCGAGGCCCCGAAATCATCGGTATGAGCATGCGCAATCGGAGCCGCTTGCACATCGGCGGCGGGAAGCAGCTCAACCGATGTCTGCTCCAAATAAAGATATGCACTGGATGGGATCGTGACTTCAACCGTCAATTGGCTTCCGTCGACAGATCGGCTCCAAACGTAGGGTTGCTCAAATTGCGCCTCTGCGAGTGACACCGTGAGTACGGCTAAAACGATGATCCAGTATCTTATTCTCATTTTTGTATCCTCTCCTTCGATTCTGCGATCACGGATCGCGGCTACAAACTGTAGCCGAGGTCCGAGACCTCAGTGGCCCTGCTATTTCAAGAGGGATTTGATATGTTCAACATACGTAACAGCTCCGCCCGCTTTGTAGCCGGTTCGTCCCAAAACATTTCCTTCGGCATCCAGCAATAACACAGTTGGGAAACCACTAATTCCGTATTCATTAGACAGTTTCTTATTCTGAGCCTTGATCTCTGCGCTCTGGGGCTTGCTGTTTGGGAAATCCGCTAGGAACAACACAACGTTCTCCTTTGCGTATGCCTTAAACTCCGACTTCGAAAACACCTCTTTGTCCAAACGAATGCACCAACCGCACCAATCTGAACCGGAGAAATCGGCCAAAATTGGAACGTTACGGACGGCGGCCTCCTCTTTGGCTTTCTCAAAATCGGTCAGCCAATCCTCTCCAGCGTTCGCACATGATACGAGCCCCAACAACAAAACAGCAAACAATACAGCGTTCTTCTTCATAACCTTCTCCTTCTTTTGGATTACACTTCTTCAAAAAAATTCAACATGTCTTCAGCGGGGTGCTCGGAAATAATAGCCAACTGAAAATCTCCGCGCCATGCAACGGTTTTCAGGTTTTTATAGTTCCGAGTACGCAACAGGGCTTTGGCGGCACGTCCTCCCCGACGGGTGATCAAAACACGAATGGGCTTTCCACAACAATTAATACAAACGACCGCAACCGGCTCACCCGCTAACTTTTCTGTATACCCGCCCAACACCTCAACCTTGTGCCCCCCTTTTGACTCCGCGTGAACAACCAACCCAAACCCATTCTCCGAAAGAACGTCATCTGGGTTTTCAGACACCACCTCCGAGCGAAGATCGGCGACGGTCGAGACCCGCTCTAAAAAGGAATGATCCGCATGAGCGAAATGAACCCCGGCCACGAGAGTCAGCGATGCCGCTAACGGAAGCCACAGCCAGCGTTTTCGTGGGAAGCGAAGGATTCGAGCGGGTGACTTTTCCGTCTGCATCTTCTGCTTGAGATTCCTCCAGAGTTCCTCGGGGCACTCCGGCCCACTCAACCGCTCTGCGATTCTCATGTCCAAAGCAACTTCACCCTGAAGGGATTCAATCGTTTCCTGCGGCAGCTCTTTCTCAAAAGCTGCGACCTCTTCGAGCGCAAGTTCGCCATCCAAATAGGCGACTGTTTTCTGATTATCCGGCTTGTTCATCAGCAACCTCCTCTCCTTTATCCTCATACATACGTCCGATAAATGATTTACGCAGCAACCCGGCATCCCGTCCATATTCCAACAGCTCTCGACGCAACCGGGCCCGGCCTCTCGAAAGATGGGTCATCACGGTTCCGACAGGAATTTCGAGAACGCTCGCGATTTCTTTATAGCTGAACTCCTCGACCGCCTTCAGGAGTAAACACGTGCGCTGAGCCGTAGAGAGTTTTCGAAACGCAATCCGAACCTCATCGCCGCACTGGTCTAAAAACTCATCCGGGTTGTTGAGTACGTCGGCATACCCCGGCTCGCTCTGCAAGGCGATCAACGAATCGGCATGATCATCGATCGAGTCAAACCGCCGCGCTGTTTCACGATTGGCCACAAAACATTTATTCGTGATGATGCGATACATCCACGCCCGAAAATTAGTTCCTAGAATATACTTCTGTCGATTCTCATAGGCCGTCAGAACCGCCTCTGAAAACACATCATCCGCACCCTGCGAGTCCCAGATCGTACGGTAAATATAGCCGTAGAACTCGTGTCGGTGCTTTTCCAGAAGTTGTAGGAACTCATCCATAAGTTGCTCTTTCACTCATGTATTCGCGGAGGAGCACCTTTTATGTCAGAAAAATGAAAAAAACTCACGCCCAGAGATAAAAAACACCACACCTCATGAGGTGTGGTGTCGTCATTAACCAAGCGGAGGTTTACTTTTTGCAGGCAGCCGCACAGCCGGGCGACCCTTTATGAAGTCCGCACGCAGCACATTTCGCCGCCGGTTTGCAGCATTTGGCCGAGCCTTTGACCTCGCCACAGCCCTTACAGCTGACCACTTTCTTTTCAGCCTTGGCGGTACAGACTTTGCAAACACCGCCTGCTTTTGTACATCCAGCACAGCTTGGTCCGGTCGGATGTTCTGCCATCGCCACAGATGCACCTATCAAACCAATCATGGCCGTCAACAATAATGTTTTCTTCATCATCTCTCTCCTTTGCAAAGGCCTGTATAAAGCCTCTTTCACTCATGTATTCAGAA
>CAYYYX010000069.1:0-10379 GCA_964476065.1 uncultured Verrucomicrobiota bacterium | reverse complement strand
CATGCTGCAAATCTATATGCAGGGGCCACTTGCGTCAACTTGATACCCCGCTTTTATTATTTTAGTCTCAGCGCCTTCAGGGTGTCGCGGAAGTCGGTGGGAACGGGCGCGGAGATGCGGAGGGGCTGTTCCGGATCGTTGGGGTGGGGGAGAACCAGTTTGTAGGCGTGGAGCATCTGGCGCGGAAGGGTGCGGATGATTTCTTCGAGCCCTTTGGAGCCGGCGTAGCCTTTGTCGCCGAGTACGGGGTGCCGAACAGCGGCCAGATGCTTGCGGATCTGATGGGTGCGGCCGGTTTTGATACGGAGTTCAAGGTAGCTGGAGCGCGGGGTGCGGTCGAGCACGTGTATCAGAGTCGTGGCCGACTGTCCGTCGATATCGCGTGTGATGGTTTGCAGGTTGTCGGAGACGCGTCCGCTCACGATGGCGCGGTAGATTTTGATAACCTTTTGATCTTTGAAGAAGGGGATCATCGCTTCTTTGGCGGCGGCGTTTTTGGCGAAAATGACACAGCCGGAGGTTTCGCGGTCGAGGCGATGCACGGCGCAACACTCGGGGTTGCCCAGTTCGCGCTGCAATTTCACCTCAAGGCTTTTGGCCGATCCGTTGGTGACGATTCCGGCCGGTTTATTGACGATGAGGATGTCGCCCGCTCTTTTGAGGATCTGGGTTTTCTGTGTTTTGGTTTCAGGGCGAACGGTTTCGATGATGTCTTTGCGCTCTACAAGATGCTTCGCCATCCAAACGCGCTGTTCGTTGACGAACACCTGTTTGTTATCGAGCAGGGCTTTGGCCTGTTTTTTCGAGCAGCGCAAACGATCGGCGAGCACTTCAAGGAGCGTGAGGCCATCTTCGTGGGGCTTAATCTGAAAGGTTTCTTTAGTCATGGTTTTCCTTTTTGAAGCGTGAAGGGGGAGCGTTTTTTAAACTCATCAGTCCTCACTTAGCATTCATCAATTTCTTTGCACGCTTCGGCGACGAGGGCGGCGGCTTGTTCAATTTCTTTAGGGGTGACGGTGAGCGGCGGAAGCATCCGTAGAACCCGTACGGCGGTGGCAAGGCAGAGCAGTCCTTTTTTCTGCAATAGTTTTTGGAGCGGGAGGGCGCTGTCATTCAAAACAAGCCCGACCATGAGGCCGGTTCCCCGTGCGCCTTCGATCCAGTCGTACTGATCGGCAATCTCTTTCAATTTTTCGAGCAGTAGCTTACCCATCGCCTGGGTGTTTTCGAGCAGATTTTCCTGTTCGATGGTGTCGAGTACGGCGATGGCGGCGGCGCAGGCCAGCGGCGTGCCGCCGAAGGTGGTGGCGTGGTGGCCGGGCTGGAAGACATCGGCGACCTTGGGCGCGGCAACGATGGCACCGATCGGGAAGCCGTTGCCGAGGCCTTTCGCGAGCGAGAAGGCATCGGGCTGAATGCCGTAGCCCTGAAAGCCGAACCAGTGACCGGTCCGTCCAATACCGGTCTGTACTTCGTCGAGGAGAAGCAGAATGTCTTTCTCATCGCATAGGGTCCGCAAGCCGGTCAGGAAGCTTTCCTCAGCGGGGATGACGCCGCCTTCGCCCTGTACCGCTTCGACGAGAATCGCGGCGGTCTGGTCGGTGATCGCGGCCTTGACCGAGTCGAGGTTGTTGAATTCGGCGTAGACAAATCCTGTGGGTAGGGGCGCGAAGCCTTTCTGCACTTTTTCCTGTCCGGTGGCGGCGAGCGTGGCGAGCGTCCGGCCGTGAAAGGAGTTCTTCATGGTGATGACTTCGAACTTCCCGCTGGCCGACCCATGAAGCCGTGCGAGCTTGATCAGCCCTTCGTTGGCTTCGGCACCGGAGTTGCAGAAGAAGCATTTTCCGCCGCCCGCCGCCGCAGAGAGTTTTTCGGCGAGCTGCGGCTGCCGTTCGTTGTAGTAGAGATTGGAGACGTGCATCAGTTTGGCGGCCTGCTTTTGAATGGCGATGACGACATTCGGGTGGCAGTGGCCCACGTTGAGCACAGCGATGCCGGCAAGGAAGTCGAGGTATTCGTTTCCTTCGGCGTCCCACACCTTAGTTCCGGAGCCTTTGACGAGTGCCAGCTCCGGCGCGTAGGTCGGGATCAAATATTTTTTCTGCAAATCAGAAATTTCAGTGGTGTTCATTTTAGACTTCCGATGAATGGATAATTTCGGTTCCGACGCCTTGGTCGGTAAAGAGTTCAAGCAGGAGGGAGTGGGGCAGGGAGGCGTCGATGATATGCACTTTGTCCACATCGGCTTTGAGCGCTTCGACCGCTCCGGTGATTTTCGGAAGCATGCCTCCGGAAATGATGCCCCGGGCAATCAAATCTTCGACTTCGTTGACCTGTAGGCTGGTGATCAGAGAGGTTGGATCCGTCTGGTCTTTCATGAGGCCGGGCACGTCGCTGAGGAACACGAGCTTCCGCGCTTTGAGCGCCCGCGCAACGGCGTTGGCGACTTCGTCGGCATTGACGTTGTAGAGCTTGCCGTCTTCGCCCCGGCCCAGCGGCGTGATGACCGGAATGATGTCTGAATGGAGATAGGCAACAATGGGCTCGATATCGACGTCGATCACCTTGCCGACGTAGCCCCAGTCGAGTTCTTCCTGTGTTTCGGGGTCGATGCCGACATGCTTTTTGACTTTGATGATGTCTTCGCCGTGGATGCCCCGGGCTTTGCCGCCATAGTTCTCAATGATCTCCACCAGATGCGGATTCACTTCGCCATTGAGGACGCTTTCGACTACGCCGATGGTCGCTTTGTCGGTGACCCGCAGGCCGTGGATAAAGGTGGGCTGGATGTGAGCTTCCCGCATCTTTTTGGAAACGGCCTTGCCGCCGCCGTGCACGAGGACGGGTTGCAGGCCGACGCATTCCATGAAGGCGACATCTTTAAGGATGTTCCGGTAGCCGATTTCGCTTTCCATGATGCTGCCACCGAATTTGACAACGATGGTGTCGCTCCGAAACTTTTGAATGTAGGGGAGGGCTTCGACCAGAACGGAGGCTTTTTCAATCATTTGCTGCATGGGAGTTCCTTATTCGACGTTGATCTGGACATACTTTTCAGTGCAGTTGCAGGTGTAGACCACGGCTTCGCCGTCGCCGAGATTTAAATTAATGTGGATGGTGAAGGCCTCCTGCGAGACCACCGCAATGGCATCGGTCTCGGAGGCTTCCGCGCAGGCCTGTCCGTCCCGCACCAGCGGTACGGCGTCGTAGGCGATGTCGACCCGGTCTTCCTGCACCTGCGCGTGGGAGTAGCCGATGGCGTCCATGACCCGGCCCCAGTTGGGCCGCGTTCCCGCCCAGGCCGTCTTGTTGAGCATGGAGTTGGCGACCGCCCGTGCGGCTTCGTCGGCCTCGCCATTACTGGCGGCACCGATCACCCGAACGGTCACCACTTTGGTGGCGCCTTCGCCGTCTTTGACGATCATCATCGCCAGCTCAAAAAGCATTTTTTCTAGAGTCAGGAAAAACAGGTGCCAGTCTTCGGAATCCTGCGTGAGGATTTCGTTGCCCGCGCTGCCGTTGGCCAAGGCAATTACCGTATCGTTGGTGCTTTGGTCGCCATCGACACTGATCCGGTTGAAGCTGGTGTCGGTGGCGAACCGGAGCGCGCACTGTAGGGCATGTTTTTCAACAGCTGCATCGGTCAGAATGAAGCCTAGCATGGTGGCCATATTGGGTTCAATCATGCCGGAGCCTTTGGCGAGTCCGGTGATCCGTACGGGCTTGCCGCCGATTTCAATCTCGACGGTGAGGCTTTTGGAGACCAGATCGGTGGTCATCATGGCCTCGGCGGCGTCCATCCCGTTTCCCGGGGAGAGGTTTTCGAAGAGAGTTTCGACTCCGGCGGTGACTTTGTCCATGGGCAGGGGCTTGCCAATGGTGCCGGTGGAGCAGACAAAGACGTTTTTGGGTTCCACGCATAGATGCTTCGCTGCGAGTTGAGCGGTTGCTTCGGTGTCGATCATGCCCTGCGGTCCGGTGCAGGCATTGGCATTTCCGCTATTCAGCACAATGGCCCGGGCACCAACGTGCTCAACGACCTGGATGCCCCAGTTGACCGGAGCGGCTTTGATCTGGTTGGTGGTAAAAACCGCGGCACTGACGGCCGGAACGTCGGAGACGATCAGAGCCATATCTTTGCTTTTTTTCTTTTTGATTCCTGCGGCGATTCCGGCCGCAGAAAATCCCTTAGGAAGAGGGAGTGTTTTCATGGTTCATCCTTTAATTCGAGGGGGGAGCCTATACCTAAATGCGGATGACCGGAACAAAAAAAGTCCCGGCGGGAGGCCGGGACTTCGAACACTCTGATTCTCGAGATTAACGTTTCGAGAACTGGAAGCGTTTGCGTGCACCTGGCTGACCCGGCTTGTTACGTTCTTTCATGCGAGCATCGCGTGTGAGGAAGCCGTTCTTTTTCAGAATAGGTCTCAATTCGTCTTCCGCAACGATGAGCGCACGGGAAAGTCCGTGGGCCACTGCGCCGGACTGGCCGACTTTGCCGCCGCCTTTGACCGCTGCGGTCATGTCGTACTGATCTGCGCGCTCGGTGAGCACCAACGGGCGGGATGCCGTTTCGATCATGTCGCGGGTATCAAAATAGTCTTTGACGTCTTTTCCGTTCACGATGACTTTGCCTGTTCCTTTGACGAGGCGGACGCGAGCCACGGAGGTTTTGCGCCGGCCTGTGGCGGAAAATTCAATAACTTTTTTTGCTGCTACCATAATGATTCCTTCAATTATCCGTTAAATTCGAGAGTTTGCACGTTTTGCGCCTCGTGCGGATGATCCGGTCCAACGTAGACTTTCAGGCGTGTCATCGTTTTGCGGCTCATGCGGTTTTTCGGAAGCATGCCTTCTACAGCCTGCATGATGATCCGTTCTGGGTGGATCGCACGGATCTTCGAAGCAGAGCGTTGCTGGAGACCGCCCGGGTATCCGCTGTAATCTTGGTAGATTTTGCCTTCTTCTTTATTTCCGGTCAGCTTGATCTTTTCGACGTTTACAACGACCACAAAGGCGCCCGTATCTACGTGAGGGGTATAGGTCGGCTTATTGCGTCCGCGGAGGACGTTGGCAATTACTACCGCCAAACGCCCCGTTGATTTGTCGGCGGCGTCCACTATAAACCACTCGCGCTGAATATCATTTTCGTTTGCTACAAATGTCTTCATCAAATTCTTTCCTGTTTCAATTGCAAGGCGGGGAAAATATACGAGGGGGTAGTCTGTGTCAACCCCCTCTGAGCCTAAAGATTTCAGAAAGATTCGGATCGGATCGAGAATCTCGGGACGGGGCCATTCAATCGTGCATCTCGAGTCGGATGCCCTCGTATTCCGAAAAAATTGATCCCGCCTGCTTTAAACGCTATAACCTCACGAATGAAACTTGTACGAAAAACCGAAGTTTGGAGGCCGACCCGCTGGGGCGTCCTTCTGATTTTCCTGCTCCTCGTCGTGGCGGGGATGAGCTTGTCGCGGAGTCTTTACCCATTTCTTGCCCAAAACCACCCGCTACCACAGGCCGAACTCACCATTATTGAGGGATGGTTGCCTGATGCCGAACTCGTTCTGATGGTCGCGAAAATGGAGCCCGGCACGTTTTGGATCACTACCGGCGGCCCCATCAAATTGGGCGGAAGCCTTTTTGACGAAAAGACCTATGCAGAAGTCACGACCGCACGTCTTCAAAAACTGGGAGTTTCTTCCGGGGTGATCCTGACGGCGTCCACGCCCGACGTGGATGCGGATCGAACCTATGCCTCCGCGCTGGCCGTGCGCCGCGCCCTTGAAGCGCGGGGGCTTTTGGGGTGCCCCGCCAATATTTACACGCTGGGTGCGCACAGCCGCCGCTCCTTCTTCTTATATAAGAAGGCCTTCGGCTCACAGGCGCCCCTGGGAGTTATTGCGCTTGAAAGTGAGGGGCTCGACCTGCGTCACTGGGGCAGGAGCAGTCTCGCGTTTCGGGGGGTGGTGGGCGAAGGGATTGCCTGGCTCTACGTCCAATGCACTCGCTGGAAGTATTAAAGAAAGTTCGGGGTTTGGAGTTCAGAGTTAACATTCATCAACTGAAAGAAATCGAATGAATACGTTTTCGCTGAAAAAGTGCTACTCGCTCTCGTGGAAGTCATTCAGCAAATGGTGGATTCCCCTCTGCCTGATCTCTGCGTTTATCCTTCTGTTTGAAATCGGGCCGCGCATCATGCTCCATCCTGAAACCGTTGCGCTCAAACAGGTGTTCTTGGAGATCGTCGACGTGATGGAGACCGGAGCGCTCGATGAAATTGAGGCGATGCTTATTGAGGCTCAGGAAGAGAGCATGGCGTATACCGTGAAACTTTCCAAATTGCTGCTGGCGGCGTTTCCATTCATTGCGTTGCTTAGCATCATTCTGCTCACATGGGCCAATGCGGCGGTGAAAGACCGCCGCAACGGAACCACCCCCGGGCAGTTGTTTCGCGTCACCGGAATACATCTATTGCTGACCTTCGTCAAAGGAGTCGCCTTTGCCCTCTTCATTCTTCCCGGCTTTTATCTTTATGTCCGCCTTCTGTTCGTCACCCTGATTCTGTTGGAAGAAAAAGAAATCGGGATGATGGATGCGGCTCGGAAGAGCTGGGCCATGACGATTGGGAATTTTTGGAGCCTATTGACGCTCATCTGCCTGAACGGAACCTTTCAGCTTGTCGTTGCGCCCACCATTATCGGGCTCGTGCCCGTCAGCGGCTTCGCCAACACCGCTCGCGCCGCCGCCTATCACATGCTCAAAAAAAGCGACTGAGATCGGGAGGTTTTTCCAAATAATCGGAAAAGGTTGCCCGCAGAACACGCAGAAGTTTACCGCTTCGCTTCTTTGAGCCACTCGGTTCACTCATTTTTGGAATACCTTCCGCCTTCGTCCAACTATGGCGAGACGGGATGGCGGGACACGCAGGCCCAAGGCTCGGAAAATAACCACACCTCATGAGGTGTGGTCAGCTTTACTTTTCCAACCCTTGGAAAAACGGCAGTTAAATTTTACAAACATTGGAAACTCTGTGCCTTTGCACCGGTTGCCTTCCCCTAGAAGGAGACGGCGCAGGAGGAGAGGGCATCAATTTTGACGGCGATTTTGGCGAGGGTTTTCTCGGAGATGGGCTCGCTGACTTTCAGAATTGCGATGGAGCGCTCGCCGCTGTCGTCGTGCGGGTTGCGAACATCGTCAATGTTGATGCCTTCTTTGGCCATGGCGCCAGCGATTTCGCTAAGGACGCCGGGGCGGTCTTCGTAGGTGAAGAGCGCCAGGTGGCCTTTGGGTTCAAAGTAAAGTCCGTCGAAGCCGCCGATGCGGGAGATCATGAGGTGGCCTTCGGTGACGGTGCCGCGCACGCTGATGCGTTTGAGGCTTTCTTCGTCGATGCTGGCCATGAGGTCGACGGTGATGGAGTTGCCGTAGCCTTTGGTGGCGTCGGGTTCGCGGGTGGCGTAGTCGATGCCCATGGTGGTGAGGTAGTTGACGGCGGCTTTTTCGTCCATGGAGCGGTCGAATTCTTCGCTAAGGGCGCAGACGACGGGGACGGTGAGCCAGTTGGCGAAGGGGCTGAGCTCGCCGTAGAAGCTGGTTTCGATTTTATTGAGCTGGGTGTCGGTGCCGATCATGACGCGGGCGAGGGTGGCGATGGTGTAGGTGAGGTCGGCGTAGGTTTCGTTGAGGCCTTCAGGGATGTCGCGGTTGACGATGTAGGAGGTGACTCCTTTTTCGTCGAAGTCGATGAGCTGTTCGGCGGAGCGGCTGGCGGCGTTGTAGTTGGCTTCCTGCGTGGAGGCCCCGAGATGCGGCACCATGATGTCGGCGATGTCGGTGACGGATTTGTCGCCTTCGGCATCTTTGGCGTAGACATCGTTGAGGAAGCGGAGCCCTTTTTCCTCTTTAAGGGTTCGCAGGTCGTTTTCGTTGATGACGCCGGCGCGGGCGCAGTTGACGAGTGTGGCGCCGTCTTTCATCAGGCCGAGCAGTTCGGCATTGATGAGGCCCTTGGTGTGTTCGTTTTCGGGGATGTGCAGCGAGACGTAGTCGCTCTGAATGAAAAGATCGTTCAGCGGGAGCAGTGTGACACCGATTCGCTCGGCGGCTTCTTCGGAGAGAACCGGATCGAAGGCGAGGATGGTGACGTCGAATCCGCTGAGGCGTTTGGCAACGAGGCGGCCAATGGCCCCCATGCCCACGATGCCGACGGTTTTGCCGGTGACTTCGCGGCCCATAAAGTTTTTCTTTTCCCATTTTCCGGCGCGGGTGGAGGCATCGGCAGGAACCACGTGGCGAGCATCGGCCAGCATCAGCGCGATCACTTCTTCGGCCACGGCGTTGGCGTTGGCGCCCGGCGTGTTCATAACGTCGATCTTTTTTGCGCGGGCGGTTTTGATGTCGATGGTGTTGTAGCCGGCGCCGGCCCGGATGACGACCTTGAGGGCGGGGAGGGCCTCGATGATGTCGGCTGTGACTTTTTCGCTACGAACGAACAGGGCGTAGGTGTCGGGGTTTTGTGAAGCAAGGGTGGCTAGATCGGTGCTGTCATCCTGGACAACAGTGTAGTTCCCGTTGGCTTCGAGTAGTTCTTTGGCGACGGGGTTGAGTTTGGTCGGAATCAGTACTTTTTTCATAAATTCGTTCTCCAGAAGAAATAGTTCCCGTCCAAGGTAATGACGGGACGGGAGCGAATCAAGTGCAGAGGTGCTTTTTCGATCTGGCTATCGGCTTGACCGTGAGCGGGGCGCTCTTCTAAGCTGTCGCCTATGAAAAAACTTATCTCGCTTCTCGCTCTTTCGTTTCTTTTTGCCGGTTGCACCGGCTATCAGCTCGGTAGCAACCTTCCCGAATCGATTCAGACGGTTGCTCTGATCGTGGAAAACAAAACCGAGGAGCCCTCGATCGAAGTACAAACGATGAAATCGATGCGCGCGGAAGTTCAGATGGACGGTCGGTTGGCTCTCCGCTCAGAACAGGACGCGGATGCGGTGCTGAAGGTGACGCTGGTCGATTATACTATTAACTCGCTGGCGTATGACCGCGAGCACGGCACGCTGGCCCGTGAATATCGGGTGACGCTGACGGCCTCGGCGGTTTTGTATGATGCCGCGACGGGTGATGTGATCCGTGAAATCCCTAGTGTGATGGGTGAATCCGAGTTTCCGTATGCCGCTGACCTGACGTCCGGCAAGCGCGCCGCGCTGCCTACGGCGGCAGACGACCTCGCCCGCAAGGTGATCAGCATGACCATTGCTGCGTGGTAAGAAAAAGAGTCTAAGGTCTAAATGTCGAAGGTCGAATGTCTTCTGGATTTTATGTGTAGACCTTGGACTTTTGACTTTCAGACATTTGACCTAACAAAAAAGCCGTCCTTTTCAGGACGGCTTTTGTTTTTCCAAACATTGGAAAAACGCTCTTACGCAGATAGTTTGCGCAGGGCTTCAGTCGCACGTGTCTTGCGGCGAGTCGCTGTGTTCTTTTTGATAACGCCACGTTTGACGGCTTTATCAAGAACGGAGCTGTAGTTGCTGACGGCTTCAGTAGCCGTTTCGACAACACCAGCACTCAGCGCTTCATTCGTTTGACGACGGGCGGTTCTGACTCGCGTTTTGACCGCGAGGTTACCGACGCGTCGTTTTTCGGACGAGCGAATTCTTTTTTGAGCACTTTTAATATTTGCCATGGTTCCTAAACCTTTTGGTTAAATTAATACTTACTGCGGGCTTCGCGGCGGTCACGCGCTGCACGAGTGCGGGCACGAGCCTGTTTTAGACGCTTTTTATCGCCGGGTTTTTCGTAATGCCGACGGGCGCGCATATCCTTGATGATGCCCTCGCGATCGAGGAGCTTCTTAAGGCGACGGAGACCCTTTTCCACGGGTTCGCCGCGGCGGAGTTTCACTTCACATGTTGTACTTGCCATATTCTTAACACCCCCTCTAATCATTTCAGGGTTATTTCACAAAGGCGGAGAAGTTAGGGCAGTTCAGGGAGATTGTCAAAGCCTGAAATGGTGAAAATCTGAACTGATGAAATACAAAAACATGAAATGGGATCTGTCTCAGAATGAATGTGGAACCGAGTTGTATTCGGTTCGTTGGCAGAAAGCCGAAATTTTTTTTCTTATTGCTTGCCTCTCCCCCCCCCGCAAGTAGTGTGCCAGTTGTTGTAAGGGAAATAATCAAATCAAACGAAAGGAAAATAACATGCAAAACAGATGGAAATTAGTGATGGCACTGACGCTCAGCGCAGGCGTGGCGAATGCCGCGTTTGTAACAATCGGCAACGCCGGAAATGCAAACGACACCTCCGGCTACGGCGGCGTGAGCTACAGCTACAAAATCAGCGACCACGAAGTGACGATCGCGGAGTTCACCG
>CAYYYX010000068.1:0-10856 GCA_964476065.1 uncultured Verrucomicrobiota bacterium | reverse complement strand
CATTGGAGAAATATTTGTGACCCGCCGCCGCAGGCTTCCCCGTGCTGAATAACCATCTTATGCGCATATGCGCATATGCGCATAAGGTGAGTTATTCTAGAAGTTTCCAATGGTTGGAAAAAACAGTGAGCCGCAACGCAGTTGCTTCCAAACATTGGAAAAATTAGATCTGCCGGTGGTGGTTGGCGATTTGGATCGCAGTTGTTTCCGGCACACCAGCTTCGGCGGCGAAGTCCGGCCAGCGGGCGAGGGCTGCCGCCGTTTGTTCAATAACCTGATCGACGCCGGGGCCGCGCAAAATGTTGAAGAGTTTGGCGATGGCATTGAAGTCGGCCCGTTCAAAGTGGTCGTGTTTGCCGTTGACGCTCATTTGGTGATGGTGGGTCCACGCGCCGGCGGGATTGTAGCAGTAGATGACATCGTAGGCAGGGGCGAGCCGCCATTCGCCCCGCTTATTCATTAAGAAAGCGGTGTTTTTGGTGTGGTCGTCCTGGTTGCGCGCCATGACGTTAAAGACCATTCGCCGAAAGAGCTGTTCGAGCGCATCTGCGCCGAGGCCGAGGCGTTGCGCAACATCCATCGCCTGTTCGTAGCCATAGGCTCCCGCTTGGTTGAAGTCCATGTGGGCGATGCCGCAGAGCGACTGCATGAAAATCTTTTTCCCCTCGGCGGTGCGGTCGAAGCGGCGGGTCATAAAGTGGCTGCGTCCGTTTTCTTCGAACAGGCGGCATTCGCTCATTTCGAGCCCGGCGGCGAGCGCCATGCGGTGATAGGCGTATTCAATTTTCCCGAAGCCCTGCGGATCGTTGAGCTCTTTATCGCGGTTGCCCGCGACACCGTCGAACTTGATCAGCCAGTAGCCGAAGCTGGGCGGCGCTTTGACCTGCCCAGAGCGGACTTCGCCATTTTTTTCATTCCACGCAATGACCGCTTTGGCGCGCGCGCCGCCCGCCGACGTCCCGACGCGCAAGATGTCGCGCATGGCGTCCAGATCCTCTTCGTTCGTTCCGCTGATCTGTGTGGAGAGCATTTCCTTTTCTGCCAGCGCGGTGTTGGCGAGATCGACCAGTTCCGCCACGTTGACCGGCACCGACCCGCTCTGACGGTCGCGTAGAGCGGGGCGGAATTCGAGCGCGCCCATGCCGCGGCGACCGAGGTAGCAAAGGCGGTCAACCGGGGTGAAGTCGGCGGTCGAGCGGCCGGTTCGGACGAGCCACTCATCGATCAACAGGTTGCCGAAGCGGTCGGGCAGGGAGTCCGCCAGCATGCCGGGCAGTCCGTGGAACGATTCGCGCGCCAGTTCGGGAAAAGAATAGACCTGCTCCCGCAACGGCATGGTCAGCGGCGCAAGTTGAATGCCGCTATCGAGAAAGTCCGGCGCATATTCAAATAGCGCCAGCTGACGATCGGCATCCCATACGGCGGATCCGATGGGGTTTCCCCAAAGGACAATATCGGCTGTGACGGGCGGGTTCATTCTTCATTCCAGACCCACGGTGTGTTGCGTGGTTTTGGATAGGTGAATTTACCGGATGCTTTTTGACGTTTTTTGCCTTTGAGTTTGGAGAGCTGTATCGGGCTGATTTCTGGCTCCGGCAGGAACAGGTCGATTTGCGCGAGGCGGTCGAGCTCTCTGAGGATGGAGAGCAGGGTGTCGATGGTGAAGGGCTCGCCCCGTTCGGCCCCGACCAGTGTGCGGCGGGAGATGCCAGCTCGTTCGGCCAGAGCCGCCTGTGTGACATTCTGGTTGAGGCGTTCGCTTTTCAGGCGTTTCCCGAGCTCTTTGCGGATCGCTGGATTGCTGGCTGTCTCTAGGTTTTTCATACAGAAATAATGGTCTTTTTGAGTGGGCATGCAACATAAAAGATACCTTTTTTGCTCATTGAACTATAAGTTCACGGGGCAATATAATGCTCGCAAGTGGATATATAGGCTTTATTGGGCAATAATATGCTCGGTAAGAAGCAAGTTCAGATAACGGATGTTACGGTAACGGTGTTGCCGTCGTGTTTCCATTTCACTTCGAGGTCGAAGAGGCGGGTGCCGAAGGTGCGGTCGGGGTCGTTGGTCTGATACGCGGGGCGCGGGTTATAGCTCAGCATATCTTTAATGAGCTGCTGCTGAGTTTTTTTCAAGGTTTGGAAAACGACTTCGGCTTTGGGTGAAAAGGAAACCGTGTTGGGTGCTTCCGGTGCGGCGTTGGCGAACGCGCCGTGCGCGTCGGGGATGGAGTCGGCGTAGGGAATGTAGGGTTTGATGTCGAGCACCGGCGTGCCGTCAAGAAAGTCGCCGCCGCTCAGTTCGAGCGTGGTTCCACTGACGCCTTTGAGCTCAACAACAGACAGCCCGATCGGATTGGGACGGAAGGGCGAGCGCGTGGCGAAGACCCCGACACGCGTGTTGCCGCCGAGGCGCGGCGGCCTGACCGTTGGCTGAAATTTTTCACAGATGCTTTCGTGAAACGCGAAGACGATCCAGAGGTGGGAAAACTCCTCAATGCCGCGCAGCGCCTCTTCGACATTGTACGGCGGAAGAAGTTCGAGCGTGGCGGTCGCGCTTTGGATCAGCCCCGACTGACGCGGGATGCCGAACTTTTCCTTAAAGCAGGAGTGAATGATTCCAATGGGTTCAATGTTCATGGGGAATTTTATTCTTTCGGTGGGAGGATGCGAACCCATGTGCTCATACTGATTGTGGTTTTCTCAACTTCTCTAGATTTTTCTGAGGAGAAGTCTTCTGTTTTTGTACTAATCAGGCCACCCATGCCGATCCATGTTCCTGGAGCCAGAGGGACTTCGGTTCGCATTTCGTTTTTCTTGAAAATCGGCAGGGATGCCGTCACCGCCGCCTGAGTTTCGGTCGCTGGAGCAACTTGATGTTTCTGTACGCCAGCAAGCGATTTTTCATAAAACCACAGGTCGCAGGTTACCGAGCCGTTTTCCATTTTTTGGAGGGTCGCCTCCACGTACTGTCCGATTTTTGCGGTTTCATCACCGTAAACAACGCCGACCACTCCGTTTGCATTCATTTTCGGCTCGTAACTTTTCGGTGCGGATATCGTTTTGGTTTGATCATTGATGGCCGTTTCCCCGACGGCTGCATAAACGATCGGGAATTCAATGATGGTGGCGTTCGGATCATTCAACAGATCTTCGATTTTGTGGCTCGGTCCCATGTGAAAATTAAATAAGGTCGCTTCCGTGGTGTCAAGTCGAGTGAATGGAAGCGACTCCGTGGTTTCCGAATTGACAGGGGCTCTCAATGTACCAAAGAATTTTTGGTTCGGTTCCTTAGGGCTTGATCTAAGGGCGCGAGTATATAAATCCGCAGCGAATTCGTCCTGAATAGATGGGTTGGTTTTCTCATCAACGGGGGCTTCTATCCGAACCACTTGGAGTGCATATTTTTCAGGATGAGGTTTCGGGGTGGTGGGCCCCTGTTGGCTCGTGGAGCATCCGGCGGTGAGGAGAAGAGCGGTGAGTGCGGCGAAGAGAGCAATCGTTTTCATGTGTTCGGCCTTTCGGTATTATTCCGTTTTTAGCAGGTGCGCGGAAGATGGACAAAACTTTTCCGATGTTCGGAGGCGGCGAAGCTCATTGCGCTGTTTTAAGGAGTACTGCCAAAAATGACGAGGATCACGGCGGCGGTGAGAATGGCAGCCCCGGCGAGGCGGCGGATCAGTACGGCCCGGGTGATGCGGTGTTCGGAGCTGCCGACCCAGCGTCCGAGCCAGCGCACGGCCAGAATGCTGAGGAGTGCGCGGGTCGAGTAAACGACATTGATTTCCGGCGCCTGCCCGTAGGTGCCCAGCGCGTAGGCCATGCAGAAGGCGGGCAGAGAACAGAAAAATGCTCCGGTCAATGTGTGGGAGCGGGCTGTCCGGCTTAATTGTTTCCACGGCGTACGGAAGTGCGGGATCAGACCCAGGGCGGCAACGGATGCGATGCCGAAGGTGAGCGCGCCGAAGCGCATGACGCCCCAGCCAGCGGCCCATTGCTGAAAACAGGTGTCGCACAGGGCGAAGCCGAGAACCGCCAGCAGGGTGATTGTGGCGGTGCGTGAAAAGGAGTGGTGGGTTGAGCGGTTCGGGGTGCGCAGAACCGTGAGCGCGACCAGAGTGAGGCCACCGGCAATCCATGTGGCGGACGGAACGTCCACCCCGAGCAGCAGGGAAACCAGTAGTGCGTTCAAGATGGGTTTGGCTCCGGAAACGGGCGCGACGATGCTCAGGTCGCCGGTTTTCAGCGCCAGAATAAAAAAGACGATGCCGCAGCTGAAAAAGACGGAGGCGATCAGGGGCTGATACCAGAGGTGGAGGGGCATCGGGTCGCTGTAGAGAAAAAAGGAGGGGGTGAGAATCAGTGCCGGGGTCCAGGTGCTGATGGCTGTGATCCGCTGCTGGCTACATCCGTCGGCCATGGCCTGTTTGTTGAACAGGGCGCCGATGCTGTAGGCGACCGCAGCAATGAGTGCCAGAAAGATATAAGGGGGCATGGGTTAGAGCGCTTTCAGAGGGGCGGCATCTGCTTTCGAAATTAGCACATCAATTGCCTGTTCGGTTTCGGCGAGTAGAAGGTGGCGCAGGATTTTCAGGTAGCCGCGTTCGGTTTCGGTGTGGCCGCAGAGGATGACGGAGATCCCGCTCTCTTTGGCGCCGAGCACATCGTGGTGCTTCATTTCGCCCGTTAGGTAGCAGTCGGCTTTAATACCCCGCAACGCATCGATCCCCGCACCGGCGCAGACGGCGATGGTTTTGATTGCGCGGTCGTTCGCTTTGGCCATTTTTAAGGCGTGGAGGCTCAGCCTCCCTTTGATTCGTTTTCCAAGGGTTGGAAGTTTAACGGGAGAGGCGAGCTCGACGATGCGCGCGCCGCTGGTTTCCGTGCAAAAGAGGTCGCCGTCGCCGAGCGCGTCGGCCAGCCAGTCGTTCACGCCGCCGGGCGCGGCATCAAGTGCGGTGTGCGGGGAGTAGACTGCGATCTCTTTTTGAATCAGCCGCATGGCGACCCGCGCCTGTGGGTTCGATTTTTCCAAGGTTTGGAACCCGCCAAAGAAAATAGGGTGGTAGGTGACGATCGCATCGACCTTCTTTTGCACCGCTTCGCGTGCGACGGCCTCGGTGAGATCGATGGTGAGCAGTACTTTTTTGATGTCGCGCGCTTTGAGCGGCTCAATCAGCAGGCCGGTATTGTCCCACTCTTCGGCGAGTTCGGGCGGCGCGATTTCTTCCAAGGCTTGGATAAATATTTTGAGTTTCATGGCTTGGATTGTAGAGGGGACGCAGTAATATCTCAAGCAGTGCCTACCCAGTTTGGGGGTTTAGAAAAAACGAAGGGGAGATTATGAAAAAATGGAAATGTGCAGCGTGTGGATACATTCACGATGGAGATGATGCGCCGGAAACTTGTCCGAAGTGTGGAGCGCCCAAAGCACAGTTTACGCAACTCGATGATGCGGCAGCCTCTTTGGTTGAGCGTTCTCGCCACACCAACGCGTTGCATGCAGAGATAATCGGCTTGGCCCGTGCACTGGAAGAGACTTGTGAAGACGGAATCGAGGACGCCCTCGATCCGGGTTGTGTCGATGTGTTCACAAAATCCCGCGCCATGGCCTGGCAGATCATGAAGCTCTCGATGACTGAGCAACAGGGTCATATGGGTAAAGGCAAGTGGGGTTGAGAAATTGACGATTGACGATTTCGGATTGATGATTGGGCGCGCCGGATTTCCGGTGCGCCCTTTCTTTTCTTGATCTTTAAGCTTAAATATCCTTATATCCGAAAAAGCGGATAAATGGATATGGCTGAACTACTCGACATCTTTAAAGCACTGGGCGACGAAGTCCGTCTGCGGATTTTGCGCTCGGTCGAAATTGCGGAACTCTCGGTGGCCGAACTGGTGAGTGTGCTTAAGCTTCCGCAGTCGTCCGTGAGCCGACACCTAAAACCATTGCGCGACAGCGGGTTGCTTGAGACGCGCCGCGAAGGCACGTCGGTCTATTATCACCGTGGCCCGGTTTTTCAGGACCCTTCTTTTGCTCAGCTACTAAGCGAGAAGCTCGGCGAGCTGCCCGGCGCGAGCCGCGACCGCGCGGCGGTGGATCGGGCGCTGGCACAGCGCCGTAAAGAGAGTACCAAATTTTTTGATGAAATCGCCGGACGCTATGGATCATTGACGCAGCCGGGTGGCGGCTGGCAGGGAATGGCTGCGGCGCTCGCCGCAGGGTTTAGCGGAAAAACAGTGGCGGACATCGGCTGCGGTGAGGGCGATCTGACGTTACTTCTAGCGCGGTTTGCAAAACGAGTTACAGCGGTCGACCTTTCTGCGCAAATGTTGCGTGTCGTTCAGGAGCGCTGCAAAGAGGCTGGCGTGGCGGGTTGCGTTTCGGTGGAGAAGGGGGATTTGGAGAAATTGCCGCTCAAGGCGAATAGCCAGGACGCAGTTTTTGTCAGCCAAGTGTTGCATCATGCGGCTCGACCCGTGAACGCGCTCAAAGAAGCGGCGCGGATTCTCAAACCCGGCGGGCAGATGATTCTGCTCGATCTTTCTCGGCACGATCAGGAATGGGTTCGTGACGAATGGGCTGATCAATGGCTCGGATTTGATGAGCACGAATTGCGTGGCTGGCTGAAAGAGGCCGGATTGAAAACAGAGATTTTCCAAACCCTGGAAGGGCCGGAGCCGGCCTTTTCCGTAGTAATGATTGTGGCTGAAAAAATAGAACAGAAGAAACGGAGCACGTAATTATGGCACCCAAGAAGAAAGCAGTTTCCCGTAAGACGAAGGATTATATCGTACAAGACCTTTCCCTCGCTCCCTTCGGGCGCAAGGAAATGGATCTGGCGGAGCACGAAATGCCAGGGCTGATGGCTCTGCGCGAAAAATATGGCGTGGAAAAACCGCTGAAGGGCACGCGGATTACCGGGTCGCTTCATATGACGATCCAGACGGCTATGCTGATTGAAACCCTGCAGATTCTCGGGGCGAAGGTGCGCTGGGCGAGCTGTAATATTTATTCGACGCAGGATCACGCAGCCGCCGCGATCGCCAAAACCGGCACGCCGGTCTTTGCGGTGAAGGGCGAAACCCTCGAAGAATACTGGGACTACACCGATCGCATTCTCGACTGGGGGAACGGCAAAGGTCCGAACATGATTCTCGATGACGGCGGCGACGCCACGATGTTCGTGCAGGTGGGTGTACAGGCCGAAACCGATCCGTCCGTGTTGGATCGCAAGCCGGGTAGTCCCGAGGAAGCCGTTTTTTACGCTCAGTTGAAAAAGGCGTTGAAAAAAGACCCCACACGTTTTTCGCGCATTGCCAAAGAAATTCGTGGAGTGACGGAAGAAACAACGACGGGGGTGCATCGTTTGTATCAGCTGGCCGAAAAGGGCGAGCTTCTTTTTCCCGCCATCAATGTGAATGACTCGGTGACCAAGTCGAAATTTGATAATGTCTACGGCTGTCGCCACTCGCTGGTGGATGCCATCATGCGCGCCACGGATGTGATGCTCTCCGGTAAAGTCGCGGTTGTTGCTGGCTACGGCGATGTCGGCAAAGGCTCCGCGCAGTCACTGCTCGGTCAGAATGCCCGCATCATCGTGACCGAGATCGATCCGATCTGCGCTCTGCAGGCCACGATGGCTGGTTTCGAAGTGATGCCGATGGACGACGCCTGTAAGCTTGGCGATGTGTTTGTGACCACCACCGGTTGCTGCGATGTGATTACGGAGCGGCATATGCGTCAGATGAAAAATCAGGCGATCGTCTGTAATATCGGTCACTTTGACTCCGAAATTCAGGTTGAGAAGATCCGGAAGTACAAATGGATCAACATCAAGCCGCAGGTCGATAAAATCACCTTCCCGAAAGGGAATAGTATTGTGCTACTGGCCGAAGGCCGTTTAGTTAACCTTGGCTGCGCCACGGGGCATCCGAGTTTTGTGATGTCGAATAGCTTCACCAATCAGGTTCTTGCACAGATGGAAATCTGGCAGAAGCATGGCACGAAAGATCAATATCCGATCGGGGTGTATGTGCTTCCCAAGCATTTGGACGAAGAAGTGGCACAACTTCATCTGGGTCGCTTAGGGGCGAAGCTGGATAGCTTAACCCGTAATCAGGCAAAATATCTCGGTATTCCGCAGAAGGGTCCCTTTAAGCCGGAGCACTACCGTTACTAGTGCATTCTGAAAAACTCGATCCGGTTTTTGGTGTTTCTTCCTCGAAGTGGCAGCAGAGAATCATGTCTGCGAAATGAACGGCTTGAGGGCAGTTCCCATTGGGTTTTGGACAGATTGAATAGCCCGGAAGATAGGGCCGAGGTTCTGTTCCACATGTGTTCATAAGAAAAACAGTTTCCTTTTTTTTGGAAACTTTACAAGTTTGTTTTGCAGTAAAAATAAAAAGAAAACGCTTGCCTGTAGTCGTTTTGTGTTGATTATGCTTGGTTTTGGCGGATCTTTTGTTTAGCGTTCCCCGTTCAAAAAAGGAGACTTATTATGGCAACAAACCCAATTGGCAAAGGCACCAAAACCATCGGCATAAATATGTCGAAGAAGATGGCGAATGATTTGGAAAAACGCTCGAGTTCGATGCACATTTCCAAAAGCAAATATTGCAAAATTATTCTTCAGCAGTGGCTGGATTCAGGAAAGAAGCTAACCCTGTCTGAGAAAAAATAGAATCGTTTCAACGGTTCTATTTCAGACACGCCCCGTTTAATCACGGGGCGTTTTTTATGTCCGCAAGGATCGCGGCGGTGATGGCATCGGGATCGTCGGATTGCATGATCGGTCTGCCCACCACCAAATGTGACGAACCCTGTTGAACGGCAAAGGCCGGTGTGGCTACGCGTTTTTGATCGCCCACATCGCCGTCCGGCATCCGAATCCCAGGGGTTACCAGAAGGGCCTCCGTGAATTTTTCACGGAGCGCACCCGCTTCATGAGCGCTGGTGACCATTCCATCAATTCCTGAGCTAATGGCCAGTTCGCCGAGCGCCAGAGCCTGGTCAGAAACGGTTCGGTGAATACCTAAATCGACGAAGTCATCCTGACTCAGGCTGGTCAGGGTGGTCACCGCGACCAGTTTCGGCGGGTTGTCGCATTCGCTGGCGGCCTTTGCCGCCGCTTCGAGCATCGCCCGTCCGCCGATCGCATGAACTGTCATCATGTTGACCCCGTGGCTGGCGGCTGTTTTAACTGCGCAGGCCACTGTGTGTGGAATGTCGTGGAGCTTGAGATCGAGGAAAATCTTTTTGTTCCGCTTTTTGAGTGGTTCGAGTACGGCAGGCCCCTCAGCGCAGAAAAGTTCCAAACCCACTTTGTACCATTCAATTGAATCGGGGAGGCGCTCCAGGGCCTCTTCCATTTTTTTCAGCGTCGGTACATCCAGAGCAACAATCAGAGCAGGTTCCATTTTCTTCCTTTCAATTAAAATCGGATGCGCTAAAAATCCCTGAACAGAGGCACGAAAGCAAGGATTTGGTTATGAAGATTGAAATTGAACGAAAATTTTTAGTGGTTGGCGATGCATGGCGGGACGCCGCAGACGGGGGGCGGCTTTGCGAGCAGGGCTATATTTCCTCAGACCCGGAAAACATTACGGTTCGCGTTCGCGTGTTCGGTTCGCAGGGTTTTCTCACTCTCAAGGGGCCGACGAAAGGAATCTCCCGTTCTGAAATAGAGTATGAAATCCCTGTTGAAGAAGCTGAACACATGCTTCAGAACTTTTGCGGGGATCGGGGGGTGTCAAAAACGAGATATCTTTTGGAAATCAACGGGTTGCGATGGGAGATCGATGAGTTTTCTGGCGAAAACGAGGGGCTTATTCTTGCTGAAATCGAGTTGGAAACAGAAGGTCAACCCTTTGAAAAACCCGACTGGTTGGGCGAAGAGGTTTCTTATGACCCGCGCTACTTCAATGCGGTACTCGTTCAGCGACCCTTTTTGGAGTGGTGAAAGAAAAGAGTGAGTATTGTAGGTAAATTTCTTAACAGACCCGGGAAATTGAGTATTATCCATAGGATAAGTTAACTTTTTATGGAGAGATAGAAATGAAATGGGTACATGTAGCGATCATAATGGGAGTTTGTACTTTTTATGCAGAGGCAACACCTATTGTTTTTACAACGACTGGAATATCCACGGGTAATAATCTGGATAACCTAGGCACCTCGGGGTCTCAGGTTCCTGTGGCAGAAATCTCAGGGCTGAATCTTACTGCTACATTTGGTGCCCTCGGCGGAACCGTCGATTACCTGAATGCCATTGGGGATCAGTTGGGAGTCAATTCTGATCTAGTCGACGAAGGAACTAGCTATTTCGATACGGGTGAATGGCTCGCCGTTTCTTTCGACAAGGATGTCAATGTAACCCGGTTTAAATTCGCTAGCTTTACCGTTGGGGATTCGGTTGAAATCACATGGAACACGACGATTTTAACGCTGGGGGACAGCGATCTAACTTCAGTTAACGAATATTTTGTTGACTGGGATGTGCGTGCTTTAGATACCATTCGTTTTGATGCTCTTGGCAAAAGTGCAGCCACCTCAGAGGGGGGATTCGGCATTGAGGAGATAGACCTGAGCGTTGTGCCGGAACCGGCGACGATGGCGATGTTCGGAATCGGCGGAGTGATTGCATTTTTGATCCGCCGCTCTGCATGCAAATAAATCAGATCGTCTGGTTTTAGATGGCGTCTCGGAATCCGGGGCGCTTTTTTTTCGGCTCCGCAGGCTTGTCCTACCATAGTTTATTAACGTCGGCGGAAGGCGTCGCCCCACCAAATACTGCCAAATTAACTGGTAGTGCGAACTGTCCGAGTGAGCCGTCTACATCGACTTTCCAAGCATTG
>CAYYYX010000067.1:10913-11328 GCA_964476065.1 uncultured Verrucomicrobiota bacterium | reverse complement strand
ACAACATCTTGGGGTGATCAAACCTCAACTTGCGTTAAATTGATACCCCGCTAATGATATATGTACCAGAAACCAAAACCGGTGAGCGGAACGTTCCGAACCTTGGAAGCCGGATGATCCGGCAGCCTATTATTTTTCCAATGGTTGGAAGAAAAGTTTCCAATGCTTGGAAAATTCATCCGCCCCGAAGTCTCGGGGTCTTCAACAGATTGCGCAGATGACCGCAGATTTTTCCAATGTCTGGAAGATGTCCTCTCGCCAAGCCGCAAAGCCGCCAAGGGTTTTCCAATGCTTGGAACTTTTTCTTCCAAACCTTGGAAAAAAGAAACCCGGATTTCCCAATGTCTGGAAAAGCTGGACTCTTTGCGTCTTAGCGACTTTGCGAGAGAACTCTTAAGGATTCAAATTCTCTAAC